>CAYNMS010000023.1:0-21921 GCA_964398525.1 uncultured Pseudomonadales bacterium | reverse complement strand
CGATTTTTCATTTAGAGCATCAATCATCAGTGGTGGCAATATTCGCACTGAAGCAGGTTTAAATAAAGATGTAATAGACAGCTTATCTAACTACACAACCAACGGCATTTTGGTTACCGGAATCGATACTGAAGGTGATGCTTTCGGAAATTCTACCGAATGGTATCAAGTAGTTCTTTCTGACGGACGATTAGCATATGTTCACTCAAGTCTCATCAATGTTAGCGTCGAACAACGCCAACAACTCATCACTGAACAAGCCGTTTTCATTGCCGACATGCTAACCAACACCGAATCGGAAACTCCTTTTTCTGGCCAACCTCCAAGTGATTCAACTCCTTTGCAAGAAGGTTCTGGCAATATTTATCCCTGGGGTAAACTAGTAGATGCTGGAGAAATCACTTCTGGCGGTGCTGAGGTGTTAGATCAAACCGCTCAAACTCTCAAAAGTTCTATCGAGTCAATCGTAGCCAGCCAAGGCAAAACCGCCGTGACCTCCGTTAGCTGGAATGGACAATTGGGAGACGAATTTCGAATTGCTGTTGTAGCTTTCAGAGAAACCTCTGATACACGCACCATTTATTGGCCACTCACAGATTCAGGTAATCTTTCATTTAGCCCTACCGTATGGAATCAAAACGGTGACCACATTGAACTTACTTTTCCTAAACCTATAGAACTATCTATAGGTTTTAACGATGGTCACGAAAACCCTTACCTTATTATTTCTCATCAAGACAGACCCTTTGCCTTTCTAGATACTCGCACTGAACACCAAAAAGTATTGCCATTACCAGGTTCAGAAGTACCCCCAGAATTAGTGCAAGCCATTTTGGACGGACTCGAAGATCCTCAAGTACTTGATCGTTTTGCCCCGCCTCTCACCGAACAACAATTGGCCGAACAAGCTGAGGTGCTAAAAATGTATCCCTACGGTGATGAGCAGGCACTTTTCCAATTCGCCGAACAAGAAGGGTTAAGTTTACTGTGGAATCCAGAACTCCTTGCATACGAGGCCAGAGAAAACGATAAAACATACTACTTTTTTCCAAAAATGGGCATGGACGGTGCAAAATTTACTCCAAGGCGGTATGAGGCTGATTTACGCGATGGTCTTACACACTTTGGTGGAAGTTTGGAGTCACAAGATTATGAAAAAGGTGTTTCAGGAATTAAGTTAAATATTTTTACTTCAAGGAATTTTGAAGTTGACAGCGTACCTTTGAAATTGGTCTTTCAAGAAGATTTATCCAACAATCAGGATAAAGTAGATGCTTTTCTCAGATTGCTTTTAGAAAAAATTCTCCAACCTGGTAGACAAATAAATATTATTTTAGCCTCAGACCATTTCCCTGTTAATGGTTCAAGTCCCGAGGCTATTAAAAGTGCTCTTGAGTTGTCAGGGAACTACACTTTTGCTGTAGTGAGCAATGATGCACGTACAGGTTCAAATTTAATTAATGAACACACAAATCTTGTTCGAGTGAGCATTGACAGCAGTCTCTCTCGATATGAAGACCCCGACTATTTAGGAGAATTTGTTTTTGTGATGGTGATATCACATTTTCTATCAAATGGCAGGCTTGATGCAAATGACTTCAATACCACCGCGAGGGGATCCAGAGAAATGTTGAGATTATATGAAGAGTTAGGTCTTCACGGCTTTGTGTTAAGAGCCGTCCCTGTCACTGACTAATAAGCTAATATATTGCACTTGTACTAGGGGTTATGTAAACTGAATTAATGGAACCCTCTCCTGGCAAAAGGTTATTGCTCATAATTCTTTCTTTTTTCCTAGTTATTTTTCTGGTTTTGATTGCCTTCTTCATCTATCTCCGCACTCATAATGCAGAATTTGTAATTATTAACTCCCACCCCTCTCTTCAGGTTAAAAAGAACTCTTCTTTTAAATTTGGCCATTTAGACAAAGATACTCAAGCATTCTTGGCTGAAAACGAAATCAAATCCATCCAATTAGAGTTTACACCCAACACAACCACTCAGACTCTTTCTGAATATAACAATCAGGAAGAGCTAATAAACTATATCGGATCGGATGCCCAACTCGAAGAACAAGTGTTTAAGGTTACAGTTTTTGTAAACCCTAATGCGTTGTTTGAGTTAGACAAAGACGAGTCGGCAATTTTATTTGACAGCCTACAGCAAGTCTTCGTGGCCGTAAATATATTTCAATTACAAAATCGCAATATGAATGGTGATATTTCCGCAGATCTATACGAGCAGGAAATGAAAAGCATTTATCCCATTTCAGCCGTTAAAGCAGATGAGCTTATCAAGTCGGGTATAACCCCCTATCAAATATCCCACCAATTAAATGATTGATATAAAAAAAATTATCATTTTCTGTTTAGGGATTTTGTTTTTTATATCTTTTTTTTCTTTGGCAAAGCCAATTGAAGCTCAGTCATGCACGGGTAACGCCACTTGTTGCAATGCAGTTACGTCAGTCCCAAGTCCACCAGGATGTAGTTATCCAAATTGTACTTACACCCAAACCTGCACGGAATACAAACCAGTTGGATGTGGTTTTTGGGGTGGCACTTGTGGCCATCAGGCATGTTTACACTACGTCGTCTCCGGTGGCTGTTCCTATACCCCCGCCCCACCCCCTCCCCCCCCACCTCAAGCTTGTACTCCAAACGCTGAGCGCTGTAATACTAGCTTATGCCAGATTGTCCGTTGTCTATCTGATGGTTCAGGAGAAGTGGCAACCGGCATAAATTGTTGCGGTGGACCCCCCCCTCCACCCCCTCCTCCTCCACCCGCCTCGCCTACAGTAGACTTACGGGTCAACGGCAGCAACACACCCGCTGCTGTTTCACCTGGGACCTCAGTAACTGTCTCTTGGAATACCACAAACGTTGCAGCCTGCGCCGCTGCCGGCCTTTGGGGAGGGTCAAGGGGAACTAGCGGAAGTGTGTCAATCACCGTCAACGCCAGTGGTCAATTCCTCATCGATTGCTGGAATACAGCCGGCACTACGGTAAGAGATACAGTAAATATCACAGCCATTGCCTCGCCTACAGTAGACCTACGGGTCAACGGTAGCAACACCCCAGCAGCCGTACCGCCAGGAACTTCAGTAACCGTCTCTTGGAATACCACAAACGCTGCAGCCTGCGCCGCTGCCGGTCTTTGGGGAGGGTCAAGAGCAACTAGCGGAAATGCGACAATCACCGTCAACGCCGGTGGTTCGTTTATCATCGACTGCTGGAATACAGCCGGCACTACAGTCAGAGACACTGTCAACATATCCACCTCAGTTGCCAATCCCACCGTCGATCTACGTATAAACAACAGTAATGGACCAATATTAGTCCCCCTAAATTCTAGCGTCACCGCCTCGTGGACGACAACCAACGCTTCTCAGTGTTGGGCCACGGGACAATCTATTTGGGCCAATCCCTATTACAAATCCAGGCCATCAGGTTCCCAAAACGTCGGACCCATAACCGGTAGTGGACCTTTTGTTCTCACTTGTAACAACTCCGCTGGAGTAACCGTTTCAGACACCGTCAACCTCAACGTCTCTGTTCCTGCCCCCACTCTCACCTTCACTGCTGATTCCACTAATATAGCCTACAACGGTTCTACCACTCTCCGCTGGAGTACCACCAATGCCACTTCTTGTACCGCCTCCGGAGCCTGGTCCGGCTCTAAAACCGTTCCCAGTGGAAATCAATCTACCGGCAGTCTCACCACCTCCCGCACCTTCACTCTCAGCTGTAGCGGCGCTGGAGGATCTACTACCAGGTCAGTTACTGTGAATGTTGCCGGTGCTCCTCCTCCACCAGCCACCCCCACCCTCACCTTCACCGCCGACTCTACCAACCTCGCCTACAACGGCTCCACCACCTTAAGGTGGGACTCCACCAACGCCACCTCCTGTACCGCTTCTGGTGCTTGGTCTGGTAGTAAATCTGTCGATGGTTCTCAGTCCACCGGCAACCTCACCTCCTCCAGAACATATACGCTCGTTTGTACTGGTGCAGGGGGCTCAATCACCCGCTCAGTCGCCATCAACGTTGCCGGTTCAGTTTCCGCCCCTTCCGTCAACTTAACCGCCGATTCTACCAATCTCTCCTACAACGGCTCCACCACCCTCCGTTGGAGTACTAGTAACGCCACTTCTTGTACCGCCTCCGGAGCCTGGACTGGCTCTAAAGCCGTTCCCAGTGGAAATCAATCTACCGGCAGTCTCACCACTTCCCGCTCCTACACCCTCACTTGTACCGGTCCCGGTGGTTCAGCCTCTGACTCGGTTACTATCAACGTGGGATCCCTCCCTCCACCTTCTGCCCCCTCCGTCAATCTCACTGCAGACTCAACTAGCCTCGCCTACAACGGCTCCACCACCCTGCGTTGGAATTCAGTCAATGCCACCTCCTGTACTGCCTCTGGGGATTGGTCCGGTTCTAAAGCCGTTCCCAGTGGAAATCAATCTACCGGCAACCTTACCACCACCCAAAATTACACTCTCACTTGTACTGGTCCTGGTGGTTCGAATACCGATTCAGTTCGGGTTTCTGTCGCCAGCAACAACGGTCCGGCTGTCTCTATTACTTCCCCGGGTAACGGTTCCCGCTATGTCACTGGCACCAACGTCAACATTTCCGCTACCGCTACCGATACCGATGGCTACATTACTCAAGTAGAATTCTTCGACAATGGTACTCGCATCGGCACCGACACCTCTGCTCCTTATTCCGCCTCAATCAGTTCCATTGGTACTGGCAGCCACACTATCATTGCCCGTGCCACTGACAATATCGGCGCCACCGACTCTGACACAATTTCAATTTCAGCTGATCCTCCCCCCTCTTGTACTCTCACTCTTTCTCCCGGCAGCCTAATTTTCGACTACGGCCAATCCAGATCAGTCACCGGCACTACCACTGCCGTCAGCGGTACCATCGATCAAGTTACCTTCTCTACTCTCGATCCTTCTATTTTCTCCATCACCCCTCCCGCCACTGACTACTCTGCACCTTACTCTGCCATACTCACCTCCCAGCCTCCCAGCCAAGCACCTGGCGATGGTACCCTCGCTGCCCAAGCCATCATGAACACAGGCACCCGCTGCTCAGCTGTAGCCGATGTCACCGTCAATTCCGTTGCCTGCCAAGCACCCACCAATCTTGCTTCCCTCTACAATAATGCCGACGACTGCGCCCAAACCCCAACCAGCAACGGCTCCATTGTCTTCTCCTGGGACTCTGTTCCCTTTGCTACCGAATATGACGTCGATATCCTCGACTCAAGTAACGCCGTTGTTAGAAGTAATAGCTTCCGCCCAGCCAGCTCTTTCGGTTGCGGTAGTGGAGGCCGCTGTTCATATTCAGTCCAACTTACCCCTGGCTCCTACACCGCGCGCATTCAACCTCAAGGCACCCTTTGTGATGCCGACGCTACCAATCGTGTTACCACCAACCCCCCGGTAACTATCAATGTCTGTGATTACGACATATCCGGTAACGTTTATTTAGATCGGGAAGGTATGGCCTCTTTAAATGGCAACAATTGTGAACTTGCCGGCAGCTTAACCGGTGTTAAACCCGGAGACGGCTCTCGGGTTAGTGCCAGCACTTACGGCTCCGATATTGGCGGCGATGGCTCCTTTAGCCTCCAAGTTCCCGGTAGCGACGACGTCTACTTTACTCGTCTCTCAAACTATGACACGGCTAACTTTATTCCCACCTGTCCTGCTAGTGGCATGTATTCAATTTCTGCTCCACCAGGACAAACCGGTGTTAACTTTTTCGTCACTGACAGCATGGAACCCTGGTATCAGCTCATCGGCGGCGATGCTCACGCCAACGCTCCAGGTCTCGACGCCCTCTCTGCTGCTTTCCTCGACCCGATTCCGTTCACTTGTGCCCTCTCACCAGGCTGCTCACCCGTCCCCTTCCTAAGAAGAGAAGCCTCCGCTCAGGACACCTCCGGTATTCTTACCTTTGCTAGTGGGGTAATCGACATTTCCCAAAGAAGCGGCATTCAGGCTCCAGACGGCACCAACTACCTTCTTTCTCAGGAAACTCCCAGTCTATCTGCCCAAACCTCCATCCCTGATCGCGACCAATTTAACCGCTTCGTTCGCCTCTTCGAACTGCCTCTTTCTCCAGCCACAGATCCCTTCCCGTCCGGCATACCCACTAACCCGCCGGTCAATGGCACCAATCCCGACCACTCTGCCTACTATCACACCGGTGATCAAACAATCAACTCACCCTGGGCAGTTGCCAGCAATCAAACCTTGATCATTTTCATTGATGGCAATCTCACTGTCTCAGAATCAATTTCAGTCGATCCGGGTGGTTTTCTGGCCTTCATTGTTACCGGCAATTTCACTTTCAGTCCCAACGTCGGTCAAGCTGACGCTGCCTCCCTCGACGCCGTTGTCGAAGGCGTCTTCATTGCCGATGGCCAAATTATTATTCAAAGCGACGGCGACAACGACCTGCCTGACCTAAAATTTGTCGGTGAAGGTTCTTTCATCGGCTGGAGCGGCGTTAGCCTAGACCGTGACTATGAAAACAATCTTAATAACCAAAACCCCACCGAACTTTTCCGCTTCCGTCCTGACTTTGTCATCAACGCCCCCGAAGCCATGAAATCCTCTTACTATGTCTGGCAGGAGCTAGCTCCCTAAATTGCTAGTATTTTTACCTTTACTCTGGTACAATACCACTTCCTAGCCCAACCATTGTTATTTTAGTAATTTATTTTTGCAAAAATCATGGCACTAGACCCACAAGACAAACAACAAATTATGAGCAAGTACGCTCAAAAACAAGGTGACACTGGCTCCCCTGAAGTTCAAGCCGGACTTCTAACCGAAAAAATTACCCGGTTAACCGACCATCTCAAAGCCCACGCCGGCGACAATCATTCCCGTCGGGGCTTACTTAAAAT
Organism: uncultured Pseudomonadales bacterium; assembly: GCA_964398525.1. Classification (GTDB taxonomy): domain Bacteria; phylum Patescibacteriota; class Microgenomatia; order UBA1400; family CAYNFZ01; genus CAYNMS01. The sequence goes on along the minus strand of CAYNMS010000023.1, from coordinate 14,988 downwards.
GGTCAGCAAGCGCCGCCGCCTCCTCAACTATCTTATGAAGTTGGATGGTGATCGTTACAAAAAACTTATTAACAATTTGGGTTTATCCAAATAAATCCAACAATTATTTTTCATTATTAGGAGACTCGGAGGAAATGTTTGGTTAAAGAATTCGGTTTTGGTAGTGGGCCCCGCTACTAGTACTGACTTCTTTAGCCCCATCCTCCTTAGTTTAGTATGTCTACTTCTCAAATCACCCTCGATCTCGGGGGTAAATCCTTAGAGTTAGAAATTGGCCGGTTTGCTCAGCAAGCCACGTCTGCCGTTTTAGCTCGACTCGGCGACACTCTAGTCCACGCTACCGTTGTTATGAGCCAGCCTCGCGAAGACATCGATTGGTTCCCTCTTCAGGTTGAGTATCAAGAAAAGCTCTATGCTGGCGGTAAAATTAAAGGTTCCCGTTGGGTCAAGCGCGACGGCCGTCCCAGCGACGACGTCATTCTCAAAGCCCGCATCATCGACCGCAGCATTCGCCCCCTTTTTCCGGAAGGCTTTAAAAACGAAATCCAAATCGTCGTCACTGTCCTTTCTGCTGATGGCCAAAATGATGCCGATATCCCGGCTATGTTTGCCGTCTCCACCGCTTTAGCTCTTTCTCCCATTCCTTGGGACGGCCCCGTCGGTGCTCTTCGCCTAGGTCTTTCCGAGGAAGGAGAATTTCTCATAAACCCCACTTACCTGGAAAGAGAAGTCTCAGATCTTGATCTAGTCGTCTCTGGCACCAAAGAAGCTGTGGTTATGGTTGAGGCTGGAGCCAACGAAGTCTCAGAAGCCAAAATGCTCGAAGCTTTCAAAACCGGCCAGGAACAAATTCAAGCCGCCCTTATAAAGCTCGACTCCTTCATTCAAGCCCACGCCCAACCCAAAATATCCTTCACCCCCGTAACTCTTGATCCTGAACTCATCGACAAGGTTACCAAAGACACCAAAACCCAAATTCCTGAGTTAGTCAAAGCTTGGGCGCGGTTAGAGCCCACCGGCAAAGACGCTCTCGTTCTAGACCTCTACGATAACTACGGCCAGGAGTATTCCAAAAAAGACATCTCCAAAGTCATCGACAAGCTCATGAAAGAGGAGGCTCGCCGGCTTACTATCAAGGGTAGTCGACCCGATGGCCGCAAACCCGAAGACATCCGTGACATCAGTTCAGAAGTCGGTCTCTTGCCTCGCACTCACGGCTCTGCCGTGTTTCAACGCGGAAGTACCCAAGCCCTTACCATTACCACTCTCGGTTCCCCTTCCCTCTATCAACTTATCGAGTCCATGGAAACCGAGGAAGAAAAACGCTACATTCACCATTACTACATGCCCCCCTTCTCTGTTGGAGAAGCCGGCCGCATGGGCTGGCCCAGCCGCCGGGAAGTCGGTCACGGTGCTTTAGCCGAACGCGCCCTTGAGCCCATGATCCCTTCAGAAGAAGAATTCCCCTACGCCATTCACGTCGTCTCGGAAATTATGAGCAGCAATGGCTCCACCTCCATGGCCTCCGTTTGTGGCTCCACGCTCTCCTTAATGGACGCTGGCGTCCAAATCAAACGTCCGGTTTCTGGTATTGCCATGGGTCTTATTAAGTCGGCAGATGACTACATAATCCTTTCAGACATTCAGGGCTTAGAAGATCACACTGGCGACATGGACTTTAAGGTAGCCGGTACCACCGATGGCATCACTGCCATGCAAATGGACACCAAGATTTCCGGTATTCCCATGCCTGTCTTAGAAAAAGCCCTCGAACAAGCCAGACAAGGCCGTTTGCATATCTTAAAAGAAATGCTCAAACCACTCCCAGAGCCTCGACCTGAGTTGAGCCAATACGCCCCCAAAATAACTACCATCACCGTCCCGGTTGATAAAATCGGCGAGATAATTGGCCCAGGCGGCAAGATCATCAAACAGATCATCAAAGAAACCGGTGCCGACATTGATATCAACGAGGAAGGCCACGTCTTTATCTCTTCAGTCGATCAGCAAGCCATGGATCAAGCCAAAACCTGGATCAACGATCTGATTCGGGATATCAAGGCTGGTGAGGAATTCACCGGCGAAGTTGTCCGTATCGAAAACTACGGTGCTTTCGTCAACCTGCTTCCCGGTCGCGACGGCCTTTTGCACGTCTCCAACATGAGTACCGAATACGTCCGCGACGCTTCCCAAGTTGTCAAACTTGGTGAAAAAATTAAAGTGCGGGTCTTGGACATCGGTCCTGATGGCAAGGTTAGCCTTACCTCCCTTACCCCAGAAGAGCAAACTCAGAAAGCCTCCAGACCTCGTTCTGAAGGGTTTGGTTCCAGAGACTCTCGTCCACCTCGTCGCCAAGGCGGCCCCAGGCGCTAAACTCCCTCTTCCCAAATAGCTGTCTTCTTCGGCATAATTACCATATTCTATGGCTGATACACCCAACACACTTCTCCAAGAAGTAGGCCAACTCCGCTCCCAGGTAGAGGCTGTTACCCTCCCCGAGGAGTTGCGCGCCAAACTCGATCAACTCTTAACTAGGCTTGAATATAGTGCCCATCAGGGCACATATTCCCAAGAATACGAGCGCCTTGCCCATTATCTAGACTGGGTTTGTAAAATTCCCTGGCAACAAACATCTTCCGATCAGCTTGATTTGTCCAAAGCTCGCGAAGTTCTCGATCAGCACCACTACGGCCTTGAAGAAGTCAAAGTCCGCATTCTCGAATACCTAGCCGTTCTCAAACTTCAACAGCAAAACCACCCAGAAGCCATCGCTCGTGCGCCCATTCTTTGTTTAGTCGGCCTTGTTGGTACCGGCAAAACCACCTTTGCCTACGCCCTTGCCGAAGCCACTGGTCGTAAAATTGCCCGTATTCCTTTCGGGGGCATGGGCTCGGCCCGGGACCTGCGTGGCCAAAGCCGGCTCCATCTCGAAGCCGAACCAGGCTACCTTATCAAATCTTTAGTTCGCGCCCAAACCAAAAATCCTGTTATTCTTCTAGACGAAATTGATCGTGTTACCGAAGCCGCTCGAGCCGACATTATGGGGGTCCTGGTCGAACTTCTTGACCCTGAACAAAATTCTGCCTTCATCGATCATTACCTTGATTACCCGGTTGATCTCTCCCAGGTTCTCTTCATCGCTACCGCCAACAACACCGACAATATCGCCACAGCCGTTATGGACCGTCTAGAACCCATCTCTATGCCCAGTTATTCCGACGAAGAAAAAATCCACATTGCCAGCCACTACCTTCTCCCTCGCATCCTCTCGGAAGCCAGTCTTTCCCCTCAAACTCTCACCATAGATCCAGAGCTTTGGCCTCAAATCGTCCGCCCCTTGGGTTTTGACGCTGGTATTCGTACACTCAAAAGAAATCTCGAACGAGTTGTCCGAAAAGCCGCCCGCCAAATCATTGAGGGCCAGTCTCAGCAAATCCACTTAACTCAAGACAACCTCAAGCAATATCTGCCTACATTCTAAAAATAACTTCTCACCAAGCTAATTTTCCCTGTATAATTAATTTACGTTTCATTATTTAACTCCTTTAAGCCATGGCTCAACTCAAAATCCTCCCCATCGGTGGCATCGGTAACGTCACCAAAAATATGTACCTCTACGAATACGACCATCAAATTTTGATTGTCGACTGTGGCATAGGCTTTCCCGGCCCTGGCATGCTGGGCATCGATGTCCTCATTCCCGATATCTCATATTTACAAGACAAAAAAGATCAAATTGTCGGCATGCTTTTAACCCATGCCCACGACGACCACATTGCCGCCCTTCCCTATATTTTGCCTCAATTACCTGATTTTCCCGTTTACGGCTCTTCTTTGACCACGGGTTTTGCTGCCGATCGACTCAAGGATTTTGCCTACGATAAACAATTTAATACTTTTCCTGATGATAGCCAGCTCGAGCTCGGCCCCTTTACCATCGAATCTATCAAAGTCACCCACTCCGTTCCCGATGCTCGCCACTACGCCATTCACACTCCCGTGGGTACCATCTATCATGGCTCAGATTTTAAATTTGATCTCACTCCTGTCGACAACGTCACCAGCGACTATCAAAAGATTGCCCGTATCGGCTCCCAAGGAGTTCTCCTCCTGCTTTCCGATTGTCTTCGAAGCGAAAAAACCGGCCACTCCCTTTCCGAGTCGATTCTTACTGACACTTTCGAGCGGGAAATAAAAAACACCCAAGGCAAATTCATCGTTACCGTTATGAGTAGTAACGTCCACCGCATTCAGCAAGCCGTAAACGTCGCTATTGCCCACGGCCGCAAAATTGCGTTTTTAGGCCGTTCAGTCGAGCAAAACATCAAAACTGCCACCAGACTTGGCTTTTTCCATATCCCTGCCAAAGCCATCGTTAACAAACGCCGCATTAACCAAATACCTCCTCAAGAGTTATGTGTCATTATTGCCGGCAGTCAAGGTCAACCCGAATCCTCTCTTTCTCGTGCCGCCATCGGTGACCATCACCTCATCCGTATCGATGAGGCTGACAAAGTTGTCTTCTCCACTGAAGCCATTCCCGGCAATGAAGACAACGTTTATACCGCCATCGACAACATCTCCAGAATCGGGGCCGATGTCTCATATTCTGATGTCGACGACAATCTACATGTCTCGGGCCACGCTTCTGCTCTCGAACAAAAGCTCTTAATCGCCTTAACAAAACCTAAATACTTTCTCCCCATTGGGGGTACCTACCGCCATATGGTTCAATACCGCCATTTAGTCAACCAAATGAATTACCCCACAAACAACGTCTTTTTACTCGAAGATGGCCAAACCCTCAAAGTCGACCCTGATCATGTCTCTCTGGGAGATTCCATCAAACTTAAACACGTTATGGTTGATGGTACTGGAGTTGGTGACATCGGCAGTATCGTTCTCTCCGACAGAAAAACCATGTCAGATGCAGGCATTGTTGTCGTTGTTATTCCTGTCGACCAAGAAACCAAAGCCCTTAAAGGCAAAGTTGAAGTCATCTCCCGTGGCTTTGTTTTTATCAAACAGTCCCAGGAACTCATTCGCCAGCTCGAAGCCCTGACCTTGGACATTTTAACTAAATACCAGCAACTCGACGACTGGCCCAAACTTCGCCGCGAAATTGAAACCGAACTCTCTGAGGCCATTTACCAACAAACTCAAAGAGATCCCTTAATCCTCCCTGTTGTCATGCAAGTCTAACCAATTTTTCTACTTGTTACTCTGTGGTACTATGTCTCTACCACCCCAAAAAGTAGGGAAGTGGCTAATTTTTATTCTAACCTATGGGTCGAAAACGCGGTCGTCGTAAAGCACCATTCAAACTCAAACTTCCTCGGGAAACTGTCCTCTCCCTAATTGCCCTGTTTCTCTGGTTTTTTGCGGGCTTAATCATCGTCTCTTTCACTCAACTTAGTCCTTTCCTCTCTCGTCTTTACTCTGTCCTCGAGATTAACTTTGGTGTTCTTATCTTTTTTATCCCCTTCTTGTTTATCAATGCCGGTCTTATGGTTAGCCAAATAAACTGGAAGGTGGCCAAACCCAACGTTTTTCTGGGCAGTCTCGTCCTTTTTGCTGGCCTTTTAGGCCTCCTCAGAGGCGGTCTTGCCGGTAGTCAAATCTTTACTAGTCTTGCTCTGCTTATTCACCCCTTTGGCGCCTCTTTCTTCCTGTTTACTTTAGTCATTGCCGGAGTCTTGGTTGTTTCCGAAACTGCCCTCGCCGAGCTTTTTGCTTCACTGGGCAAGTTTACATCTCTATTTTCTCGCTCATCTTCTACTTCCGCTCCAGTCAAAGTTAACCATCCAGGCCAACTGCCTCTAGAAGAAAAAGACCTCAAAATCAAGGGAGTTCCTTTAAACGATTCTCCTGCTCCCACTCCACCCGTCAAACCAACCGATGAAAAAACCACCGACTCACCTCCAATTACCACGGCTAGCACCGGCACCCCCATAATCTGGAAAGAACCTCCCGTCACCTTGCTTTCCAATACAGCCGGGGGCAAAGCCGATCGAGGTGACCTCAAAAAAAATGCTGCTACCATCGAAGATGTCCTCAGTTCTTTCAATATCAAAGCCCGCGTCGTGGAGGTTAATTGCGGCCCTGCCGTTACCCAATACGCCTTAGAAATCAGCCTGGGAACCAAGCTCTCCAAAATCACCTCTCTCCAAAACGATCTCGCCCTTGCCCTTGCCGCCCCCACTGGGCAAATCCGCATCGAAGCCCCTATTCCAGGCCGATCCTTAGTCGGTATAGAGATCCCCAATCGCTCAGCTGAATTTGTTTCCCTCAAACAGATGCTCGTCTCCGACGTCATGAAAAAACACAAATCCAAACTTGCTGTTTCTCTAGGTCTTAATGTCTCCGGTGAGCCGGTTGTCGCCGATATTGCCTCCATGCCTCATGTTCTCATCGCTGGAGCCACCGGTTCTGGAAAATCAGTCTGTCTCAATGCGTTTCTCGCGAGCATCCTCTTTCGGGCTTCCCCGGATGAAGTCAAATTTATCCTCGTCGATCCTAAACGCGTCGAGCTAACGGGCTACAACAACATCCCTCATCTTCTTACCCCGGTTATCGTCGAACCGGAAAAAGTCCTCTCCGCTCTCAAATGGGCCGTCACTGAAATGCAAGGCCGCTACAAAGTTTTTTCAGAAGTCGGAGTCAGAAATATCGAAGCCTACAACGACATGTCCGGCTTCCAGTCTCTTCCCTACATTCTCATCGTTATCGACGAACTTGCCGACATCATGCTTTTCTCCCCCGGAGAAGTCGAGGAATCCATTACCAAAATTGCCCAAATGGCTCGGGCTACCGGTATCCATCTTGTTTTGGCCACTCAAAGACCTTCTGTCGATGTCATCACGGGACTTATTAAAGCCAACATTCCTTGTCGCTTAGCTTTCAACGTTACCTCTATGGTTGACTCTCGTGTCATTATTGACGGCCCTGGGGCTGAAAAACTCCTCGGTCACGGAGATATGCTCTACATCCCGCCCACTCAGTCTAAACCCACTCGTATCCAAGGCACTTTTGTCTCAGACAAAGAAATTTCCAGTCTCATTTCCTACTTAAAAGACTCTGGTATTACTCCTCAATACGCCGAAGAAGTTACTGCTTTCACATCCAAATCTACCTCTTCTGGTTCCGGCCGAGCTATGGAGGGAGTCGACGACCTTTTCGAAGACGCCGTTCGTACCGTAGTCAAGTTCAATCGGGCCTCGGCTTCTCTCCTGCAGCGCCAACTCTCCATTGGCTACGCTCGCGCCGCTCGCATCATCGACCAGCTCGTCGAAGCCGGCGTCATCAACGCCCCAGATGGCTCTTCCAAACCCCGTGATGTCCTCATCAAGTCCGCCGATGACTTTTTTGCTCGTCAATAATACTCAGATGAAAACAGTCGGACAGTTACTCAAACAAGCCCGTACTCGCCAGAATCTTTCTCTCGAAGCCGTTGCTGATATTACCAAAATCCGCCTCGATTATCTTCAAGCTATCGAATCTGACCAATTTCACCGACTTCCCTCAGCCACTTTTGTTAAAGGTTTCATCCAAAACTATGCCAAATCTGTTGGTCTCGACCCCGCCATTACTCTGGCCGTATTCCGGCGTGATTTTGATCAAAACCAGCAAGGCAAAATCATCCCCCGCGGTCTCACCAACCCCCTTAAAACCCCATCCAGATTTTGGAATCCTCGCACCACCACTTTAAGCCTCGCCTTTGTCCTCATTCTTCTCCTAGCCTTCTACGCCATCTCCCAGCTCCTCACCTTAACCGGTGCCCCTCAACTGTCTCTAACTTATCCCCAAGAAGGCGAAACTCTCACTCCATTAGTTGATGTCTCTGGCAAAACTACCACCGATGCCACTGTCACCGTCAATCAAACTCCGGTTTCCCTCTCACTTGATGGTTCTTTTCAAACCACTCTCAATTTAAGCCCGGGTCACCACACCATCATCATTACGGCTTCCTCAAGAGAAGGCAAAACCCGCACTCTCACTCGTTCGGTCTTGGTCGAACCAGCCAATTGAGGTATTATAAGTCTTATCCATCTTAGTTAGCTATTACCCATCTATGTCTATAGACCCCTTCATCATTTTCCTCATGGTAATCATCTCTCTCATTGCAATTATTCTCGTTCTGGTGGGCATCCAACTCTTCCTCATTCTTCGCCAAGTTAACCGCACGCTTAGCCAAGTCAATCGTACTCTCTCCGGTGTTGAAACCGCCGCTCACAATCTGGTTCACCCCGCCTCCGATCTCAAAGCTGTTGGCCAAGGTGTCCAAACCGGCCTTCATATTGCCGACCATATTCTCAATTGGGCTAAACATCGCCATAAATCCAACTAAACTATGCTTAAAGACCCTCCTAAATCTGGCTTTGCTTTTGGTGTCATCCTCGGCACTGTAGCCGGTTTGGTTACTGCTTTGTCCTCAGACGCCAGTCACCAACACCTCTCCGGCAAACTTTTGTCTCGCTTCCGCTCCAAACTTGAACTACTCAAAGACAAATACCCTCACCAAATCCAGCAATTAGAGTCAACTCTGGCCGAAGCCCTCCAAAAACACGAAGAACCCACACCCAAAGCTACCAAGTCTCCCAAAACTTCCTCCAAACGTACTTTCACCCGTTCCGGAAAAAAAGTTTAGCTGATAAGTAGGTTGCCAGGGTTATGATACAATCCAAACCTATGACTTCTAATCAAGTCCGCACCCTTTATTTAGACTTCTTCCAAAAACATTCCCACGCCCTAATCCCCTCCGCCCCCCTCGTTCCAGTTGGTGATCCCACCACTCTCTTCACCAGTTCCGGCATGCAGCAACTAGTGCCTTACTTCAAAGGCGAAGCCCACCCCATGGGCTCTCGTCTGGTCAACTCGCAACCTTGTTTTCGCGCCGAAGACATCGACGAAGTCGGCGACAACAGGCACACCACCTTCTTTGAGATGCTAGGCAATTGGAGTCTTGGGGATTACTTCAAAAAAGAACAACTTAATTGGTTTTTTAATTTCCTAACTCATGAGCTAAAACTCGATCCAACCAGACTCTATGTCAGTATTTTCAAAGGTGACCAATTTGCCCCTAAAGACACCAACTCTCAAAACATTTGGCAGGAGCAATTTAAAAAGGCTTCAAAAGATTTTGTAAGTCTGGGCATTAATAAAGTCACCGTCAACGACAACCCCGAACAAGGATTTAAAACATCCGACCGGATTTTCTACTATAACGCCCAGAAAAATTGGTGGTCACGCTCAGGCACTCCCTCAAATATGCCCCAAGGTGAAATTGGCGGACCTGATTCTGAGGTTTTTTTCGACTTTGATCCTCATGGAGAGCGTCAAATTCACGCCACCTCTGCTTTTAAGCACCAGCCCTGCCACCCCAATTGTGACTGCGGTCGTTTCCTGGAAATCGGCAACAGTGTCTTCATGCAATATGTTAAAGACACTGATGGGTCCTTTAGACAGCTCCCCAAGCAAAACGTTGATTTTGGTGGGGGATTGGAGCGGCTCGTAGCCGCCTCTCAAGACCAGCCGGATGTATTTCAAATTGACATTTTCCATCCTTTAATTGACCTAATCCAAACTCAAGCCCCACAAAAATATTCTCAAAATCAAGTTTCATATAGAATTGTCGCCGACCACTTAAGAGCTTCTGTCTTTATCGCCGCTGAAGGGGTAGAACCAGGAAGCAAAAAACAAGATGCCGTTCTAAAAAGATTGTTCAGGCGGTCCGTCTGGCATCTGCGCCAAAAACTATCCGCACCAAATCTGGACATCTCAGACCTAATTACCAGCATCATCTCCAGCTACCAACAACCCTATCCACATTTAAAAAAACAACAAGACTCCATAATTCAAACCCTCAAAGATGAAGAGGTAAAATTTACCAAAACCCTCCAAAAAGGTACGCAGCAATTTCCCCAATTGCTAAAAAAAGTCACTTCCAAGTCAACTTCATCAAAGCCTGACAACAAAGCCTCAATTACTAGAACGGCAAGAGGGGAGTTGGCTTTCCGAATGTACGAAACTTATGGTTTTCCCCTAGATTTAACCAAAGATCAACTCATCGAATTAGGCTACAATCTCTCCCCCGATTTCGAAGCTGACTTTCAAAAAGCCCAAAGCCAACATCAGCAACAATCTCGCACTGCCTCCTCTGGAATGTTTAAGGGCGGACTTGCCGACAACTCAGAAACTGTTACCAAACTTCACACTGCCACTCACCTGCTCCACGCTGCTTTGAGAAAAGTCTTGGGAGATCATGTTCGCCAAGAAGGTAGTAATATCACTTCTCAGCGGTTACGCTTTGATTTTTCCCACTCCCAAGCCCTTACTCAATCGGAAATCAATCAAATCCAAGACTTAGTCAATCAGGCCATCAAATCAAATCTTCCGGTTACCAAAACCATCCAAGACAAACAATCTGCTCTCAAGTCCGGAGCCTTAGCCTTCTTCAAAGAAAATTATCCCGAAAAGGTCAGTGTTTACACTATCGGCACATCCTCAAACTTTTTCTCCAAAGAATTTTGCGGCGGTCCGCACGTTTCCTCGACAGGTGAGATTGGCGCTGTTACAATTACCAAACAAGAGTCGATTGGCTCAGGCAAAAGACGCCTTTATGCGGTACTGGCTTCTGCCTAAGCCCGGCTTTTTTAGCCTGCACCATTATCTGCCCCATGGAACTCAATAATCTTTTGACAAGTATCAAAAAAAACCCATCCGAAACCCCTCGTTTTTTTGCTGTTGAAATTGGTTCAGAAATTGTGAAAACAGCAGCTTGGGAAATCTCAGGCACCAAGCCAAAACTTGTTTCCTTAGGTAGCATCGAAGAATACTCCTCCTCCGACCCTCAAAAACTCATTGAAGCCGTAGATGCGTCTTTGGCCGTTGCTTCTCAAGAATTGGACTCAGAACCCAATCAAGCTATCTTCTCCTTACCCGCCTCTTGGGTAGAAGGCGTTTCCTTAACCAAGACTCACAAACCCATTTTAAAACTTCTCAGCCAAAAGCTCTCCCTTCAGCCCCTTGGCTTTGTGGTTACGAACGAGTCGCTCATTCAATACTTAAAACTCAAACAAGGTGCTCCCTTCACCGGCATCTTAGTCGGAGTTACCGACGAAGACGTCACTGTTTCGATTGTCAAAAACGGCCAACTTCTTGGCTCTCACCAAGTCGGCAAAAGCCAGGACCTTGGCCTAGATATTCAAGAGGGTATTGCTCGTTTCGATGATCCGGGGGACCTGCCATCAACCATCGTTCTTTACGATGGCCACACCGATCTAGAATCCCAAAAACAAGAACTCATTTCTTATGATTGGCAAGACAAATTACCTTTTCTTCATCTGCCCAAAATTATCTCCCTGACTCCGGAAGAAACCGTCAAAGCCCTTGTCGAAACCGCCGGAGCCGAAGTTATCAAATCCCTAAACCTCCAGCCTCAATCAGCTCCACCCCCCTCATCCCCTTCCCCTTCTCCATCCCCTTCTTTACCTCAGTCTCCATCAATACCGGACAAATCCCAAGAATTTGGCTTTACTGATGATTTTTCTCAATCTGACAACCTTGTCCCCGTTGACCAAACACCCACCCCTAAATCTTCCTCCCGTCTCCCATCTATTAGCCTTCCTGCTCTTCCCGCTCTTCCTCATTTTCGACTTCCTTTTTCTCTCCCCACAACCCGCACCTTGCCTTTAATCATTGGACTAGTTATTTTAGGCATTGTAATTGTTTCCTCTTCAGTTTTTGCAGCCTATTGGTATTTACCCAAGGCTACCGTTACTCTCTATCTCCAACCCAGCTTCTCCGACACTAAATTAAGTTTCACTGTCGACCCTGCTCTGTCTGAGCCGGACTATTCTAATTCAAAATTGCCCGGTCGGCTCATCGACGCTCAAGCTCAAGCCGAAGCCCAAATTCCTACCACTGGCTCCAAGTTAGTTGGCGATCAAGCCAAAGGCACGGTCACGCTTTACAATCGCACCAATTCTTCCAAATCTTTTTCTGCCGGCACAAAACTTACCGGACCGGATTCTCTCGTATACACTCTCGATGAAGATGTATCAGTTGCCTCAGCCTCCTCCAAAGAAAACGACGATCTTTCCATTACCACCGAACCAGCCACTGTCCAAGTTGCCATTACTGCCTCAGAAATTGGGACTCAATTTAATCTAGGTTCCGGCACCGAGTTCACTGTAGCTAACTTCGATAAGTCTTCCTATCTTGCCCGTGCTCAATCCGATATTACTGGTGGCTCGAGTCGAGAAGTCTCAGCCGTGGCAAAAGAGGACGTGGACACTCTTACAAAAGAGCTCAAACAGAAATTAGAGTCACAAGCCAAAGAACAACTCTCAGGCAATCAGGATAATTTCCTTGAGGTCATTCTTTTAACTGATGAAGCTTCAAGTTTCGAGCCTTCTCTCTCAGCCGAAGTTGGCCAAGAAGCTCAAGAACTTATCATGAATGCCACTTACTCTTCCCAAGCCTTAACTTACAAAAAATCTGATCTTGACCAACTCGCCATCTTACAAGCCAGTCAATCTTTACCCCCCGATCATCAACTACTTCCTGATCGCACCCAAGTCGAAATTCTCGAATTTAGTCTAAACGACGATGACACTTACACCATCTCGGCCAATGCCAAGCTCGCCCTCGCCCCCAATCTCGATACTCAAAAAGTCATCAACGATCTACGTGGCCGCCGGCCAGCCGTAACCGAAAGCTACCTTCGCTCTCTTCCGGGTTTTACCAAAGTTGCCATCGACCTTAACCCCAAGCTTCCCACTCCAATTGCCACTTTCCCTCGAGTAGCCAAAAACATTACTCTCCAAGTTGATACCAACCCTGGTCCCTAAATATGCCTATTGCCGTCTATACCAAAGCCAATCCTGTTCCACCCCTAGCCCCACAATCACAATCTAGAGGCATTGGCCGCCACCTTCTTCGCCTCCTCCCCCCAGCCTTAATTGCCGCCGGTAGCATCCTTATAGTCAATGTCATCTGGCCCCTTCTTCATTACCAGCTCTTCCTCTCTCCTTCTCTAGCCCAAGACCGTCTCGTTACCCCCATCGATATCAACCAAACCGCCTTCATCACTCCTGACTCTCCGGCCCAAGCCCCTCCCGTATCCGCTCAAGATACTGACTTCACCAAGCCCGACACTTGGTTCCCAGCCGCCGACTTTCAGCTGCCGCGTCCATCCAAAATAACCCACTACACCATTTCGATTCCTAGTCTCGATATTGAAGAAGCCGTTGTCGCCATCGGTGGCGACGATCTCTCCGAAAGTCTTATTCATTACCCAGGAACTGCCAACCCTGGCCAACTAGGTTCTCCCGTAATATTTGGCCATTCGGTCCTGCGACAATTTTATAACCCAGACCAAGATAATCCCAAACGCTATATTTCCATCTTCTCCAAAATCATGACTTTAAAAACCGGGGATGAGATTCTCGTTGATTATGACGGCATTCGCTATCGCTACGTCGTCAACGACAAATTCGAAGTCAAACCTCAGGACGTCTACATTCTTGCCCAGCGCTATAACAATCGACAACTCAAACTCGTCACCTGTGTACCCGAGGGCACTTACCTAAGGCGGGGTGTTATAGTTGCCCAACTTCAAGATCTTGCCCACGAGCGGTAGAATCAGCCTATGACAATTCTGTGTCTTGACTATGGCCGTGTCCATTTAGGGTTAGCCTTCGCCTCTGGTCCTTTAGCCCAGCCTCTATTCACTCTCCCAACCAACCAAGTAGATCAACGTCTATCGGAAATTCTCACCAAATACCAAATTACTCATCTTCTCGTCGGTGTATCCTCTGGTAAAATGGCCAAGGAATCCCGGCAATTTGGCCACCGTCTCTCCAAGCTTTACCAACTCCCTGTAATGTTCCACGATGAAGCTTTTACTTCCCGCCAGGTTGCTGCCAAGCTTACCGAGGCCAAACCTTCACTCCGCCGTGGTCCGGATCATCATTTTGCCGCCGCTTTAATTCTTCAAGATTATCTCGATGAAAATCATGTTTAAAAAAATATTCTTTAAATTATTCCTTTTCTTAACTTTCGTTTTGCTTTTATTTGGAGCCGGAGCCTTTTATTGGTATCAGCAAGGACTCAAACCTGTCGACCCAGACAGTCAAGAATCCCAAGATGTTGTCATTGCCAAAGGCACTTCCGTCAAAGCCATCAGCCATCAGCTTTCAGAGGCTGGCTTAATCAAGTCACCCCTTCACTTCCAGTTAATCATTAGAAAGCAGGGGATAGCCCACCAAATCCAGGCCGGCACTTTCTCCTTATCACCGGGCCTTTCCACTCCTGAAATTGCCACCAAACTCACTCAAGGCACGAATGATATTTGGGTCACCATCAAAGAAGGTTGGCGAGCCACCGAAATCGGTGAATACCTTGCCTCCACTCTACCCAAATTTGAAGCCTCAGGTGCCGTTTACCAAACTCAGTGTTTGGATCAAGAAGGCTATCTCTTTCCCGAAACTTACCTGGTCCCCAAAGAATACGACACTCGCCAAATGTGCCAGCTTCTCCGCAGCCAGTTCGACGCCATCATTACAGATCTCCAAACCGACATCCAACAATCTGGTTTCTCTATGTCTGAAATCATCACTCTTGCCTCTCTTATTCAACGCGAAGCCAGAAATCTCGAGGATATGAAACTTGTCTCTGGCATTCTCTACAACCGACTTGAACTAGGCATGCCCCTCCAAGTCGACGCCACTCTCCAATACATCAAAGGTTATGATTCGGCTTCCCAGACTTGGTGGCCCACTCCTCTCTCAGCCGATAAAGATCTTAACTCGCCGTTTAATACTTATCAAAATCCGGGTCTTCCTCCCGCCCCTATCGCCAACCCCGGCCAGGATGCCATCATTGCCGCTGTCGATCCTACTCCCAGTGACTATCTCTATTACATCTCCAATTCTCAAGGATCTCAAATGCACTATGCCACCACTTACCTCGAGCACCAACAAAATA
>CAYNMS010000022.1:0-22751 GCA_964398525.1 uncultured Pseudomonadales bacterium | reverse complement strand
CAGATCGTCTGGCAATTGAGCGAACAGCCTTGGCCAATGAGCGAACTTTGTTGGGATATGTAAGAACGATGGTGGGACTAATGGCAGTGGGAGTAACTTTGATTAAGTTTTTTACAGACTTGAAGATGGTAGTTGCAGGATGGATGTTTTTGGGAGTGGGAGTGATTTTGGTGGTGATTGGGTTTACCCGATACTTAAGAATGTATACGCTGATGTATGCCTTGGAGCATGATCAAGTGGAGAAAATGTTGAAACGAGACAGGTTTCAGCATTGGGTTTTGGTGTGGCTACAGAGATTGAGACTAGTGAGAATTTAATAAATGGAAACTAAGACTGAGCCACTAAATCTAAGGATGAGTGAAGGTTTGAAGGATCATGGTCTGTGCGAGGAAGCAGAAGTAAACTGGGCAGTGTTTTTGTTGTGGTGCAAGGAGAATGGAGAAACCCCAAAATTGATAATTGCCATGGATGGTGATGACGAGTTAATCATATGGGAGAAAGGATTAACAGAAAGTGGACGAAGGCCAGAAATTCCAGTGGGATATGAGTCAAGATTGATCGTAAAAGGACCAAAAGAGATTGAGGGCATGATGATGGTAGAGGAAGGAGATGTTTGGGTGGGTAGATATTTAAATCCTAGTTTGCAGGAATCTTTTCAAGAATTTATCGTGAGAGGTGAAGAGGATTACATAAAAAGAACAGAATATTTGTTGAGGGGTCTTCAAATGAATGGATTGTCCGTTAATGAAGTGGGCGTGGTGGAATTGGCGGGAATATTGGGGTTTATAAAAAGACCTAGAGAATAATTTGGAAGGTTTTGTGTTTTGACAGATGGCCTGAAATAAGAAAGATTTGGTTGGGGCGAATATGAAAGTGGTTGGCTAGAAGCTTGATGGCTTCAAGATTGGCTTTGCCTTCTCTGGCAGGTGAAGTGACATAGACGTGAAGAGTATCGGAGATAGATTCAATACTTGAAACTTTGGCTTGAGGATGAAGAACGACTTGGATTTTCATGGATAAGTTTTAATGGATTACTAAAAGAGGTTTATTACAAACTTCTTACAAGATTTTGAGGACCTAAGTGTGTATCTGTGAGAGCATGAGGACTCTGAAAGGAGGTGATTAAATGAAAAAACTAATCAGCAGTATTACAGGATTATTAGTATTATTGATGATGGTGGTGCCAGTTTACGCCGATCATTTTACTTTCCCAAGTGACAATGACACAAATCGGGATAATGGTTGGGCACACGTGAACATGGTGGATCAAGGTGTTGGAGAAGTTACCCTCGAGTTTGTAAGCACGAGAGACTTCTACAGCTGTTTTGAGTACCGCACTGACGGCGATACCAGCCAAGCAACAGGTGATCCAAACTACAACCCTAATGCACACGACTTGTATCCTTATATTTGTCTAAGCAACGAAACGGAAACGATGACTTTCGAGGCAGATGAATATGTGGAGGTGCGAATGGTGTTTGGAGCCGAGGGTGATGAAAGGTTCGATTGGACCAGATTCGACGTCTTGGCAGATGTCCAAACCAAGGACGAGTGTAAAAACGGTGGGTATATGGACTTTGGTTTTAGTAACCAAGGCCAATGTATTCGATACATTAACACCGGACAAGACAGTCGTTAAGCTAAGTGTGACAAAAAGGGGGCAGGAGTATGTGGCTCCTGCCCTTTGTGGTGTTAGGGTAAAATAGCGGTATGACTGAAAAAGGTGAGAGAATAACTCGTTTTGGAAGTAATATAAGTCAGTTATTAATCCAAGTTAAATTATTGGCTCGATTAGAAAGGGCAATTAGACAGACAGAGGGGCGGGAGGAAGAAGATGAAATTTCGACTAAGGAGGAGTTAAATTTAGCAGTTGATTTCGTTAGAAGAATGATGGGTGGCAATCAAGATGATCATTAGAGCTTTAAAAAAGGGAGAGTCTGGAAGTTTAAGTGAAATTGCTTTTAAAGCTAAGAAGTATTGGGGTTATAAAAGAGAATGGATGGAAGCCTGGAGTGTAGATTTAACGGTAAAAGAAGAAGAAATTGATTCTTGGTTGGGGCTTGGAGTGGAAACTGAAGGTAAGCTTATTGCGTTTGGTATGGTTAAAGTTGAGGGTGAAAAGGGAGACTTGGAACATTTATGGGTCTTGCCTGAATATATGGGTGTGGGAATCGGAAAAAAGCTTTTTAAAGCATTAATTGATCAGATTAGAAGTAGAAATGTGAGCGGGCTTGAGATTTTATCCGATCCAAATGCAGTCGGGTTTTATGAAAAAATGGGAGCAAGAGTGATGGGTGAACAAGCAACAAAGATTGCGGGCAGAAAACTGCCGAAAATGGAATTGGCAATTGCTTAGAAACGATTGAGTTGTGAAAATTTTCCTGGGGAAATGGTTAAATAGGGAAATTATTTTTTGAACCAGTGAATAGATCTCAACATGAAAAATTTAAAGGTTAAATATAACCAAGCGATAACAAACCTGATGAGATGGTATTGACAGCTTGGCGAGATTACTCAAGCTGTCAAATTCACACAAGTTAGAGGATAAAGAATCAGTTGTTCAAACGAGAAAAAAAGGGTCGCTTACGACCTTTAATGAACTTTGGGGTGGCGAGCAAGGTCGGCTTCGGAGAGGCCAAAATGATGGCCGATTTCGTGGAGAAGAACAGCGCGAATTTTTTGTTTGATAGAGTCGGGAGTGTGGTAGCGAGCCAAAATTGGGAGCCTGAAAATAGAAATTTTGTCTGGGGGGACAAAGGCGTAGTGGCTACCGCGGCGAGTTTTGGGGATGCCCTGGTACAGACCAAAAAGAGAAAAAGGGTGACGTAAGTTAAGGCTGGCAAGCTGCGAGGGTGTGGGTAAGTCTTCTACAACGACATCGACGTTGTCGAGCTTGGAGGCAAATTCTGAAGGCAGATCTTCTAAGGCTGAATTTACCAAAGTTTCAAATTCTGAAAATTGCATGGCTAAATTATGCAGAAAGAATCGGAAAAAACAAGGAAAAGTGGGGGGGAATTATTATATTGTCATACTAATTGCTTAAAAACAAGGATTGAACAATCTGAATTGCTATAGTCCAATGAAGTAAAGCAAAAAGGGAGGAACTATGAGTGAAAAGTCGCGTGGTATACCTGAGGAGAATTCGAGAAAAAAAACAGTTAGAGGTGGAGTGGTATTTATTGGTTTTGATGAAACTGATGTAGATGTAGAATTTGGAGAAACTGGAGGCTTTAAACCATTAGATGTTTTAGTCGACTACAACTGTGAAGAACTTGACCACCAAGAGCATGAGAGATTTGATCGAATTCAGGGAGGCAGTGCACCTGGAGACAGTTTGGAAAAGAAGATAAGAATTGCTCATCGACTTCGGGATAATGGCAACGGAAACAATGGCTATCAGGGGAGTAAAAATAACGGAGAGGTGTCTCCGAGAGAATATGCAACATATATAACAGAACAAGCGAGATTAAATGAGAAAAGATTTGAAAAGAAAAAAGCAAGAGAAAAAAGGGTAAAAGAGAATCGGAATAAAAAGAAACAGAAACGGAATGGAAACAAGGGAAAAAGAGGTTGAGCGAGAGCTGAGACGAGAGTAAGATATGTGAATGCGTAAACATGTCGTTGAGGTTGAAGATTTGGTTAAACGGTATAAAAAGTCTGAAAGTAATGCGGTAGATGGAGTGAATTTTTATGTGGAACCAGGGACACTTTTTTCTCTCTTGGGGCCTAATGGAGCTGGCAAGACGACGACGATTTCGGTGTTGACAACGATATTGTCAAAGACAAGTGGAGAGGTAAGAATCGATGGTTTGGATGTGGAGAAAGAGGCCAGTAAAGTTAGGCAGCGAATTGGAGTCTTGTTTCAAAACCCAAGTCTAGATGTTAATTTAACGGCTGAGGAGAATATTAGGTTTCATGCAAATTTGTATGGCTTGTACACATATCGACCGACTTTTGGAATGATGAGTAAAGAGTATCAGGACCGGGTGATGAGGCTGGCTGAGGTACTGGAATTGGAAAAGGATATTCATAAAAGTGTGAAAGCGTTGTCTGGAGGCATGAAGAGGAAACTTGAAATTGTCAGAAGCCTGATGCATGAGCCGAAAGTGTTGTTTCTGGACGAGCCGACTACTGGCCTGGATCCGGTGAGCCGTAATAATCTGTGGAAGTATTTACAGGGTATACGAAAAAGGGAAAAAACTACCATATTTTTAACCACACATTACCTGGAGGAAGCGGAAGCTTCTGATTATGTTTGTATCATCAACCACGGCAAAGTGGTGGCCAAGGGAACTCCAAATGAAATAAAAGAATCATTGATTGAGGAATATGTGCTGATGGATGCCCAGGATAGAGACAAGTTAAAGAAGGAATTGAAGAAATTTAAGATAAAAGGAAACGGGCCGTTTAGGGTGGAGACCAATGGCGTGAGCAGCCAAGAAGTAATTTCGTCGGTAAAAAGCGAGCTGACTACTTTGAGAATACATAATCCCACTCTGGAACAGGCGTATTTAAGGATAATTAGCCAGGAGAAGAAATGAAGAATGAAGTTAACGCGGTAGTAGCTATAGCCTTTAGGGATATAACTAAACTACTTAGAGACAGAACCAGAATTGCGGCCAACTTCATCTTCCCGATTATTTTTATTGGAATATTGGGCACCAGTATGCAGGCAAATTGGCAAGAAGGAATTGGTTATAACTTTTTGACTTTTGTGTTTACGGGGGTTTTGGGGCAAACTCTGTTCCAGTCGGCGGCTGCGGGGATAATTTCTCTGGTTGAGGATAGACAAAACGATTTTGCCCAAGAATTGTTTATTTCACCTGTTTCAAGAGGAGCGATTGTATTGGGAAAAATTATGGGCGAGACAATGGTGGCTTTGGTGCAAGCCGCGGGAGTGGTGTTGTTTGCCATGATTATTGGCGTACCGTTGACTTTGATAGGAATTATTAAATTGGCGCCATTTTTTTTATTAACGGCGGTTTTTGGAGGAGCGTTTGGATTGCTGGTAATGTCCAATTTGAGCGAACAGAGAGCGGCTAATCAGATATTCCCGTTTTTATTGTTTCCTCAGTACTTTTTGGCTGGGGTGTTTAATCCGATTAAGGATTTGCCCATACCTTTAGAGATTGCTTCTCGGCTGGCGCCGATGACATATGCCATTGATTTGGTACGAAGTGTCTATTACTCCGGAACAGGTGAGGCGAGCCAGACCGTGTTATTTAATCCTGGTTTAAATTTATTAGTGGTGGTGGGATTAACCTTAATATTCTTTGTGACAGGGACGTATATGTTTGTGAGAAATGAGCGGAATAGGTAAAATAGACTCATGAAAAAATATGATTGGTTGACGCTTGGATTGGTTGGTTTGATGTGGCTGGTGACGGGAATGACTTATGAAAATCTGCCGGAGACTGTGATTAATCATTGGGGAATAGATGGAGAGCCAAATGGTATGGGGAGTAAGACCTGGGTGGCGTGGCTAGTACCAGTGATTACAATAGGCATCCTTGTGAGGCTTAAAGTGATTCCTGGGATTGATCCTAAAAAAGAAAATGTAGTCAAATTTGAGACAGAAATACAAAGGTTTAGATTGGTAATGGTGGTGTTTTTGACTTATGTACAGGGGTTAATGATTTGGTGGAACCTTGGGCATGAAATTAATTTAGTGAGTTGGTTGATGCCGGCCATGTCTGGATTGTTTTTTGTGTCCGGAAGCTTGATTGAGAAAGCCCTACCTAATTACTCAATAGGTATAAGGACTCCTTGGACGCTGGCAAATGAAAAAGTTTGGAAAGAGACTCATGAAAGAGGGGGTAAATTGTTTAAGGCTTTAGCTTGGGTGCCTTTGGTGGGACTTATTTCAGCCAGATTGGGATTTTATGCATTAATGGTAATGGCTTTGGGTGTAAGTGGTTATAGCATGGTGTATTCATATTTGAGATTTAAGCATTACCAAAAAAAGTAATCACTCCCCTACTTTTAAAAAAGTGAGAGGTTTTGTAAACGCAAGAGAATTTGGTTAGACTGGATAAATGGAAGTGAGAGGCCTGATAAATCGGTTCTTGGTGTTTTTGATGTGGCTGGGAATACCTTGGCTGGTGCAGGCGATAGTGGAAAGAATACCTGGGGGACTCGCAAATTACAGAAGCCAGGCAGTTATATTGGGGGAGATTTGGCGAATAGAGCAATGGAGTGTTCAGGGGATAGTTGATTTTTTTATTAGTCTTTATTTTTTGGTACCTGTCGCTGTTATCGGTGGCTTGTTGGCGATGGTGATAATAAGCAAAAAAATGATTAGAAAGATGTTTTTGGTGCTGGGACCAAGTTTGGCAATTTTGTCAATTGTTTGGTATGAATTGATGCAGAGAGCTTTATTGGCGGACGGTATTGGCGAGAGCGGACGAGCGACGGTAGCCTTGAGTTATTTGGTGATAGTTATTTATTTGATGTGGCTGGCGGCTCTCTGGCCGATAGCTTGGACCTATGATGAAGATAATCACAATCTTATTAAGATACTAAAAAAGACAGTTTTACCTGGCATGATTTGGTTGGTGGGACTAGGATTGGCATTAAGTTGGTGGCAAGGGTAAAGTTACAGTTTATGGGCATGTTATACTGAGTGTATTACTACTAATGGAAAGAGTGTATGGCAGTTACCAAAAAACAAACTTCAACCAAAAAAAGATCAAATAAAATCAGCAAAGAAACGAGTAAAAAACCAAATAGGTCTCGGGTAGTTGCTAGTGAGGCTAATACACAAAATTTGGCAGAAGCCTTGAAAGAAAAGAAAGTCGAGAATAGGACCGGCTTAAAGACAACTTTAAATCGCAATAAATGGTACATATTGATTGGAGTCGTAATCTTGGGGTTACTCTTGGCACTTTTTGCCAGGAAATTTTTGGTGATAGCAATGGTTAATGGTAGTCCGATTTGGAGAGAAGATTATATTAAGCAAATGGAAGTGTCTATGGGAGAACAGGTTTTGGATAATTTAGTGGTAGAGGAATTGGTGAAGCAGAAAGCAGCTCAAGAGGGAGTGGTTGTAAGCCAAGAGAGACTGGATCAAGAGATTGCAGAAATAGAAACTCAATTGACTGACTCAGGTCAAAGTCTGGATCAGGTTTTGGCTCTACAAGGTATGAGTAGAACAGAACTGGAAGAACAGTTGAAAATTAGGACCTTGATTGAAGAAATGGCTATTGGGGAAACACAAGTGAGCCAAGATGAAATTGCGGCTTATTTGGAAGAAAACAGTGATGTTCTACCAGAAGAGATGGAACAAACTGAGTTGAAAGCAATGGCCAGAGAGCAGCTGGAAGGGGAAAAACTCAACCAACAGGTGCAAGATTGGATCAGTCAATTGAGAGAAGCGGCTCAGATTGTGACTTTCAATTAAGTTACAAGGCAAAGAGATTATATTGTTGCTTTAACTGGTGCTGGGAGAGATTGAGTAAAAATGTTATAAAAAGAGGATGAAGAAATTAATTTTGGTCTTGTTGGTGGTGATGCTGGCGGGTTGTAGCACACAAGCGCCTGAACAAAAAAGCCTAGACTCGACAAATGAAAGGCAGGCAGAAATGGCGGAACTTCAAATTGAGGATCTAGTTGTCGGAGAAGGAGAGGAAGTAAGAGCAGGCAATATCGTAGAAGTTCATTACACGGGGACACTTACCGATGGGAAAAAGTTTGATAGTAGTCTAGACCGAGGAGTGCCGTTTGAATTTGAATTAGGAGCAGGTGAAGTAATCGCTGGTTGGGACCAAGGCGTGGCTGGAATGAAAGTGGGAGGGAAAAGGAAATTAGTCATTCCACCAGAATTGGGATATGGAGAGCGTGGAGCCCCTGGGGCAATCCCAGGAAACGCCACTTTGATTTTCGAAGTTGAATTATTGGGAATTAAATCATAAGAACAAAACTAAAGGAGTGATAATGGAAAACCAATCCATGCAACCAACAAAGGATTCAGAACCTCCAGCTGAGGAAAGACCCAAAGTTGGAGGGTTAGTGTTAATGATTTTGGTGTTGGTGGTAGGTTTGGTGGGATTGGGAGTGTTGGGAAGTGTAATTAATAAAGAGCAGGTACAAAATATACCTGGAGGGAATCAGGATAAAAAACCGGTAGAAATGGCGAGGTTTGCTAGTGAGGATGAGTTTCTCTCATTCATTGAAGCGGGAAGTAGTGTTGGATCGGGATTGATGGGAATGAATATAGGAATGGCGGAAATGAGAACCACGACATCTGATTTGGCTGCACCGATGGCTCAGGAGAGTGTGAGGGATAATTTGGCTATGGACACAAGAGTGTCAGAAACAAATGTACAAGTGGCAGGAATAGACGAGCCGGATATTGTAAAAACTAACGGAGAGGAAATTTTTTATTCTAGATTTGGTGTGGCCAGAATTTTGCCAGAGCCGGCTAGGCCAAGTCTGGATGTGGAAGGGACAAGCAGTAGTGTGGCACCAGAGAGAATGATTTGGCCAGCTCCAGATCAGTCGGGAGGAGTGGATGTGATTGATGCTTTACCAGCCAATGAAGTGGCTCAAATTGGAGAGATTGACGCTTGGGGAGAGATGCTTTTATTAGACAACAATTTAATTGTGTTTGAGAATGAAGGGATAAGAGCTTTTGATGCAAGCGATCCAGCCAAGCCAGTGGAGACTTGGAAATTGGAATATGAGGAGGCTGGAATGGTGACAGCCAGACTTTTTGAGAATCAACTTTATGTGGTAACGAGAAAACATGTTGGAGGCGGGTGTCCAGGACCAATTTGGCGAGGAGCTAATGAGCTGACAATTGCTTGTAACGATATTTATAGACCTAGTGTGCCGGTGTCAGTTGATAGTACGTTTACGCTAGTGAAACTAGATCCAACTTCGGGAGAAGTGAGAGGAAGCGTTTCTTTTGTTGGTTCTAGTAGCCAAAGTGTGGTCTATATGTCGGGAGAGAATTTGTACGTCAGTTACAGCTTTAGTGGAGATTTGGTAGCATACATGGTGGATTTTTATCGTGAGGCCGGGAGTGACTTGGTTAGTGTAGAGGCGCTGGAAAAACTGGAGAGACTGACTGAAATGGAGTTAAGCAATGAAGCGAAAATGGTGGAAATGAGGCAAATTATTCAAGCTGATCAAGCCAGAATGGACCAATCGGAAAGAAGAAGAGTTGAAAATGAAATGAGTAACCGATTGAGTGAGTTTGCCAACCAAAGGGGCAGAGAATTGTGGCGTACGGCTATAGTCAAGATAGAGACTAAAGATGTCAAGATGGGGCCGGTGGGAGAAGTGGCCGGGGAACCGTTGAACCAGTTTAGTATGGATGAGTATGAAGGGCACTTAAGAATTGCTACGACAACGGGGTCGAGTTTTGGTGCGGGAGAGAGCCGAAACGATGTATATGTTTTAGACGAGGACCTGAAAGAGACGGGGGCAATTTTGGATTTAGGTTTGGACGAGCGGATTTACTCGGTGAGATTTATGGAAGACACGGGGTATTTGGTGACTTTTAAGCAAATAGACCCTTTTTATGTTTTGGATTTGACTGATGCGAGAAATCCTAGAGTGGCAGGTGAGCTGAAAATACCAGGATTTTCTTCTTACCTGCATCCTTTAACAGAGGAATTAGTATTGGGTGTAGGTCAGGAAGACGGTAAAGTTAAGCTGTCGGTATTTGATGTAAGCAACAAGAGTAATCCGGTTGAGAGGGAAAAGTATTTGATGGATGAGTATTGGAGTCAAGTGCAATCAAATCATCGAGCTTTTTTGGGAGATAGCCAAAACCAAGTTTTTTTCCTACCAGCTGGCTCCAGCGGCTATATTTTTAGTTATTCAGAGGGCTTAGAATTATTGAAAGTAGTACCAGATATAGTGGCTGAAAGAGCAGTTTATATAGGAAATAATTGGTATATTTTGGGGCAAGAAAAACTCGTAGTTTTAAATAACAGTAATTGGGAAGAGACAGCGAACTTAAGTCTTAACTGACTTTGGTAAAAACGGCGACAAACATGGGGTCTAAGCCTTGAGAGTTTTGAGAAGGCACCCGAAGTGTGTGATTGAGGTGAGGAAAATTGAGACCAGGCTCGTTTTGAAGTTTGATGGGTGGTGACCAAGAAACAAGAGAGAGTGAGGGATTTTTTTGGAGAACTTTTTGGACTACTTGTTCGTTTTCTTGAGGAGTGAAGGCGCAAGTAGCGTAAACAAGTCGACCGCCTGGCTTGAGGGCTGGGAGTAAGGATTTAACGAGGTGAAATTGTCGTTTAGAAAGTATTTTGGGACGGGATGAGGTCCAGGCCTTTAAATGCTTAGGACTGGTGAAGACGTGTTTTTCGCTACTACAAGGTGCATCCAAAAGAATACGATCAAAGGTTTGAGGAAAGTTGGAGGCCAGTGACTGGGCGGGTTGAATTAATACAGGTGTAGAATGACCAGCTTGATTTAGAGATAACTTGAGACGACGGGCTCTGGTTGACGAAATGTCGTTGGTAGTAAGAAAGGATGATTCGGATAACAAATTGGCAATAAGAATGGATTTTCCCCCAGGGGCGGCGCAAGCGTCCAAGACAAGATGGTGAGGTTTGAGGTCTAGGGCTAGTACGGGCAAGATGGAGGCAGGATTTAGCGCATAAAAGAGATGCTGATCATAACCAGGAAGCTTGGTGCCCAGAGGCAATGAGTTTGGCCAACTAAGAGCGAACGGGTACCAATGCAGAGGTTGCCAATCTAGTGCGTGGGAGCGCCAGAGGCGCTCTAAAGGCCTTTTTGTAGCTGGTGAAAACACTAAGACGGGAGGGTGGTTGAAAGTCAGAGATTGGAGCCAATTTTCAAAAGCATGGGTAGATTCAAAGAAGGTTTGGTAGTGATCGAGAAATGAAGGTTTGACTTTCATGAGATGAAAAGACTGTCGCCGTAGCTTAGAAATTGGTAGTGATTATTGAGAGCATGGCGGTAGGCTTTTTGAAGATATGGCCAAGAAGCAAAGGCAGCAGTGAGCATTAGGACTGTGGAGCGGGGAGCATGAAAATTGGTTAATAAGGCATCAATAATTTTAAATTGATAACCTGGATAGATGAATTGATTGGCTTGAGATGAGATGTTGACAGAGTTGGAGTTTAAGATTTCTGGAGCTGCGTGTTCTAAAGCACGAGTGACGGTGGTACCTAGGGCTACCACACGAGTGTGGCGTAACTTAGCAAGTCTGATGGCTTCAAGGGTTTTGGGAGGAATATGGTACCACTCCGAGTGCATCTGGTGATCGGTTAAGTTTTCGGTTCTGATGGGCTTGAAGGTGCCAAGACCGACGTGAAGAGTGAGAAAATGAATGGACACGCCCTTAGAACGAATTTGGTTGAGGAGTGAATTGGTGAGATTAAGGGATGCGGTCGGGGCGGCGACAGAACCTTGGTGGTGGGCAAAAACCGTCTGATAACGTCTGGTATCGGAGATAACGGCAGGACGATGGAGATAGGGAGGTAAGGGCACTTGACCATAACGACTGGAGAGTTTGAGAAACGGGAGTTGACTAGAGAGTGTGGCTATACCTTGATCAATTGATTTAACCCTAATGGAATGACCAGAGACTTCAAAGGTCTCCCCTACTTTAAGAGAGCCGTAAAAAATGGCTTGAGTTTGATGAATGCCATATTTTGAAGAATGAGCTTCTAATAATAAAAACTGACGAGAATGGGGAGGGTCGGTAATAATTCTAGCCTTGATGACCCGAGTATCGTTTAGAATTAAAGTGTCGTTTGGCTTAAGTAGACGAGGAAGGTGAAAATAGCGAAAGTCTGAAAGTTCACCTGAATGTCGATTTAGACAAAGTAATCTTGAGTGACCTCTTTTTTGGGGAGGAAATTGAGCAATATGTGATTCTGGAAGGCGATAATCAAAATCTGAAAGTTTCATAAACAGGCAATTATACTCTGATATTTGAGGAGCCTTGACTAATCTAGTATAGTGGCAACATGCAAATAGACAAATATACTAGCGTTTGGGTGTCACATTCCTCGATAAACGACTATTTACATTGTCCCCGAGCCTACTATTACAATAATATATTCAGACATCCGAAATCGGGAAATAAAATTAGTGTGATGCAACCCCCACTAGCACTGGGGCAAGCAGTGCATGAAGTGGTGGAAAGTTTGAGTGTTTTGCCAACGGACAAAAGGTTTGAGGAGCCATTGATTGCCAAGTTTGAGAAAGCTTGGGAAAAAGTAAATGGAAAAAAAGGGGGTTTTTTTAATGAGGAAAGTGAAAAAGAGTATAAAGCCAGAGGAGCAGAGATGATTAAACGAGTAAGCCAAAACCCGGGATTGCTGGCAAGAAAAGCAGTAAAAATAAAAATGGACCTACCTCATTATGTTTTGAGTGAGGAAGATGGCATAATTTTGTGCGGAAAAATCGATTGGCTGGAATACTTAGAGGATACAGAGAGCGTGCATATTGTAGATTTTAAGACTGGTAGACAAAATGAAAAAGAAGATTCACTGCAATTACCAATTTATTTATTACTGGTTGAAAAGACACAAGCTTGGCCAGTAACCAAAGTAAGCTACTGGTATTTAGAACGCAAAAACTCACTGACAGAAATGAAATTGCCTGATCGAGAAGAGGCTCATGAGCGAGTGTTGAAGGTAGCAAAAAGAATAAAATTGGCTAGAAAACTTAATAAATTTGAGTGTCAGAACCCTGGTAATTGCCGTTATTGCCGTCCATTTGAGGCAGTGTTGGCGGGTGAGGCAGAATTGGTGGGGGTGAGTGAATATCGACAAGACATTTATGTATTACCTGTCAAGGAAACACAAATAGGAGGTCAAATTCTCTAGATTTGGGAATTGATCCAAACGAGGTTTTATGTTTATGATTAGCACTGGAACTGAACCAGTAGACTTAAATTTATCGGAGGAAACATGGCATTAGACTTGATTAGCAGCTCATTTGATGACGGAGACTTGATCCCCGAGGAGTTTGGTTGTGACGGAGATAACGTGAACCCGCCTTTGGAGATTTACGGAGTGCCTGAAGAGGCTGAAAGTTTGGTTTTACTTTTTGAGGATTTAGATGGAAAAGAAGGGGAATTGGTACATTGGATGGTTTGGAATATTAACCCTAACACTAAAATCATTGATTCAGGTTTGGCGCCTGAGGACAGTATTGAGGGCTATAATGATTTTGGAGCGGCTGAATACAGAGGCCCTTGCCCAGACAGTGGGGAGCACCGATATCAATTTAGACTATATGCCTTAGATACGGAGCTAGAACTGGATGAAGATGTCACGAGAGACAAGCTAGAGAAGGAGATGGCAGGGCACATCCTTGACGAGGTACTACTAGTTGGTAGATATAGCGCTTAAATCAAGGTTTAGGGATTTAGATGTTCGGGAGATGGCTCGATACCTTCAATTTCCCAAAGGTATTGGGAGACAAACTCTTTGGCTTTGAGATTTCTATACTGGGAGCCAACAAAGACTGAGATGGCAACTATTAAAATGCCTAAAAGAATTTTTGAGCGAGGGTGTTTTTGGTAAAAGTGGTCTCTTTGTTTGAGATAGTTTTGGAGTTTGCTGGATTTGGCAGCTTTCTTTTTTTTGGGCATGTTTTCCTTATTTAATTACTATTGACTAAGGCTATCGAAGATTGCTTGAGCTTGCATTTGAGTGGTTCTAGCGACTGACTCGATTTGGTTGAGTTTGTGAATGAAGTAGAGAAAGACAAAGATATTAACCAAAATTAGAACAAAACCAATTAATTCAAATTGGCTGACTTTTTGTTTAGACACAATAAAAGTGTAGCATATTGACCCTCAGACAAGTCAAGAGGCACCAGAGTGAATTAATTCATATTCCGGAGTTTCAAGTTCGACTTGAATATGACTGATGTTGGGGACTTTCTTGATTAAAGTAGCTTTGATGTGATCGATAAGTCGTTCGATTTGAATAGTGGAAAGGTTGTGTTGAACGTGGATTTCTAGGTTAACTAGGATGATTTCAGGGCCGATTATTGAGGTTCTAAGGTCTAGGACGTCTTGAACTCCAGGGATAGTTTTGGTGATTTTGATGATACGTTGTTGAGTGGCAGCGTCAGCGCTACGTCCGATGATGAGGTCACGTACTCCCATGAGAAGGAAGAGAGCGAGAAAGAGTAGGATCAGGGCAATGAGCATGGCCCCAAGGCCGTCGAAGCGGTAATCATGGGTTAGTTGAGCTAAAATGAGGGCAATCAAACCTATGAATGAGGCAAGGGTACCAGTGAGATCTAGAATAAGAGTAGTTTTGGTCTCAACCAGTGAAGAATGAAGAAAAGTGGACCAAATTGAGCTGGAACCTGAAAACAGGCGCTTGGAACTTAAGCTTAGGGCATAACCATTGGTAAGAGTGCCAATGCAAACAACGGCAATTGCCAGAATTGGCCGTTCTAGAGGCTCTGGCGAAAGAAAACGATGAAATCCTAAATAGAAGGCGACAGTGGCAGTTATTGAAATCATGATTAAACCTGACAAGAGGGTCCAAAAAAACATTTCTCGACCATAGCCGAAAGGGTGTTGACGATCAGCCGGGCGGGAGGATAGGCGAATGCCATTGATGATTAGACCAGAGGCAGCTAGGTCGGAGAAACCCTGAAGCCACTGTGTAGTCATAATGACACTGCCGGTTAGAATCGAAACAAACAGGTTTAGAATAATGTCAATAACATTGACTAGAAACGAAGTAAAGGCAACTTTCTGGGCAGCGAGGGGTTTGGATCGGGGCATATATAATTTGATGTTATCATAGCCGAGAGTAATTTGGAGAAAAATGTATATATATCAAAATGGGGATAAGCTGTTTGGTTCGAGTGGAAACACTTTCGGATCAATGGGAAGCAGCAACAAGAGACCAGAGTCGATCATTAAGGCCAATAGAGAGGCTTTTCTAAAACAAATAGACATAGAGTTTGAAGACTGTGTAGTGATGAACCAATCTCACTCGGACAAGGTGGTAAAAGTTTCAAAAGATTTGGCTGGGGGGACAATAAAAATTAGGGCTGATGGAATGGTGTCAGAAGACGCTTCGTTGGCTCTAGTAATTACGAGTGCAGACTGTGTGCCTATTGGTTTTTATGATAGTAAAAAGAAATTATTAGGAGCAGTACATGCTGGTTGGAAGGGCGCGGATTTGGGGATTGTAGGTAAAGTGGTTAAGGCGTTAATTAAACTGGGAGGAGATCCGGATAATATAGAGGTAGTAATTGGACCGGCAATAGCGGCAAGCTCGTATGTGTGTAAAAACCCTGTTCAGGTAGACAGAATACAATGGCAAGGCTTTTTAAAGAAAACAAGCAATGGTATTGAAGTGGATGTAATTGGAAAAAATGTGAGAGATTTGCTTAACTCAGGGATAAGAAGAGAAAATATGGTGTTGTCAGGTGTGGATACATTTACAAATCCAAATTTTTATTCTTATCGGAGACATAAAAACTCAGGCGAGATGATGTGGAATGTGGTGGCTTTTATACCACTTATTAAGACTGGTTATTGAGATTGTCTGGATTCAATTAAGGTGGATTTATATCACCAGATGACATGAAACTTGTGAGGGTTTGGGCAAAGTCTTTGGTTTACAGAACTAAAGCCTGAAAATATAGCCAGTTTAGGTGCCCAGGGGGAGACTCGAACTCCCAAGCCTTTGCAGGCACTAGCTCCTAAGGCTAGCGTGTCTGCCAATTCCACCACCTGGGCGGGTAGAAGTATTATATGAGCTTAGTGGCCAAAGCGTAAGTGGAATTAGGAAAGGGTATTTGCTTGAGATTGAATAAGAAACAAGCTAGAGTGAAGAGAAACAAAAAATCCAAAAGTAACCCCGGTGAGGGAAACCTTTGGATCTAATGACGTATTATATACATACCTATGGGCTTGTCAAGCCCAATTATAAATAGATGCAGAAAGAATTATTTTGATGATTTACTCATCAAGAATTCAGACAAATAGTCTTCTCAATAAGATTTATTAGAGGCTGGATTTGTGGTGGATGTTATTTGATAAACTCGGCGGTTTCGAGAGTGTCCATGAAATGATTGACGGCAAACTCCCAGGAACCGTTGGAGCTGGGAGTGTATTTGTTTTGGATTTCTTCTGGTGTCAAATAACCTTGATCGAGATAGTTCTCGCGTAAAACTTTGGCAGCAGCTTCAAAGTTTTCTTCGTAGGAACTGAAGGTCCAGGTTCCTTGGGAATGAATACCTAAGCCCAGACAATTATACGAATCGGAGGGGATTTTTTTGCAAAGATTGGATTCTTGCATCATGATGGAGGGAAGAAGACGAAAGTCGAGTTGATAGCGATCTGCAATATCGGTTAACACCTGGCCAAAATGATCGTAAGGCTCAAGGGGGGATTGGTGAGTTTTTAAAAACTCAGCTATAATAACGGGACGAGCGTCACCGGTTTGGACATTGCTCATAACGCCTTTAACCTGACTAAAGATAGAATCTGAGGCCGAAACGGTTTTGGTTTGAGTGGGTATTTTAGGAGTTAAGAGAATGGGTTGGTTAGAGCGTTTGAGAAAGTAGGCAGCGGTAATGGTAACAATTAAGAGTGAAGGAGTGAGGACTAGCCAGACAATGGTGGTTGATAGTTTTTTCATAGAAAGATTCCTTTACAGGGTACTTTAAAGATAGCCAATTTAGACTTAAAATGCAATTTGCTTTAAGTGTTGCGATTAATTTGCTAGGGTAAGACTATGAAGCTTTATAAGTTTTTGACTGTTGTGATGCTACTAATGCAAGCTTTGCCAGGTCAAGTAATGGCTAAAGTGCCATTGGGGATGCATATTTTAGAAACGCAAGAGGTGGGGAGCGTCAGGGAATTGTGGGGAGATCAAAAAGATGAATGGGGTTATGTAACCATTCCAATTAGGTTGGATCAATTAAACCGGGAGAGGTGGCAGAAATTCATGGATGAGGCCAATCAAAACAAGTTAATACCAATTGTTAGGCTGGCAACACGATTTGATCCCCAGGGAATTTGGAAGAGACCTGAAAAAGCTGACGTGGTGACGATGGCTCGGTTTTTGAGTGAGCTGGATTGGAAGACAGATAAAAGAAGGGTAGTAGTTTATAACGAGCCCAACCATAGCGGAGAGTGGGGTGGAAAGATTGCCCCTGAGGAGTATGCGGAAATTCTGGAGTTTGCAGCAGATTGGTTTCATACAGAGAAAAACCTAAACTATAAAGTGTTGCCAGCAGGACTTGATAGCGCGGCAGCAAACACCGATAAAACCATGGAGAGTGAGAGATTTTTGGAGACAATGTTGGTTTCTCAACCGAGTGTAATTGACAAGATTGATGCTTGGACATCGCACGCTTATCCAAACCCGGCATTTGCTGCTAGCCCTTACAGAGAAGGTAAAGGCAGCATGATGGGATGGAAATATGAATTAGATTATTTAAAGAGCCGTTGGGGGAAAGACTTTGATGTTTACATTACAGAAACGGGATGGGACCAGCAGTTAGTCCCCTACTTTCGATTGGTTAACTATTATGTTTATACGTTACAAAACGTGTGGATTGATGAACGGATTAAGGCAGTGACGCCTTTTGTTCTAAACGGAAACAATGGAGTGTTTGAAGGATTTTCGATGACAACTCCTGAGGGAGCGGCAAGTGCACAAATGAAGGCGTTACTGGCAGCAAAGGAAAAGATTCAACCCAAATTGTGATGCTATAATGTGGGTCTAGTTGGGCAAGTGGCGGAATTGGCAGACGCGCACGTTTCAGGGACGTGTCCGATTTTCGGGTGGAGGTTCGAGTCCTCTCTTGCCCACATTTTGGGTTATAATACGGTTTTGAACATTAAAACTATGCCGAGGTGGTGGAACTGGTAGACACGCAGTCTTGAGGAGGCTGTGCTTTCGGGCGTGGAGGTTCAAGTCCTCTCCTCGGCACCATGGCTTATGGCCAGGTATTACCTCAATTAGATGAGGCAAAATGCAAGTTAACAACTGCCTGAGTGTGGAGTTGTAGCTCCAGTGGCAGAGCGTTGATTGTGCCCTTGAGGATCTTTAGCTAAGTTGGTTAGAGCATTCGGTTTACACCGCGCCTGCCTTAGTACTTGGACTCGTAGCTCAGTTGGTTAGAGCATTCGGTTTACATCCGAAGGGTCAGAGGTTCGAGTCCTCTCGAGTCCACTAAGTACGGCGGGCAAGTCCGAAAGGTCAGAGGTTCAACACCTCTCAGGTCCACAAGCGGAATCAATCAAAGGCTACGGGTTCGATTCCCGTCGATTCCACACTCTGACTTGGTTTTGAGGTAAGATGGATTTAATTTGCCAGGGTAGCCAGCCCTTCGACAAGTTCAGGGTTAGTTAACTTAATCAGAACCAAAGTGACTAACCCATTTGACAAGCTCAGGGTTAGTTATGTTGATATGCCAGGGTAGCCAAGGTGGTCACGGCGCGTGTCTGAAAAACACGAAATAGAGGTTCGACTCCTCTCCCTGGCACAGGATGGATTGAGACTGAGAAAATTAGGGCCCGTAGCTCAGCGGTAGAGCAGTTGCCTCTTAAGCAATTGGCCGAAGGTTCGAATCCTTCCGGGCTCACTTAGGTATTAAAGGAATTTGGCATTAAGAATTGTTTCAGGTATTTATTTTTTGTATTTTGTTAACACAATTTTTTCGTTGCCAAGATTGATTGAATTGCAACGAGATTTTAATGGTGAGGTTAGTGTTTGGAATTTTGTTTTGCCAAGTCTGGTTTTGGTATGGGGTGCGTTACTATTGTATTTTTCTTTTAAAAAATTAAACAAGGGGATCAAGTGGTTGTTGGTATTTGGAAGTTTAATTGGATTGAGCGTGTTGCTGGTTTCGATTTATGTTTTGCCGATCTACAACCTTTATAGTATTGGAGTTTTATAGATTGCTATTTGTTTTTAGGATTGGCTAAGAGTTAGCTATTTTTGTAGCGTTACCCTGAATAGGGCGTTTGTGGTTTATAATATCTTGACATATTTTGTGAATGATATTTGGTTTTAAAGATTTGAAAGTAGATTTTTAAATATGAAATCAAACAAGAGAGTTGAGCAAGTTAATCGAATAATTGACCGGTTGTACGGAGAAATTAGTTTTACTAGGGATGATTTGGCGCTGTTTCAAACCAGGGAAATGGCCAGATTGAGACAAGTGTCATTATCGGCGGTAGCTCCTTGGATTTTGCCTGTGGGAGTGTGTGCCAGCCGATTTGAGCATAGTGCGGGTGTGGCCTCTTTAGCCAAAATAGTGGGAGATAAAAGTGAGTTTGAAGACGTATCTCGAGAGTTGTTTGTGGCGGGACTAGCCCATGATATTGGCACTCCCCCATTCTCGCATGCGAGTGAATTGTTTTTGGAAAAACTGGTGGGGGTTGGACATGAGGAATTTGCCAGACAAGTAATGGAGGGAAGTGAATTTGCTAGGGAGGCAAAAAAACAAGGTGTGGACTTGGAGAAAGTATTGAGCTATATAGAGGGAAATGACCAACCAGTAAGCGATATTATCAACGGCTCGATTGATGTAGATAATTTGGACAATTCATTAAGATTTGGATTGAGTATGGGAATTGTGCAGGGTAGCTTTTATGATCCTAGGGAGCTTGCTAATAGTTACCGAATGGTGGATGGAGAATTGGTGCTTTTGGAGCCGGCTAAGCAACAATTGATTGGCTGGGAGTTGGTAAGAGAGCAGGTGTATGACTATGTGTACAGCCAAATGAATCTAGCTTCTGGTGTGGTACTGGTTAGGGCGATGGATTTTGCCTACAGAGAAGGAGAATTAACCCAAGACTATTTTTATCTGACT
The DNA here is from genome assembly GCA_964398525.1 of uncultured Pseudomonadales bacterium. Classification (GTDB taxonomy): domain Bacteria; phylum Patescibacteriota; class Microgenomatia; order UBA1400; family CAYNFZ01; genus CAYNMS01. The sequence continues at coordinate 2,948 of CAYNMS010000022.1, read as the reverse complement.
GACAATCAGGCTTTTGAGTATTTAGCGACGAAGTGTAATAGCCGGACGAGGAAGTTGATCGAATGGGCAAGATGCTGGGTATTTTTTCCTAAAGTATATGAAATGTCGACAGAGAAGGTGCCCAAAGACAGACAAAAGGGCTTTATGGATGCTTTTAGTCGGGGTGAGCTGGCAGATCAATTAGCTAAAGCTGTAGGAACGGATCCGGAAAAAATTGCCGTCTATTTGGGGCAAAATAAGGGTTACAAGAAGATACATTTACCGATCATGGAACTAGGAGGAGAGGTGCGGGAGCACGTGCCATATAACGTTAAGCGTTGGCGAGCCCAGGTGTATGTGCATCCAGACATAGAAGGGAGAGCTAGCGAAGTGGCAGAGATTTCCCAAGAGTTGATTTCAGAGCTGATGAACTAGGTTTATTTTGTCTGAAGGTTGATAAGTTGACTCAAAGCAATTACTACTGAAGGTTGATATAGTTCTTGTCTAGTGATTTTACCAGAGGTAAGAATGCCAATTGCACCTTCCTGTTGTTTGGAATTGTGGCGATCGTGGACACGGTCCATAGCATCTCCAAGTTCAAGACCTTGGTGAATTAGGGTGACTACTTTTGGGGGTAGAGTAATTGAAGCGGTACGAGAGAAGACAAGGTCTTTTTTGTTAGCGATAGCAATCCAGGCAAAACTAACTAAACCTACCTCTGGAGTTTGATCAACACCACCTTCAATACCGATCCAATAATCAGCTTGAGGGACTTGTGATTGGGCAAAAGTTACTCTATTGGCTGCACCAAGACGAGTTTGTTCATCGGTGTGAGGCTGATCTGAAACTCCTGAATTTGCTTCAAGAGAAACGATTTCGGGTGTGATTGAAAATACTTGTAAAAATCCTTGGGTGGAGGCTTTTATCTTGACAGGGTTGGTGGAGGCAACAACGAGCTTCATGTGCAAACCTTAACGCGGATTAGAGAGGAAGAAAAGAGGGAAATTTGGCTCTGAAGGAAGAGATAACTAATTCAGTAGCTTGATCCAGATTTAAATACTGTGTGTTTACGATCAGATCGTAATAATTTGGGTTAGCGTAGCGTTTGTTAAAGTATTGAGAAACAAAGTCACGACGTTCTTTGGAAATTTTTTTGATGCGTTTTTTAGCCTCTTTTTGGTTGATATGTTCGTATTCAATGGCGCGGGAAATACGAACTGACTTGGGGGCAGTGATTAAAACGTTTAAAGCTTCCTGACGGGGAATGATGAAATTGGCACCTCTCCCCAGAATAACGACTTTTCCTTGTGAAGCTAGGGATAAAACAACGCGGGTAAGATGGTTAAGATAGGTAGTATCTGAGATGTATTCGGGATTAAAGAGATTATGAACGAGGTCTTGAATGGCTGACCGGGTACGTTCATCGACATTGTCTACGACTTGATGCCGGCGTTTGGCGGATTTAGCGATAGCTTCGATGAGAGCGCGGTCGTAAAATTCAAAACCTAAATTCTTGGCAACTTCTTGGGCAATGGGTCTGCCACCGGAGCCTGGATCTCGGGCAATAGTGATGAAAGGGCTAGTTGAAAGTTTGGAAGTTTTAGAGTTGGATCGAGAGTCAGACCCTAGGCGCTTGAATACTCTGTCAATGAGTTTTAAGGACGCGTTCATGATGTGTTTATGTTAGTCTGTTGATAATCAACTATCAAGGAATAGTGAGTGTGCAGGTAAATGGTTGAGTAGATTTAAATTCTGAAGTTTTGGAATTAGCATAATTTTTTTAAAATAAACCCCTGGAGTTAAATTCGTCTTGATGGAGACAAAGACCCAGGGGTTAATTATTTAAGACAATAACACTTTTAATTGCAGTTCTTACCTACCTAAAGACAGATGACTATCGGCATTCAAATCTAAGATTGGAGTGTTCTGCCCTGACCTGACCGTTACGGACGACGAAAACATTCTGCACTTTCAAACTATGATTTGGCAGATTGCCTTTAGTAATCAAATTTTCACCGTAAACTGACAAATAGGTTTCGTTTTGCCAATCCGGTGAATAGCGATGATGGAAAGTTTCATTACCGTTTAAGATGTAGTTTGTACCGGTAACAACACCTTGGCCTCGGAAGTGATAATTGACATGAAGCCTTAAATCAACACTACCGTCTTTATTGTCCTTCAAGACTTCTCGCTTATTTAGGTAACCAGTAAGTTCAACTTGTTCGTTTAAGCAAGGATTCCAAACAGACTCACTAATTTCTGTTCCTTTGGCATGGCTAGGTGATGCAAATGCCATTGAGGCAGTTATCAGGGTTAAGATAGCTAATTTTGGCTTCATTTGAGATGCCCTCCTTGGGCATGATATCCGATTAACATTATAATTTGTTCTACATCATATGCTATCAGACACTATCTATATGTAACAATTGAGTAAGAAAAAGTGTCAGTTCAAACAGGAACCTTTAAGGCTTGTGAAGAGGGGTTACTTTAAAAGATGAGGAATATTTTAGTCCATATCCTAAAAATCTATCCAGACTAACATGGGCAAAAAGAATTATTCCCAGTATCGTTAACGCTTGACTGTTAAACAAAATTTTTCCTGAAAGGACTAGTAAAGTTGCCAAAACATAGTTGTGAATCGCGTTATAGAGCATAGCTCCAACTTTTTTGCTTCTAAGATAGCCGATCATTGAAATGTCAGGAGTAAATAATAGAGCAATAAATAAAAACCAATTACCAAAAAACTGGTGATAGTAAACACACGCAAGCAAAAACAAGGCTAGTCCTTCTAAGTGTAATATTTTTTTTATCATTGGAATCCAGCATCGTGATTTAAATTAAGAGATATCAATATAGTAACTTTTTGTAGGTTTGTTTAGTACCAAATCCGATATAAAGATTGTAGATGTGCTTGTGTCAAGTACCCCTTTTCGTAGACACGGATTCTAAATAGCGGGTGTAGAACTTAG
>CAYNMS010000021.1:0-22938 GCA_964398525.1 uncultured Pseudomonadales bacterium | reverse complement strand
CTTTGTTGACCAATTTTACATAGAAACTGTGTCAACTATATTGGGTACCGATCAAAAGGAATCAATGTAAAACGAGGAATTAGAGCGAAGTGCGAAATGGGTTGGAGACCTGGAGTGGCTCCACTGGGATACTTTAATCGGGCGTTTAATGGAGTTAAAGACATTATCATTGACCCCGAACGGGCTCCTATAATTAAAGAAGCATTTGAGCGTGTAGCAATTCATAAACAAAGTGGTCGGCAAATTAAACGATGGATGGATACAACTGCTTTCAGAAATCGAACAGGGGCAAAATTCACGTTAAGCCAAGTCTATGGAATGCTAAAGAATCCTTTTTATTATGGTGAGTTTAAGTATCCTCTAGACAGTGATCACTGGTACAAAGGAGCTCATGAGCCGATTATCACCAAGGAGCTTTTTGAGAAAGCACAAGTGCAGTTAAAGGTTGCCAAGAAGTCAAAATGGGGAGCCAAACAATTTGTATTCAAAGGACTATTTACTTGTGGTGAGTGTGGTGGAAATATAGTAGCCGAAGAAAAATTTAAAAGGCTACTTAATGGACAGCTGAGGCGACATGTCTACTATAGGTGCTCCAAATACTTTGGCCGAAAATGTTCTCAACCGTACTTAAATGAAGTTAAGCTTCTCCGGCAACTTAGAGATATTTTCTCGTATGTTGGAGATGATGATCTTAAAGTTGATCCATCCATAAGAATGAAAGTTCATGCCTTCAAGAAAATTCAAAATGAAGTTCTGCTACAAAACAATCTTGATGAAAATGTCAATAAATCAGCTTTCAGCCAATATGCTCAATATGTATTATGGGAGGGATCTGATAGGGAAAAAAGAGATTTTATTAAGGGGATAAATCAGGAATTTATACTGACCAATAGTCAAATAGCAATTGCTAGCTCAACTTAGACAATTTTATTGAGTAACGATAATAGTTTTTACCATCCTTTATAAAAGACTTATCTAAATTAAAACCACACCTTTTTACAACATTGATAGACTTTTCATTCGATTGCTGAATGTCTGAAAATAACCGTTTATACCCAGCTTCTGTTGCTAGACCAATAAGTGCTTGAATAGCATTTGTCATAATTCCTGGTTTGTCTCCACTTGCCCAGTAGCCAACTTCTGCCAAATCAAAATTATTTGATTTAATATCGACTGCGGCTTGGATCACTCCGTTAATATCTCGGACAATAAATACAAAGTATTTTTGATCTATCCATCCTGCTTGAGCCCATTTAATAAAACCTTCAGCTTTTTCAATTGAATAAGGCTTACCGTTTAATTTCTCTTTAAAAAGCCATTGATAGACTAAAGGCTCATTACAAATAGCTTTTATTCTATATATGTCTTGATCATTGAATTGAAAGTCATCATCGACGGAATACATCTTCCAAGATTCAGATCTTTTGAAATTAATGACATCAATAACTATAGGTGATCTAAGTATCATAATTAATTTTGACCAGAAAAATCTTAGGGGCAATAGGATTCAAACTTATCACCTCTGGGAGAAACGGTCTATGTTGCAATAACTGCTGTGGTTTACGGGTCTTTTATGGTCTTCTACTCGAGGTGAGCAGTTAGCTGCTGCCAGCCTCGGACACTCACACCTCTGGTGCGAATCTCGTTCACACCTTAACTTACCCTTCAAAACTTGTCAAATCACATTCTATCTGACTCTAAGAAGATAGTTTCTTAAATCCATTTTTCCTAATTATTTCGGATGGTTTAATGGGGTAACCGCCTCCACTTCCATTCTCAACAAAAAACTGTTCAGCTCGCAGTACTTGATCTTCTAAGTCTGCAGGTACTTCTTCAGGAAACATTTCATCTGCTTGTCCCAAATTACCACTTCGCTGCATTTGATAAACACCTTCAACACTTCTACTAGTATTTTCAAACTCTTCCCATGTGTTAGGCTTAGCAAGATAGATTGCCAGTGGTGAAAATGAATGTCCATGAGTTTCAGCAGCTTTTCTTAATAACTCAACTTCAGCACGCATGGCCATAGGATGAGCTACTGAGTAGTAATACTTACGGTAATGCCTACCATTTTCTTCATACTCATAATACTCAATCTCTTCTAGAGTTTGCTCAGCTAATCTACGTCTAAAAGTACCAGCTCCCATACGTTCATCGATTAATTTTTCTAGTTGTCTTAGTTCATATCTCTCATGATAAGCAACAGCCATACCCGTTGGTGTACTAGAAAAGGCTTCTTGAATTGTGCTATTGGCATGCTCTGGAGCTATCTGGTGCAAATAAGTCTCAACATCTTCTTGGGACCATTCTTCAAGTAATTCTTGATACTCTGGCAATGAGGCTATTGTCTCGGTTAAACTACTCGGTTTATCATTAACTTCTTGAGTAGTTCCAAGTATTGTTAACCAGGGTTCACCAGATATTGCTTGTTTAATAAACTCTTCACTACTTATTTGCTTAGTTTCTGTTGGTGAATTACCATCGATAACTTTTAGTTTAGAGCCTTCATCGCTATACCCATAAACCAAAACTGCGTGGTCACTATCTCCACCAACAATAACGTTTCCTTCCACAACCAGATTCATAATAGCTCTACGAACTGTAGCCACATCACTGTCAGCTATATCAACAACATCTATAGCAAACTCGACTTTCATATCTTGCTTCATTTTTTCAGCAACAACTCCAGCAGCTGCAGAAACTACCATTATTTGTTCACCATTTATTTCTCGTTGCGAAAATAAGTCTTTATTTTCATCCTGAAATGTTCCTTGAAAAGCTTGAGCAGCTTCACTGCTAACAATACCTAAATGAATTAAGCCATTGAGCATCGAGCTTGGGTGACATGAATGCAAGCCATTTCTTTCTGAAAGTTGTTGAAGGTAAGGTTCTACGCCAACTTTTGGCACTTCAAAATCACTTGGTAATTGTTTATCTTCGGGAACTAACAGAGTTTGAGATTCAGTCTTATCAGTACGACTTACAGGGGAGAATATACTAGTTTCTGACATAAAGTAATTATAACTTAGATGAGTAAACTTCTTTAAACATGATATCGCCTACGGGGAAATAGGATTCGAACTTATCACCTCTGGGGAGAAACGGTCTATCTTTCAATCACCGCTGCAGTTTACGGGTATTATATGGTCTTCTACTCGAGGTGAGCAGATAGCTGCTGCCGGGCTAGGATTCGAACCTAGAAATACGGCTTCAAAGGCCGCTGTGATACCATTTCACCACCCGGCAATGTTAATTTTTCTCAGGGATAACGAGTGCCATGACTATATAGGAAACAAGACCTGGAACGAAGCCAGTAAAACTTGAAACCAGGACAAAGATGACTCTGAGTAGGACGGGATCGAGATCGAAATATTCCCCAAGTCCACCAATAACTCCAGAGAGAACACGATTAGATTTGGATTTTTGAAGTGTTTTGGACATAATTTTTGGGAGCGGCGGACGGGATTCGAACCCGCGACCTTCTCCTTGGCAAGGAGACACTCTACCAACTGAGCTACCACCGCAATTATCGCTGGGGAGACTGAGCTCACCAATCGAGTGAAAAAATGTTAAGTGCGCCAGGAGAGATTCGAACTCCCGACACCCGGTTCCGAAGACCGGTGCTCTAATCCACTGAGCTACTGGCGCCCATGGGGTATTTTACGCCAAGTAGGAAACGATTGAAAGCCGGACAATTGTAACAAAAACAAGCCTTAATAACAATTCCTCGAGAAAGAAGAATGCCTACCCACAAGAAGTGAGTAGGCGAGAAGATGACAAACTATTAGGAAATTATGTCGATGGGCTCAGAGCGACGGTTGGTTTTTTCTTTGAGTTTACCGTTACCGTTGCCGTTGGTAATTTTCCCCTTGTAGTCGCTGATCATTTCTTTGACTTTGCGCCGATTGGTGTCCTTGGACAAGTAGATGGCAGCCGCTGCCCCTAGAGCCCCGACGAGCAAGGAACCGGTAATGGGATTCATACTCTTACCCATACCCGTATCTTGATTAGCCATTTAACCTCCATTAATGATTGTTAACGAAGTAAAGCATAAAAAATTTGTGTCAGGGTGGGGTGAAAGTGAAGTAAGAGTAAAGCAAGAGAATTTGCTAAGATGAGAGTATGAAAATACATAAATTTAATTTGGGTGTGGCAATAGCCTTACCACTTCTGGCTGGTTCAATAGGTTCAATAGCAACGATTAGTTCGGTTCAGAATTGGTATCCGGGATTACAAAAGCCACTTCTCAATCCGCCGGCAAGTGTTTTTGGACCAGTGTGGACTGTGTTGTATTTGATGATGGGTATAGCTTTGTACTTGATTTTGATTAAGCCGGAGAGCCATAAACGGAAACAGGCATTGACTATTTATGGTGTGCAACTTTTATTAAACTCACTGTGGTCGATTGCTTTTTTTGGAGCCAAATCGCCAGAACTAGGTGTTTTGGTTATTTCAGGTTTATTGATAAGTGTGTGGATGACTTATAAAAGATTTAACAGACTGGACAATTTGGCGGGCAAGCTTTTGATACCTTACATGGCTTGGATTAGCTTTGCGTCATATCTAAATGTCGGAGTGGCAATGCTTAATTGAGAAGCATAAGTTGATATGGTTTAATGTGGCGATAAACTGAAATGAAAGCAATAATATTAGCTGCCGGTTACGGAACCAGATTGCAAACGGTAATTGGAGGAGAGACTCCCAAAGGGTTGTTGGGGAAAGAGGGGGTGGTGTTGATAGACAGGATGATTGATGAATTGATGGATTTGAAAGACAGGGTGGACGAAATAGCGTTGATAACAAACTTGAGGTTCGAACAGGCTTATGAAAGATATGTAAGAGAAAGGAAAATTCCGATTAAAGTTATCAGTGATGGTTCAAGTGAGCCGAAAAATAGATTGGGAGCAATTAGGGATTTGTGGTTGGCAATTGAAAGGCAGGATTGGCAAGCTGAAGAAATATTGGTACTCCCAAGCGATACCCACTATGGCTTTAGTTTAATTAACTTGGTTGAGTTTTATGATCGCAAACCTGAGTTTACGACTGTGTTTAGACAATTGGAAAAAACTGAGATTGCCAATCGGTTTGGTTGCGGAATAATTGAGGGAGAAAGCCTGACGGGGTTTATTGAGAAACCAAAAGATCCGCCGAGTGAATTTGCAGCCACACCCTTTTATATATATCCCTCTGAAGTGGTGGCGATGATTCCAGAATATATTGGCTCAGGGGGAAATGTTGACTCACCAGGCTCGATATTAACCTGGCTGCTGACAAAAGGAGTGAAAATAAGAGCGATGGTGAGTAATGGAGAAACTATAGATGTAGGGGTGCCTCAGGACTTGGACCGTTGGGTGAGACTTAAAGATTAGCGGGGAACAAAACGGTAAGAGTCAGACTGAGATTTTGCGTCAGGAATAGGTAAAAAAGCTAATTTTTGCCGCTCAAATATTTCAAAGAAAGTCTCCCAACTGGTAGGTTGACTAGTGTTTTGAGGTAGCTCTTGCTCATCAACGAATCCAGGGAAATCAATGCGCAAACCCACCTTGTCGGCCCCAGCGTTAGGATGATCGATGAGGGCTGGACCGCCCTTTTTGGACTCTATCCAAGCTTTTATCTGTTGATGGTCTGTAATAGGTGTAGACATAAGATTCGTCACTGTGATTGAAAGGTCAGTTTAAGTGCTGATAGTGAAAGCAGATAAATAGAGGCGTAAGTGTTGGGTAAGAATGTGTTATACTCGATAAATGCCCTCTGGTAGATGAGGTCTGAGACAGATGTAAATTATTGTTAAGGAATGTAATGAGCATACTTGATCCTATTGAACAGGAACTACTAGCATTATCGGCAAAAATACCACTGACTATATTTAGTCCATTAGCGGCTTTGGTGGAAGAAGTGGTGGCACCAATCCCCTCCCCGATTGTGATGGCGGTGACCGGATCGGTAGCGGAGGCTCAGGGTATGGGTTGGATGGGTCTGGTTTGGTTGAGTTTTTTGGGGGCAATAGGTAAAACCTTTGGAGCGATGATTTTGTACGTAATTGCGGACAAGGCAGAGGATTGGGTTTTTGGGAAATTCGGAAAATTTTTGGGGATTACCCACAAAGAATTGGAAGATATAGGAAAACATTTTACGGGCAGCTGGAAAGATGGCTTGCTGGTGTTTTTAGGTCGAGCGATTCCGATTATGCCATCGGCACCGGTTTCGGTGATTAGCGGTATTGTTAAGATTGATTTGAGAAGCTATATTCCAGCGACTTTTTTGGGCTCGTTTGTTAGAAATATTCAATATATATATTTAGGATATGCGGGACTGAGAACTTACGAGTCATTACTGCATGGATTAGATACAGCCGAATCGATGATGCAGATGTTACTTTTGGGATTAGTGTTAGGAGTGGTAGGATGGGCTTACTACACCAGACAAAAAAAGAAAGATGTGATTGCTTGGATTAAGGATAAACTTAACAGGAGTTAAATGTTGGGAATTTTATTGAGGGCCAAAAACAAAACAATTTTAATTACTATTTTTGGATTGTCATTGTTGTTACTTGTTTTAGGAATGTGGGTGTATTCAACAATGGGGCCAAACATAGATAGTGGAAACATCAACAAACCAAAGATTGCGGTGAGTATATTTCCGATATACAGCTTGGTTTCAGAGTTGGCTGGGGAGGAAATTGAAGTAGAGTTGGTGTTACCGGCTGGAGCTAGCCCACATACTTTTGAACCTAAACCATCTGAGTTGGCTAAAGTAGCTGGAGCAGAAGCGTTTTTGGTAGTTGGACACGGATTGGACTCGTGGGCGGAAAAGATGGCTGAATCAGGTGGCGTAAAGAGGATCGTACAGGTGGATGAAGACATTCCCTTGCTTTCATCTCGACATCTACATGATGATGAAATGGAAGTTGAAGAAGTTGACGGACAATATGATCCACATTATTGGCTATCTGTTCCAAATGCGATGATTATAAGCAGGAATATAACTGCGGCTTTGATTGAATTGTTTCCAGAGAATAAAGAATTGTGGGAAGAGAGAAACAATCAACTGGTAAGGCAATTGGTGAATCTCGACAGAGAAATTAAAAACATCCGAGCTGGAAAAGCACAAATTCAAATAGCAACCTTTCATCCGGCGTGGGATTATTTTGCCTATGATTATGAAATAGAGATTGTGGCGGAGTTTGAAGAAACTCCCGGAAGGGAACCAAGTGCAAGTGAGATAGCTAGTTTTATTGAAGAGGTGAAAGCGGCGGGATTGACCAGAGTGTTTAGCGAACCACAGCTTTCCCAGCTGCCGATTCAAGCTATTGCTGGAGATATGGGTGTGGAAGTGGCGGATCTGGATCCCCTGGGTGGGGTGACGGGGAGAGAGTCGTATTTTGATTTAATGAGATACAACAGTGAAAGGATTATTGATGGCAAGTGAAAAGGTTTTAGTTTTCGATAATGTGAGCGTGACTTATCCGGGACAACAAAACAAAGCAGTTGAAAAGATAAGTTTTGAAATAAAGGAAGGTTCAATTACCACGATGATTGGTCCTAACGGTTCGGGCAAATCAACTTTGATTAAAGCAATGTTGGGAATAATGGATTATGAAGGTGAAATTAAAGTGTGGGGCAAGGAGGTGGCATTGGTTTACGAAAAAATCGGTTTTGTGCCTCAGAGATATGTTTTTGACAGACATTTTCCGGTAAGTGTCGAAGAGTTTGTAGGTATGCCGGTGATGGATCAGCAAATTAGAGGCAAAAAAGTCAGACAAGCACTTAAAGCCGCCACGGTAACAGAATTGAGTAAACGTTTGTTGGATCAATTAAGTGGTGGACAATTACAACGAGTCTTGTTGGCTCGAGCCTTAGTAAATGAGCCACAGTTGCTGGTTTTGGATGAGCCAGAAGCTGGTGTGGATGTGGGTGGGGAACAAAGTCTGTATGACTTACTGGAAGAGTTGACACATGAGAAAAAATTAACAGTTTTGGTGGCAAGTCATGAATTGGATGTGGTGTATACTTATGCAGATCAAGTTGTTTGTTTGAATAAAAGAATGGTTTGTTCGGGAAAACCCAGAGAAGTCTTAAAGCAGAGTGTGTTTGAAGAGCTTTATGGTAGGGAATTGAAATTTTATGGTCATACACATTCAGATCGAGGAGTGAAATGAATGAGGTAGTGACAATATTGAATTTAGAGTTTATGCAACGAGCTTTGTTGGGGGGAGTGATGGTTTCTCTTTTGGCAGGGGTAATGGGTGTATTGATGGTGCTTAAAAGAGCTAGTTTTTTTTCTGATGCAATTGCCCATGCCTCGTTAACTGGAGTAGCTCTGGGTGTAATTTTAGGAGTGGATCCGGTAATCGCAGCTTGTGTATATGCGGTACTGATTGCTTTAGTTTTGCCTAAACTCGAGGAAAAAAGTATGTTACCAATTGATAGTTTGCTTGGATTTATCTTGCCTTTTTCAATGGGCTTGGGTGTAATATTATTGTCACTTTTACCCGGTTATAGACCAGAATTGATGAGCTTTTTGTTTGGGAGTATTTTGGCGATTGGGTGGAAAGAGCTGTTGATTGTGGGTACTTTAGCAGTTGTGGTGATGATCATGATACTTAGAGTATGGAGGAAGATGGTTTTTGTCGCGTTTGATCAAGAATATGCCAAGATTAGTAGTATAAAAGTAAATAGATATGAATTGTGGTTTAATGTTTTTCTGGCAATAACTGTGGTTGTGGGTATTAGACTGGTGGGAATCGTGTTGATCAATGCGCTTTTAGTGATTCCGGCAAGTATGGTCAGGCTGGTAGCCAAGAATATGAAAACGATGTTGTTGGCAACTCCGTTTGTTTCAGTAGTGATAACTATAGCCGGCTTGATTTTGTCGGTGATGTTGGACATTCCAAGTGGACCAGCAATCGCTGTTATCGGAGGAGTTGGACTAATAGGAATGGTTGGATTGAGGGCGTTGAGGAGCTGATGGAGTTTAAGGTGGTGACATTAAATTGTTGGTTGGCTAAACGAAAACAAGAATTTTTTGATTATTTGGAATACGAACAGCCTGATGTGTTGTTGCTTCAAGAGTTTCCGGCAAGACCAGGCCAGGATTTATTAGGTGAGGTGAAAGCAAAATTGGAGATGAGGGGGGTTTTTGAGCCAATGTGGGAAATAGAAAGTTGGGGGGAATTGGGGTTGGCTATATTTAGCAAATGGAATTTCAAGCGGGTAGAAAAAGAGTTTTATTATAAAAACAAATTGGTCTGGCCTGAGTTTCCTAAGGCAGGTGAATGGGAATTTCCAGGATTGTTTTTGGGTGGTGAATTGGAAATGAATATGAGAAATATTTGGATAGCTACAACACATTTTGTTTGGAGTCTGTATCCAGAAATTACTGATGAACAAAGACAGGCAGGAAAAAATTTGTTAAAAACCATAGCAAAACATGATCAATTGATTTTGGGGGGAGATTTTAATGTAACGCATGAGAGTGAAATTTATAAGATGTTGGTGAGCCAATTGAAAGATGACAACCCTGACAATTTGAGGAATACCCTTCAACCAGAAGTACATAGAAGTCGAGGATTAGATCTGGCGGTGGATTTTATGTTTCACAAGGGAGAGATGAGTAAACTTGAGGCAAAAGTGCCGATGGTGAAGGCATCGGATCATTTGCCTGTAGTGGTAACTTATCAGATTTGACAATGGTAAGATGAGGCAATGAAAAAGTATTCAAAAGTTGCGGTTGGTGGTACGTTTGATCGGTTGCACCTTGGCCATGAGGCGATGCTTAAATTGGCTGTAGAATCGGGAGAAAAGGTGGTGGTGGGAATTACAAATGATTGCTTTGTAGTAGAAAAGATTTGGTCTAGCCTAATTCAGCCGTTAACTTTGAGAAGAGCCAAGCTTGAAGAATGGTTTGATAAATATGGTTATGATGAAAGTGAAATGGTGATTTTGGAAGATGTGTTTGGTACAACACTATCAGATAACACGATAGAAGCTTTAGTGGTAAGCCAAGAAACTAAAGCTGGTGGTGAAATGATTAATTCCGAAAGGGAAATAAGGGGTAAGACTCCCCTACCCTTGCTGGTGAGTGGGATGGTTTTTGATGAAAAGAATGAAGTTTTGAGTTCAAGCAATATACGAAGAGGCTTAGTTAACAGACAAGGAACTAGGTTTGACAAATTATTTGAAAAGGATATTAAAGTTAACACTGATCAATTGTTAGAACTAAAAAAGCCTTTGGGAGAGTTGCTAATAGAGGTGGACACAGAAAAGATTATGAAAGCGAGCATGGTGTGTGTAGTTGGTGATGTGAGCACCTCCAGATTTCAAGAGAGGGATTGGAGAATGGACGTGGAAATTGTAGATGGGAAAAGCCAGAGACAGGTAGCACAGGATCTGGAATATTGGGACGCTACTAACCCACCTGGATGGATTAGAAATGAAGCAGTTGTGAAACTTGTAGAAACTATAGACAAAGGTGGAGGAAAACTTAATATTGAGGGAGAGGAAGATTTGCTGGTACTGCCAGCAATATTACTTGCTCCTCTTGGCAGTTTAATTTATTATGGACAGCCAGGAAAAGGATTGGTGGAGATTTTGGTGACAGAAGAGTTGAAAGAAAAGTGGTATCTGTTTTTGAAAGGATAATGATAAAATTAGAGCTGTATTTGCCGAGGTGGCGGAATAGGCAGACGCGCGAGACTTAAAATCTCGTGGTGGCGACATCGTGCGGGTTCGACCCCCGCCCTCGGCACATGCACTTCGGGGAGTGGCGCAGTGGTAGCGTGCACGGTTTGGGACCGTGAGGCCGCAGGTTCGAATCCTGTCTCCCCGACCATATTTTATGTTTAGTTTTAGGTTGGTTTGATGAATTTAGAGGGAATTAAGTTTGAGTTAAATAGACAAGTAAATAACTTGATTGATGGTGGTTGTGCTAATTGGATAAACCAAGGGAAGTTGAAAGAGAAGGTTAAGGATTGGAGTAAGAAGTTGGAATTGGAAACTTTGCCTAAAGTGGATGTTGAGAAGGGTAGACTGCCGTTTGTGATGGTAATCAATGAGAGGAAAATGCCGGTAACTGAGCAGATAAAATTGCTGAAGTGGAACGGAAAAGTTGGAATTGAAAAGCTAGACCCGCTTAAACCAGATGATTTTAAGACCATTGATGAAGCACAAATTCCAAAAGAGGATTTTTATTTGTTAGTGGGTATTGATAGAGGTAAAGCGAATATTAATTTACCACCTAAGGTAGCATTGAGAATGATTCAGACAGAAGATAGGAGCCCTTTGACATTGGTAGAGGGTATTGCTCTGGTAAGACAATTTCCGGAGTTTTTAAGAAAGAACAATTGTTTCTCGTTATTGGCCAGCAGACATGAAGGCGATCAGAGGGTGCCGGCAATTTGGATAAGCCAGAAGCAAGCAAAATTGGGGTGGTGCTGGAATGGCAACCCGCATACCTGGCTTGGATCGGCGTCGTGTAAGTCAAGATTGAATTAATTGTATGTTTTGCTACTTGCCATATCCTCGATATATACTTATTATGTGTGTAGAAATTGTCTTTCAAAGCTTTTTATTTGTGTTGTTTTGGTTGTTTGATATATCTTGAAGATGACGGGTCATTAATGATTTAGATTTTTATTTATGATAGGAAACCTATTGGTCAAATGGAGAGACGAAAACGATTTACCGGTGATATTTTTAATACTGAAAGGTTCATCAAAGATGCAAGTAAGCATTTGGTGGAGAATGAATCTGGACTTAAACCGATCCTTTTCTCTGAGGGTATAAATCAGGAACTTTTAATCTCATGGAAGAGAGTGATTGATGGTAGGTTTGGCATGATCCCCCACGATACGCTAGATACAGAGACGATTGTGCATAGACTGCGAAGAAAAAAAGTTCAGGCAGCTGTTGTGCCGGAGAGAGAGTTGTCTAGTATAGTAACTTTTAACCAAGAAAAAGATACATTACTTGGGTGGTTTAAAAGATTTCAATCTCCTTTTGATGATAACCCTTTACCCTTAATTGTTCTTCTAAATCACAGCGACCCCCAAAAACTATTTGATCATTTGTCGGTACACGATCCAATGTTGGCGCTGCCACAGAGTGTTATCGAAAAACAATCAGACACTTTCATGGTTGCACAGTTGTTGTATTATGCCTATGTTTTTTATGATGCTTCAGAATAGTTATGTTTGGATTGCAATGTTAAAATATGAGTGATGCGGGTGTAGTACACTGGTAGTATATCTCCCTTCCAAGGAGAAGAAGAGGGTTCGATTCCCTTCACCCGCTCCAGACGGGATAGCAGGATCATTAGGGTCCTGAATATACCTGTATATCGGTCTAATTTTGTGGTTCAATGTACCGTTATAGTCCCAAGACAGTCCTGAGGGGAAGATTGAACCAAGCAGGACCTTTATCTGACTGAGTGTGGACGTTTTGTAAGTTTCTCCCAGATCTGCCAGCTTAGTTCTCATAAAATCTGTTACTTTATCTATGTTGTATTGGTCTATTAGTGAGTCTTCTTTGACAACTTGTGCTTTTGTCATTTTTTCCTCAATGATTGAGTTTTGTTCCTTAAAGATTTCGTCTGAGTAAACACCTGATAGATTTTTTTCCACTAACTGCTTGCGCATTTCCTGTAGGTTTATGATTTCGGTATCTGCCTTATCCTTCATGCCTTTTAGCTTTAAGTACCGTTTTTGATAGACCTGGTACATTCTGGATATGAACAGATCTAGAGCTTCCGGCTTAGGAGTTATTCTCTTCAACAGATCTATCATAGAGGTTTCTAATGTATCGACTTTAATTGATTTGGTGCAGCCACCGGCGCATCTATAGTACGGATAACGACTGTTTCTACCTCTACTCCAACCTCCGGTTAACCCAACATCACAGATACTACATTTAACAATTCGTCTTAGAGGAAAATCTTTGTTTTCTCTGGTTCTCCTAACCAACACCATGTCACTGACCCTACGCCCATCTAAGACCGCCTGAACCTTGTAAAACTGTTCAAGAGTAATCATTGGCACATGTTGACCTTTGACCTCCTGCTTATATGTATCAGAAGACAAGACTCCAGCATAAAACTTGAGCCGGAAAATTCTGTTAGCTGTCTGTGGTCTGATTTTGTACTGTCTTTTACCGCGGCCTATTTTTAAGCCACTCTCAGTCATAATCTTAGCGATTTGTGACAAACTGGTTTTACCCGTAGCCATAACATCCCAAGCGGACTTAACTTTGTCCCAAGTATCGGGGTCTTTGACTGCCAAGCCCATTTCAAACTTATATCCTAGTGGTGGTTTACCGCTAATTAAACCGGCCATGTATCTGGCTCTCAAACCATTTCTCGCTCTTTCGCTTCTAATATCGTTATCGAGTTGAGCAAATCCGGCTAAAATCGTTTCTACTAGTTTTTCGGTAGGACTATTACCGGTAGGCTCTGTTGCCGAGATAATAGTTACTCCGCACTCTCCAAGTTTTTTCCTTATAGCCAAATAATCTGCAGTTTGACGGGAGATTCTATCCAAACGATAGATTATTAGTGCTTCTACTTGGTGTTTGTTTTTTCTTACATATTCAAGCAAATTGATTAACACTGGTCTTCCTAAAATGCTTTTGGCTGACCGGCCTTCTTCCCTGAATATCTCTGCAATTTCGTATCCTCTTTTTTGGGCTTCTTTCCGACAAATCTCTTCCTGAGTATCTAGGGAGAAATTATCAACTTGTTCCTCACTGGATACCCTTAGGTAAATAAACGCCTTTTTTGATCCGCTTTCCACATTACTAATTCTATTCATAGTAACCCTCCTTTTTCGTGAATTAATTCTCTTAATGTGAGTCCGTCAAAAAGTGTCCTTTCAAAATCGTCCAACCAATGTGTAACCAGGTAATCAATGTCTGTAACAATTTCTTTAAGTTCAGTATCGGAGAATTCTTTCGCCAGCTCACCCAGCGCCTCTTTAGCCTTTGCTATATCTCTATCCTGACGTTTCTGCTCCGGAAACATTAAATCCAGAGATTGAGTTAAGGAAAATTGAGATTTGAGTTTACTAGCTGACTCATCAAATGACTGGATAAAAGGCCTAATTAACTCTTCCCGATTGTATGATTGTTGGTATGGTGTAACTGCAAAACTCATGATATCTTAACTATCAATATATTTATAGTCTATATAAATATATTGATAGTGTCAAGAGAAAAAACACCATTTTCCAGGCGGGATTTCATTTACACATGAGGCCTTTTGATATAGACTATCAGTTAGTCTGCCCGAATTAAACCCATAAGGGCAGTATGACGCTTTTTACAAAACCTTTAACCAACTTTTTCTCTAATAACATCATCCTTAAAACTGTTCTTCCTGGGTTACTTCACACATTTGCCAACTTACTTCAATCCACTGTCTTTGTCAGCATATTTTCGGTGTTACCGATAGCATTATCGGTTGTTTTAGTTATTGGTCTAGTAACACTTGTTACTTATGTGGTTCACAGACTGGCGATAATCTATCTTCAACTTCAGCACCGATACACTTTTTTGGAGGTAAAACCCCCTAAGGAAACTCTTTTAAGCTCATATACTACCCAACAACTGTTTACCCTCATTCATGGATTGGCAAATCAAAAATCTTTTGTTGAAAGATTAATAGGCTACCAAAAAAGCTATGCTTTCGAGATTGTTTCTACTAAAGATGACGGTATCCGCTACATTCTCAAGGTAGATGAGGATGATGCTGATCTGATTAAAAAAAGCCTAATCTCTTACCTTCCCGGAATTAGTGTCTCCAAAGTCAGTGATTACTTAAACGGTAATACTAAAGACATTGTTATCGCTGAATTTAAGCTCGCCCGCCATTTTGCTTTTCCTCTAAAAAGTCAGGTTGACTTAAAAGAGCATGACCCGATTGCCTACATTACCGGTAGCATGACAAAACTAAGCCCCAATGAAACAGTGGTATTCCAACTGGTTAGTTCTCCGGTAAATAAAGGAAGTCTGGCCGACATTAAGAGAATTTCCCGACTTATCTACACCAACAAAGATTTGGTTACCGGGCTTAGGGGGTCAACACTGCTGAGTCGTGGTCTGTTCATCGTAAAACTTCTTTTTTTGGTCTTTTTTTATGCTATTAGTCTGCCCTTAGGTGTCTTCATATTCTTAGCTTCCGGTGGTAAAGAAGGGCCGTTTTTAGACCTGCCCTTTAATGGTGAAAGGAATAAAACTGCCAACCCCTACCAGGAAGAATTGGAAAAACTGGTTAAGGACAAACTAGATCAACCTCTTTTTGCCACATCAATCAAGCTGGCGGTGATCGGCAACCATCAGGATGCTTCTAAACGAATTCGTGGGTTTACCTCTTCACTCTCATCATTTGGCAACGCCTATCAATCAGTTTGTAAAATCAGACAAATAAAACTAAGGTTTTTAGAAAAAATAAAATTGGCATCTTTTAGAAACAGAATCCTAACCCCGCTAACCTGCTCTATTTTTTCCGTTTCAGAAATTTCCGACTTTTATCACTTTCCCTTTACCGCCACCACCAGAACCGAGGATATCCAAAAAATCCACAGTAAAGAGTTACCGGCTCCGGTGTCTTTAAAGAAAGCCGATGATTTGGACGTAGTATTCGCCAAAAATACTTTTGGTGGATCCACAACCTTAATTGGGCTTAATCAGGAAGAACGTAGACGTCACATGTATGTCCTGGGTGCTACCGGAACGGGTAAATCAACCATGCTTTTATCCATGATTAACCAGGATCTAAAAAACGGTAAAGGGCTTTGTGTCATCGACCCCCACGGAGAATTAATTGAAAACATCCTGCCCATAATCCCCAAGGAAAGAATCAAAGACGTGGTCTACTTTAACCCTGATGACATTAGCTACCCCGTCGGCCTCAATCTTCTTGAATTACCCCCTGACGTTACCGGCGATCTGCTTTTAAGGGAAAAAGAACTGATAACGGAAAGCATTATTTCCCTCTTTCACAAAATCTATGACGATAAATACTCCGGTCCCAGGATGGAATATATCCTCCGAAATACCATCCATACTGCCTTTACCACCCCAAACCCCACGTTATTTACCGTCTACAAACTGCTTATCAATGAAGACTTTAGAAAGAAAGTTACCAGTAAGTTAGAAGAGGAAAACCTTCACGACTTCTGGAAGTATGAGTTTAGTAAGGCCGGTGATTATCAGAAGGTAAAAATGATCTCGCCGATTACTAACAAGATTGGTAGGTTTTTGTTTTCTCCTACCGCCAAACGGATTTTGGAACAGGAAAAATCTACCATCAACTTTGACGACATTATGGATTCTGGAAAAATCCTTCTTTGCAATGTTTCCAAGGGCAAGATCGGTGAAGACAACTCTCAGGTGTTTGGTACGCTGATCATGACCAAAATCCAACTGGCCGCCCTG
This sequence comes from uncultured Pseudomonadales bacterium, assembly GCA_964398525.1. Classification (GTDB taxonomy): domain Bacteria; phylum Patescibacteriota; class Microgenomatia; order UBA1400; family CAYNFZ01; genus CAYNMS01. The sequence goes on along the minus strand of CAYNMS010000021.1, from coordinate 6,514 downwards.
AAACGGGCTCGTCAAAAAAGCGACAACAGAAAAGACTTTTACCTCTACGTCGATGAGTTCCAAAATTTCGCCACTCCGTCATTCGCCCAAATCCTTTCTGAAGCCAGAAAGTACCGTCTAAGCGCCATCCTGGCACATCAAACCACTTCTCAGCTTGAAGACAAATCACTGGTCAACGTTACTCTGGCCAATACCGGTACGGTGATTTGTTTTAGGACTGCTAACCCTGAAGATGAAAGATTAATCCTGCCTCAGTTCATTCCCTACGTCCAACCAGGGGAAATAGACAACCTGCCTTCATTCCACTTTTACATCAAAATCTCGGCCATTCATCCCGAAGAACCATTTTCTGGGGAAACTATGCCGATTAAGGTACCGGAAAATGAAGAACTGGTAAAGGAAATTATCGAAGCCTCACGGGAACATTTCGCCAAACAGTTTGTCGCCACCACTTCAACTTTTAAGCCCAAGGCAATACCCAGTAAACGGAATTTTAAGAATAAGACTAGTAAGAAAAAAGAGCATTTCCCACAATGAAAAATATCCTAACCGGCTAGTACAAAATAATGACTAATTTTCAGGCTAGGGAAACCGTTTTTCTTTACCTCTTTTCCTTTCTTAGAAAGGGAGGAATGAATATATATGACCATAAATGACTTGACCGACAAACAACTTGAAATATTACTCCTGATTTATCGTTTCCGTTTTTTAACCAGAAACCATATCCAACAATTCCTCAACCACAAAGACTCTAGCCTCGTTAACCGTTACCTTAAAATGCTCACCAAACATCAACTCATTAACCGAATCTACTCCACCAAAAGATCAGATATCAACTCACCGGCCGTATATTACCTAGCCACTAAAAGCAGATCCTTGCTCAAAGATTATGATAAATGTAACCCCGATGTATTAGGTAGAGTCTACCGGGAAAAATACCGATCTAAATCGTTTAGAAACCACTGCCTCTTCTTGGCAGATCTTTACTTTATTTTCCAAAAAGCCGCTGTGGATCAAAAAGCAGTATGTCATTTCTACACCTCCACCGATATTTCTGATGTTGCTTACACACCCCTTCCTCTTCCTGATGCCTACATCACCATCAAACAAGGGAAAACCCTTAAGCGCTACTTTCTGGATATCTTTAATGAAGGTATGCCTATGTTTGCCATCAGAAGAAGAATCAATCAGTACTGCCGGTACTACAATGGCAATTTCTGGCAAGATCACAACAAGGATCCGTTCCCAACCATATTTTTAATATGCCCTACGGTTAGGGTTCAAAAATCACTATTAAAATCCATTCCTCAAACTCTGGATGTTGAAGATGTCGACATATCCTTTTATCTAGGACTGAAAGCGGATCTAAAAGGGCAGGGAATCCGGCCGGAAACGTGGGAAGCTGCTACCCCAAGCTAAGTTAGTTTGCAGTTTGGTATTTTACTTCTGCTTCCCCCTCGGGAGTTTTGAGAAACTCTCCTAAAATCTTTTGCCCCTTCACGCTATCAAACGGGATAAACTCTAGAGCTTGACCATACACAGCCTTTCTTATTTCCTGTAGCCTAAAATCAACAGTGTAACCTTTAAAAACTGGCAACTTTCTCATGTTTCCCCCTACTTATCCTTATCTTGGCTTTTTAATATCTCATGACCCTGAGTCATGATTTTTTGCACTAGAGCTGCAACAATGCCTTGTAAATCACTTCTAGTGTAATTATCTCTATTATCTATCAAGTTTAATATTTCACTTTCAAAGCTATCTGTAATTGTTGGGTCAATCATAGTTCTCACCTCCTTCCGATTCTAACAGCACATTCAGTACTTTTTCTATGGTTCCCATGGCCTTTGTAATAGCTGTTAAGGGGTCTTTAGCGTAACTGTTGATATATGCCCAGGCATTGCCGCTGTAGTCTTTGTACCCATAGAAATCCATCAACACTGCACTGGTAAACTCGGCGATGGTTTCCTGGTCAATATGCTGACCACCTTTTAACCCTCCGGAGATCCTGGCATGAATGGCGTGGGCCAACTCATGAAAGAAAATGCTGGGATCATGGCTACCCAACCTGATCCGTTCGCCTTTGATATTTGTATCTCCAAGCTTATCGGGAGAAACGGGGATATATGACACACTGATCCCAAATTTTTGGGCTAGATCCATGAGTGGGGGTAATTCTTCCGGCTCATAGCTTGGTAACTGCTCCTCGCCTTCCGTGTCCGAAGCGGCAAACACCGGCACAGTGGAGAAACCAATACACAACAACTCTTCTACCTCTTGTCCGTCTTTTTCCTGGGTTTGCTTGATGGTATGGGGTCTGAGAATAAAGGCTGCTCTACTACCCCTTTTGATACTTCTACCCACATCCTGCCACTGTTTAAAACCTCTACAATCCAGCTCGTCTGTCTGCACAAAAGCCATCACCCGATTTGATAGGCTCCACTTACGGGCAGGGGCGTTAGGATCAAGCCTAATCCTTATCACTCGACTTATGGGTGATAGATCACCACTTTGAAACTTACTTACCACCCTGTTAAGGCTTTGTTGGGCTTTCTCTGATAGCCGCATGTTGTCCTTTCTGCAGCTATCCCAATTTTATAATTTTTATTCTGGAAGCTGCTGCTTCCAGATACCAGTGAATTTAAAAGCGGGGTGAAATTTTGCAAGGGTCACGACCGGAGGGAGTGACTTGCGCAGCCCTTGTAAAATGAGGGGTAAGACCCCTAAACAATCACATTAGTAGTGGTGGAATATTTACTAATAGTTATCTCAACTTATGACTGAAAGATTAGTTCCCAAAAGTCCTAACAAAACCATTAAAGCCTTTGATATTTTTGGCAATGAGCAACAAAGACAACTTGAAAACTTTCAATTCAGAGCCAGTGCATATGGAGTCCTAATTGAGGACAGAAGAATTTTATTAAAAAGACACCCGTTGACTGATAAGTTTGATCTTCCCGGTGGTGGGATCGAGATGGATGAAACTATTCCAGATGGTTTGATCAGGGAATTTTGCGAGGAGACAGGATTGACTGTAGTAGTTGGGAAGTTATTATTGGTTGAAGATAGTTTCTTCACTCATAATCAAGAAGATGTTCATGGAATTTTGATATTTTATGAGGTTAAAAAGTTGAGTGGTGTCCCGACACCCAACGATGATGATTCTGTGGATGTAGGATATCAGGATATTGATTCTCTAAATCGTGAAAATATTCAAAGATCATGTTGGAACATTCTTGACCTACTAAAATTAACGAATACGTTTTGATATATCAGGTAATTGTGGACGTAAAAACACTCAATATGTGGTAATATATATTCCATTAAATTTTCATAAAACTTAGGTTTTAACACTTACTAAAAAAAATTGATATTTGTACTTCTTAAATATTGAAATAAGGTAAACATATGCACTTAGAAAGAATCTCCGAACCAATTAGGATAGTTGTAGATACAACCAGAAGATGTAATCTTTCATGTTGGTATTGCCACTCAACATCAGGACCTGAGTACAAGGGGCCAAGCGTTACTGAACAAATGATTGGTGATGTATTCGCAGCGGCTGAAAAGAACCAAATATTTGATATTACACTAACTGGAGGCGAAACTTTGCTGTGGGAAAATCTTGGTTTTGCAATGGAAGCAACAAGAAATTTAATATTCCCTTCAATTGCACTTATTACCAACGCAACTGTGGTCAGTGAGTCCAGATTAAGAAAAATTGCGGACGGGAATGTCAGCCGCATCAACGTAAGCTTAGACGGAATTGGGATAGACCATGACAGAAACCGTGGTGAAGGAAGTTTTGACAGAACCATTAGGGGCATCGAAGAGCTAAAATCTGTGGTTGATAACATCACCGTTATTTCTGTACTTGATAAGTCTAATTATGATAGATGGCAACGGCTAACTGAGATGTTGGTTCGGCTTGGTGTAAAACAGCACCACCTAACCCCAGTTTGTTATTCTGGCAATGCAAGGGAAGACTATAACGGAATGTCACTTGAACAGTTTCAAAGAGTACGAGCAGAGGTTGAAGCAATGCAACCCAACCTTCCTACTGACTTCAAACTTCGTTTTGGAGACACCCTAATTAACGGATTTCATTCTAGAGAACTCCCGATTCATTTATTTGTTGAAGGGTTTAAGGGCTGGCAAGTTCACGTCCGTCCAGATGGTCTAGTTAAAGGTCATACAAAAGTGTGGGGAAGAAATTGGCGAACTGATGAAGTTTTAGGTGATCTGAACCATGACTCCATGGGGACAATCCTTGCTGATTACCCAAACAATGTTTGTGGAGACGTAGACAACAGGTATACTATGGATGAAGAGGCTGCGCGTAAATTCCATCTTACTGACGATGTTGATGATGTAAAAGCCGAAGATGACGCCGACATGGAAAGATATGCGGACGGCTCACAACCTTCTGGCAATGATGATTTATCAGAATCACAATTCGGAAATGGTACAAAGGTAGCGGAACAATTAATCGAAGGTATGGATTTTACTGAGGCGACAGCCTTTGAATCAAAACTGCCCCAGATCCAGGCAGATCCGAACAGATATAGACTCCGGACAGAACACGATTTTGGATTACTGTTTGACACAGAAACGTTTGATGTTGTCATCTTAACTGAAAATGAAACTGCCTGTTTAAAAGATATTCTGGGATAGTGGGGAATGAGAATATTATTAACTGGTGGTGTTGGTTTTGTTGGCTCGAATTTAACCCCGGCGTTATTGAGAAACCCTTTGGTGAGTGAACTAACAATATTAGACAGCTTGAGACCCACAGCAAACCCAGAGCGATTACGTTGCTTTCAGAGTTCACCTAAGTTTGATTTTGTTTATGGTGATATCCGTGATCAAGAGCTAGTTAATAATCTAGTTCAGAATACAGATGTAGTAATTAACCTGGCTGGCGAGACCCATGTAGACAAATCAATCGCTGATAGTCAACTTTTTTTTGAGGTCAACGTACTTGGCACACATAACTTGCTTCAAGCTTCACTTAGGCATGGCAGAACAAGATTTATCCATATTTCAACAGATGAAGTATGGGGCCATTCCGTCAACGGCACTATTTTTAACGAACTATCTCCTTATGCTCCACGTAACCCTTACGCTGCCAGTAAAGCCTCTGCTGATCATTTAGTTAGATCATATGGCATTACCCACGGATTACCATTTAACATCATTCATTTCACAAACTTATATGGACCCTGGCAATATCCGGATAAGTTAATCCCTAGATCAATACTTAGGCTAATGGATGAAGAAAAAATACAAATTCACGGCGACGGTAAAAACATGAGGATGTGGTTACACGTAGAAGATAGCGTAAAAGGAGTTATAGATGTCTTTGAACGAGGCGTACCCGGTGAATCTTACGCTCTGGGATCACACGATGAAAAGGAAAATATTGAAGTAGCGCAACTGTTGCTTGAAATGTTTAGTAGGCCTGGAAGCGAAGTAGAATTTGTAGCTGATAGGCCAGGAAATGACCTTAGATATTGCGTAAGTTACGACAAAATTCACACGGATCTAGGATGGGAACCAAGAGTAGACTTTCAAGATGGACTTAAGGATGAAGTAGATTGGTTCAAAAGACACGGAGACTGGATAGGTAGAAGAAGGTAAATACCATACCTCCATCCTAAAAACATTTTTGTTTGTTTCTACTTAATACTTATCGATTTCAAAAAAACTAAACCATCAAAGTCTTTAATTATTGATGGTCTGAGATATTGCTCACGGCACTCTTGTGAACACCATGTGTGTCTTTCAATAAGATGTTGCTACCATCGCTTTCGACAGTTACATAACCAGCATTCTCAATTGATCCTCCCGGCAATTCATCTAGTGTGGCAAAACCAATGTTTATTAGTAGAGCTTTCATCAATGCCCCGTGGGACACAATCAGGACGGCTAAACCCTCGAAATTAACTGAAAGTTCTCGAATGAAAGCGACAAATCTTAGTCCAGCCTCCTCATAAGTTTCGTTTTTTGCGTCCAAGCAGAAAGATAGCTTTTCCTCGGGGGTGAGATCCTTAAATACTTGTGATGTTTCGCCTGCACTCGTTTCCCGAAGACGATCGGAGGTGTTAATTACCAGCCCTCTCTCTGCAGCTACAATTTCTGCAGTTTTTCTGGCTCTCCTTGCATCAGATGAAAAAATCACATCTATTGGGATATTTTCAAGTTCTGCTGCAAGAGTTTCAACCTGTTGAATTCCCAACGGTGATAGGTCGGTTTCGTGCCAAGAAGAGGGGGGAGAAATCTCACCCATCTTTGATCTAACATTAGCCTCAGATTGCCCATGCCGAACTAAGTAAAACGTTGTGTTTTGTGATTTTTTTTCAGGATTTAAAGACACAAGATATTATCCAAGTAATTTATGTATCAAATTTCTCTTGCAGCATGTTGGTCACCCATAGTGATATTTGAGAAATTAGTAATACAGTGAATAAGTCGCGATACATATTGGACTCTTGAATAAATAAAGTATTCAGGAGG
>CAYNMS010000020.1:10673-23348 GCA_964398525.1 uncultured Pseudomonadales bacterium | reverse complement strand
GGTTGACAAGGGGGGAAATGCTACTTAAAATACGCAAAGAATACTTAATAGATCCCCTTTAAACTGTGTGTGTTAATCGGCCAGACCGGCCGGCCTAACCCTAGGTATGATCTGTGGAATTTCCCAATATTCAAATTAATATAACTGTGGAGGAAAACCGTGGCTGACAAAAAAACGGAAGAGAAAGACGAAAAGATAGATAAAGTTAAAAAACCGACTAAGAAGGAGACAGCAAAGAGCACGAAAACGACCCCAAAAGCTGAAGAAGTTAAAGAAGCGAAGGATGAAATCAAAGAAGTGAAAGCTCAAGAAAAGCCTGAAGTAAAAGCGGAAGCTGACAAAGAAAAAAGCCCAGAAGTTAAAAGTCATGATTCGAGCGTGTCGAATTTGGTGGGCAGGCCGATGACTGAAGAGGCGATGGAGAGTAGGCCGGCTGCTACTTCTGTAGCCCGAGTAGCTCGACCGCCGGTAAGGCGACCCATGACACCGGTGAGGCCAAGCAGGCCACCCGTTAAACGAGGTCAAGTTGACTTTGTGGGAGGCCGGAAAGTATGGCGGAGTAATGTAGCCACACAACCGATGCAATTTGTACCAGAGGAGACGGATAGAGGAGCGAGCGGAGAAGTTCAGGTTGAGGAGATAACGGGGTTTCTGGACCTGCTCAAAGACGGAAACGGGATTTTGAGATCTCAGTTCTCCGGTGGTGATAAAGATGCGTATATATCTGGAACGCAGATTAGGAGACTGCGACTGAGACCAGGCGATAGTATCACCGGACCAGCCAGAAAACCTAAAGAAAGTGAACAGTTTTGGGGACTTTTGAAAGTCGATCTAGTCAATGGGGTAAGCGTTGAGGATGCAGCCAAAAGAGTTAGATTTGAGAAGCTGACGCCGGTTTATCCGGACGAGAAAATCGTTTTGGAGACCGAGACTGATGTGTTGTCCACTCGACTGATTGATTTGGTGGCACCGGTAGGTAGAGGCCAGAGAGGAATGATTGTATCTTCACCTAAGGCCGGAAAGACGACGGTACTCAAAGACATTTCAACCGGGGCAGCCAATAACTACAAAGACATCCACGTGATGGCAGTCTTGGTTGGCGAGCGACCTGAAGAAGTGACTGACATCAAGCGGCACATTGAAGCGGTGACTGAGGGCAAAGGCGAGGTGGCGGCCTCTAACTTTGATGAGCCAGCCTCAGAGCAAGTGCGAGTTGCCGAACTGGCGCTGGAGAGAGCTAAAAGGATGGTGGAGACGGGTAGACACGTATTGATTATCATGGACTCGATCACCAGACTGGCTAGGGCGTATAACTTGGCAATTCCAACTTCGGGACGAACACTGTCTGGAGGATTTGATCCAGCGGCACTTTACCCTCCCAAGAGATTCTTTGGAGCGGCTAGAAACTTTGAAGAGTTTGAAACTCCTGATGGTAAAAAGAACGGAAGCTTAACTATTCTGGGAACAGCCTTGATTGATACCGGCTCCAAGATGGACGATCTTATCTACGAGGAGTTTAAGGGAACCGGAAATATGGAACTTCATTTGGACAGACAGTTGGCCGAGAGACGAATTTGGCCGGCGATTGATGTCCAACGCTCGGGTACCAGAAGAGAGGACCTGCTGTTTGATAATACGACTTATCAAGGGATAGTGTTGATGAGACGGATGATCGACATGTTGGATCCCAAAGAGCGCACCCCAGTGATTGTAGCGCGGATGAAGAACACGAAGAACAATAAGGAACTGTTGGCCTCACTAAAAGAAGGCTAGACAGAGAGCAATAATCTAAAGATTAATTAAAGCTGGCGGGAGACTGCCAGCTTTTAACATTGAATTGAGGGGCAGCGATTGCTATACTGAGTTTTCTGCTGGTCCCTGCCTCACACTTGGTGCGGCCTTTAGCGGAAAATATGAAAACACCAGAGATTCTCCAAGAATTCAGCGAGTTTTTTTATTTTTTAAGACGCTACCTTAAGTTGAGGTTGGCGAGAATGTTTTACAGGTTTGAGAAATTTAAGGATGTGATTGTAGATAGTTTGTACAGAAGACGGGGAAAGTACGCCCGGCCGTTTATGCATACCAGTATGATGGGAATGTTACTGAGTATGGTGACCATTGGGCCAATGGTGCTTTCGGGAGAGGTGTTTTCGTCGGAGATAAACCAGGAAACTTTGCCAGGCTCGATGGTGTTGGGGGTTTCGACTGTGGATAATGCCTATACAATGGGCACGGTTTCGGGGGAGGATGTAAAGAAGTATCGACGGGGAGAGATTGTTGAATATGAAGTGTTGCCCGGCGATACGGTAGGCGGGATAGCAGAGAAATTTGGGGTGAGTGAGGAAACGGTGTTGTGGGCTAATGAAATGAAGAAAACGGAGACGATTAAACCTGGACAGACGATAAAGATTCTGCCGGTGACGGGGGTTTTACATACGGTGAAAAAGGGAGAAACGATTTATTCGGTAGCCAAGAAATATGGACTGGATGAGGCGGAAGCCCAGGGTATTATTAACTACCCGTTTAATGAATTTGTGGATGACGAGAAATTTACTTTGGCGGTTGGTCAAACTTTGATGGTACCTGATGGAATAGTGCAAGATGAGAAGAGTCCGGTAGCTCCCAGAAGTACTTTGGCCAGGCAACTCACGCCTGACGCGGGGGCGGTGTCGGCAGTAGGTCAATTGGTTTGGCCAGCTTCGGGGAGAATCTCGCAAGGGTTTAGGTTTTACCATCAGGCTATTGATATTGCCAACAAAGCCGGTGGCGCTATCTTGGCGGCAGACGCGGGGACGGTGACAGTAGCTGGATGGCCGGATAACTACGGTTATGGAAATCGCGTGATGATTGATCACGGCAACGGAATGGTGACACTGTATGCACACATGTCGAGGATCAGAGTGGTGGTAGGCCAAACGGTTAACCGAGGAGATATCATTGGAGATATGGGTTCGACCGGAAGATCGACAGGGACGCACCTGCATTTTGAAGTCAGACAGGGCGGCGGATTCCTGGACCCCTTCTCGGTGTTGAAGTAGGATAGGGCGTGGGCTTGGTGTGGGGATGATAGAATACCCAGAGAAAGGTAACAGATGATTGATGTAGCTGTGATTGGAGTAAAGGCTGGAAATGGAGGCAACGGAGCCGTATCGTTCCGGCGGGAAAAATATGTGCCTAAAGGTGGACCTGATGGAGGAGATGGTGGAGATGGAGGTTCGGTGTATCTGGTAGGAGAGCGGAATTTGAGGACTTTGGATTATTTTGCCGGTAGACAAAAGTTTGCGGCTATAGACGGAGAGCATGGCCGAGGCCAGAAACAATCAGGAGCGGCTGGCCGTGATGTGATGGTGAGAGTGCCTTTGGGGACAATTGTGTTTGAGGTGAAAGAGACGAGACTGACTGAAGCAGGGATGAAGCGGGATGAGATTTACGCACTACTTCGACATTACCGAAGTGAGGTGCAGACATCAGGAGGGATGAATTGGGAAGGGATAGAAGGTGTGGAATTGTTGGGGGAAGTAATTGGCGAGGGAGAGAAGTTGCTGGTAGCTAAAGGTGGAAAGGGAGGAAAGGGCAATGACCGGTTTAAGAGTGCGTCTAACACGACTCCTAGGGAAGCTGAAGAAGGTGAGTTGGGGGAGCGGCGGTGGCTACTACTGGAACTAAAATTGTTGGCGGATGTAGGTTTGGTAGGGTTACCCAACGCGGGTAAGTCGACTTTGCTGTCGGTGTTGACAAGTGCAAGGCCTAAAATAGCGGATTATCCTTTTACAACGTTGGAGCCGAATTTAGGAGTGATGCGGGTTGGATCGAAGTTAGGAGTGGAGACTGAGGAGGGGGGAGTAAAGGAATTGGTGATAGCAGATATTCCTGGTCTGATTGAGGGGGCAAGTAAGGGGAAGGGGCTGGGGGATGAGTTTCTGAGGCATTTGGAGCGGACTAGACTATTGGTTCATATAGTGGCGCCCAGGTATGAGGTGTTGACGGACAAAGTGAGCCATGCAGAGGTGAATGCCCAGCTGTGGGGGGATTTGGTGAGTATTAATCAAGAGCTTAAGGAATATCACCAGAGTTTGGCGGAGAAGCCACAATTGGTAGTGGTGAATAAGGTGGACCTGCTAAGCAGTGAGCGAATGGAGGCGATTGGTAAGTTTTTGGTCAAGAAAGGGATGGAGCCATTGTTTATTTCGGCGGCGACGGGTGAGGGGGTGGAGGAGTTGAGAAAGCAGTTGACGAGTTGGGGTGAGGGGCAAAAGAGTGAGAAGGAAGAGAATTTGGAAAACGAGGAAGAGGAGTAACAAAGAGGGCGGTTTTTTCAGGGGGTGAATTGGTATAATCAAGGCATGGTAGAAGCAACTGGTGTTCGAGTAGAAACTGAAGTTAAAAAAAATGGTTTAGGCGAGCGTTGGCCGGGATTGGCTGATTGCTCCAGTGATTATTGGCCTATGCTTATAAAGGAGAGAAGAGAAGGGGGAGAAGGTGACGAGCAGAATTCTGCGGAGGGGAAGCAAGATTTTTTAACCAGGATCCAGAAGAAGATGGAGGATGACGGGGTAGGAGTGGTGGCTTTTGCTCATCCTGGTTCAAAAAATGAAGCCTGGGTAATGGTTCTGAGTGAGGTGGCAAGTGAAGCGCTGGGTTTGCCGGAGAGGGTTAGATTAGACGGAAGAAATGGGGAGTTGGAAATAACGGGAAAAAATAATGATGAGGTTTTCAAATTAACATCTGAGCAATCGGCAAAAACATTAAGACTGATGGATGCATTGGAATGGCAGAAGGCGCACGGAGAAGAATTTAAGGAACAGGATTTTGAGGATTTTGAGAGATTCAGAGATCTGGCAGGAAAGCTCGGAGTAGAGGATTTGAGCTGGGAGAGGTGGATAGGACTTAAAGATTACAATGACGAATTAGTTGAGGAGGTGAAAAGGCGGTATATAGATAATGAAATAATTGAAGATGGCTGGAGAGTGATTGGTAGGTTTGTAAGTAGAGGCGAAAAAAGCATTATATTTGAAGGGGAAGGGTCGGTTTGGTGTGTATTTGATAAAAGTGGTGGAAGGCTTGGTGTTGAAAGATTGAGAAAAAGTAGGTTCAAATGGAATTGGGACAGCCAGGGAGAATTTGAAGATTTTCCTAGAATTAGTAAGGTAAACATGAGGAGAGCAATTGAGGAGCCTGAACCGGGGAAAGTAATTGGAATAAAAGATACCGAGCCAGAACTAGAGAATGAAAAAAGACTTTATGGTGAAACATCGACTTTTGGCGACTTAATTTTGAGTGAAAATGGTATCGAAGATCAATATAGAAGGATCAATCAAGAGGCAGGGGTGATTTGGTTTAGGCAAGGAGAAAAAATAACAGATAGCGAAAAATTAGAGAGATTGAACTGGATTTGGGATAATGCCAATGAAAGTGAATTTGTAGAGCAAAGAATAGTGGATGCTTTTAAGGCTAAAAAGAGACGGGAATTGGAAGAAGTCCAGATGGCAGAGAGGAAAAAACAACGAGAAGAGCATGCTGTAACATTAAAAAGAAAGTTAAATTCAGGAAAGTTATTATTCGAGGGTTTGGAAAGTGACGAGAAAGCAAGGGAAGTTGACCTAATTGCCGGCCAACTTTTGAGGGCTAAAGAAGAGAAGTTTTTAGGGGATGCAAAAATAGTAGACTGGGTTGAGGAAAGAGGTGCAAATGAAATTGGAGTAATTGTTTCTCTCGGAGAAAATAAAATGTTTTTCTACCATTTAGTTGGCAAAAGTGATTCGTTGATGTGGGTTGAAAATAAAAACCAAAGAAGCAATGTGGATGATGAAAAACCACAGGCAAGAGACGCAACTGAGTGTGAAAGATTTTTGGTTAGAGAAGTAATGAAGAGCGGATCTTTAAAAGGGCCAGAGTTGAGAGAAGTAGTTTTTAGGATGTTTGAAACCGATAAAAAACATATATGGCAAATTGTGGATGGTAATAAAGAGTTATATGTTTTTAATGGTCAAGTATTTTTCAATCAGGGAGGAAATTGGATTAATGCGGGTGATGTAAGTAAATGGAAAGAAGATATTCAGGATCCAAACCCTTTAGCATTAAGTGAAACTGATATGGATGAGGAGGAGATAGAAGAGATGAAGAGGAGATTAAATTCAAACAATGAGTCGGTTGATGAAGAAACAGGAGTAATTCATCTGTGATAAAATGAGTGCCTTGAGGGCCTGTGGCGCAGTTGGTAGCGCGTCTGTATGGCATACAGAAGGTCAGGGGTTCGAATCCCCTCAGGTCCACCAATAACAGCCTAAAAGGGCTGTTTTTGCTTCTTACAGAGCTTTTACGTGCGGCAGGTAGACTAAGGGAATGAAACCGAAATTAAGGGTAATAATTAATCCAGCCTCGGGGCAGGAATATCCAATATTAGCCAAGATTAATAAAGTATTAAAGAGAAAGTTTGATTGGGAAGTGAAGGTGACAAGAAGACGGGGCGAGGCGAGGGATTGGGCGAAAGAGGCAGTTGAAGAAGGAATAGAGACGGTGGCGGTTTATGGGGGAGACGGGACAGTGATGGAGGTGGCTGAGGGGTTGTATAAGAGTGAGAGTCGGATGGTGATATTGCCGGGCGGGACGGCTAATGTGTTGGCTCGAGAGCTGGGGGTAAAACTAGATGCTAGAGAGGCTTTGATAGATTGGGTGGAGGGAATTGGGGTGGAGACACAGATTGATATGGCTTGGGCAAATGAGGAATTGTTTTTACTGAGACTAAATTGGGGTTTGTTGGCAGAAGTATCGGTAAATGCCTCGAGGGAATCGAAGGAGAAATTAGGGAAGCTAGCGTATTTGGTGAGTAGTTTGGAGGGGATGCTGAATCAGGAGGAGAGAGTGTACCGATTGGAATTGGATGGAAAAATTGAGGAAGTGAAAGGAGTGGGATTGACGATACTCAATGCCGGGAATATGGGATTGGGGCAATTGAAATTGGTAGCAGATTGTCATGTGGCTGATGGACTTTTGGAGGTGATGTTGGTAAAGCAAGCGGATTTGGGGACTTTGTTGGAATATGCGAGAGGGGTGGTGGAAGAGTGGGAGAATGGCAGTAAGCTAACCAGATGGAGGGCAAGAAGGGTGGTGGTGGAAAGTGAGGATGAGGAAATGTTAATAAGGGATGATGTGGAGATGGTAGCCAGTAGAGTAGATGTGAAAGTGTTACCCAGGAGTTTGTGGGTGTGGGCAGGAGAAGAATACAGGGGGGAGAACCATGGTTAGGGCTGGCTGGAGGGTAATCAGATCGTTAGTGAAGGCGGTGTGGATTGAATTAGTTAGGAGTGGGGATCATATTTGGAGGCAAATTAGCGGTGGACCGAGGGCAAAACGGAGTTTGATCACTCCACAGCTTTATCTGGGGGGGCAGTATAAATTGAGAGGTTTGAAGCGGTTGAAGGAATGGGGAGTGACTGGAGTGGTTAATATGAGACTTAAGAATTTTAAACGGGCAGAAGATGCAGAGTGGCTTGATTACTTGCATCTGCCCACAGCGGATAGACAGCCACCTAAGATGAAAGATTTGGAGAAAGGGGTGGAATTTATAGAAGAACAAATTAAGAGTGGGGGAAAAGTGTATGTGCATTGCCGGTTTGGTGAAGGCAGAGGGCCATCGATGATGGCCGCTTATTTGATGGCTGATGGCTTGCGACTAAAAGAAGCGTTGGAAGTGATTCAGAAAGTACGGCCATTTGCTCGGCCAACAAAGAGTCAGATGAGGAGACTAAAGGAATTTGAATTAAAGATGAAGAAATCTGAAGGTTTGGGACAGGATTGAGGTTGTGATAAGATTGGCAAGACTTGAGGAAATTTAGGGGCCGTTAGTACAGTGGTAGTACAGTGCATTCGCATTGCACAAACGGCAGTTCGATTCTGCCACGGTCCACAATTTAAATTAAGCAGAGAGAAACTTATGGAAGACATGACAATTATATGCAAAGACTGCGGGCAGGAATTTGTCTGGACTGCGGGGGAGAGGGAGTTTTATGAGAGCAAGGGAATAGAAAAGCCCATATACTGTATGATTTGCCGGGGTAAATATAAGGCCAGGCAAGAGCAAATGGATAAATTCCAGAAGAAAACTGGGGAATAAAGGGTGTTTGTTGATAAGAGGGGCTTAAGGTGTATAGAATGGAAGAGTGAAGAAATTAGGCAACATTAAATCCAAGAGAGAGCGAGGCTTTACTTTAGTTGAGATTATTGTGGTATTTGCCATAATCGCCCTGTTATCGACATACATGATGGGTTCGAGTTTTATAGCGGCCAGACAAAGAGCCCGGGATGCTGAGCGTAAGGAAAATTTAAGGAAATTGGCTACAGCGCTGGAGCAGTATATGAATGATCATGGGACTTACCCGGCAGCTGATGGGAATGGTCGAATGATGGCCTGTGGTGCATCGTATACTCTGGCGTGTGATTGGGGAGGGCCAATGGGTTCTAGTAGTGAAACGTTATACATGGCGAAACTTCCAGAAGACAGAACAACTGGACGAAATTTCTTTTATCGAACACAAGAGTCTGATTTAGCTTGGCAACTGTATGCCAAGTTGGAGAGAGACGACGACAAGGACGTGGATAATAATGGTGATGGAACCTACGACCCGGCTGATGATGATTTTGCCGGGACTAACTGTGGAGTGGGAGCATGTAATTACGGCATAAGCAGTGGCAACACCACACCATAAATAAAGGGAGCAATAGGATGAAAAATAAAATGAAAGTACAACAAGGATTTACGCTTTTGGAGATGTTGGTGGTGGTGTCGATAATTGGTTTACTGACAGCGCTACTGTTGTCTAATTTTCAAACAGCTAGAGCTAGGGCCAGGGATGCGGCCAGAAAGAGTGATTTAAGACAGGTTAAGACAGCACTAAGGCTTTACTATAATGACTTTCAAGAGTATCCAGTAGGCAGCGGTGGGCAAATCATGGGGTGTGGAGACGGTACGGCTACATGTAATTGGGGCGGGAGTTTTGAGGCAAATGGGACAGTGTATATGAGGTCATTGCCAATAGATCCAGTAAACAATGCTCCTTATGAGTATCAATATTCGCAAACGAGCGGTGGTGATGGGTTTTTGTTGACTACTTACTTGGAAAACAAGTCGGATGAGGATGCCGAGAAGTCGGTAGAGAGATGTGGAGCGACAGCAGACCCAGAAAAGTATGTAGTGTGTGAAGATTAAACAAAAAAGGGATAGAGTTGGTTGAGAGACTACCTAATCGGAAGGATTGGGTTTGAGAAAATAAAAAGCTCCCGAAGGAGCTTTTAACTTATGCTTCTGGTGTGGGGGATGGAGGAGGAGAAGTGGTGGGGGTGGGTGAAGGAGAGGGAGATGGGGAAGGCTCTGTGAGGTCTGAAAAGCCTTGAGGCGAGCGTTGGCCGGTTTCTTCTGGCGTTGGAGGGGCAGCTTCGGCTTCATCTAAAGGTAGAGTCTGGTTGTCAGGCAAGGGAGTGGGCAGAGGCTCTGGTTGAGTGAGCTCGCCGGCTTGAGGTTGGCCAGTTTGCTCTGCCTCGCCTAGCTGAGAGCGAATGTCGTTTTGCTCGGTGAGAGCTTGGGTGTAATCGCTGGAGCTGGGGTCAACTAAGCTTAAAACGACTTCGTATTCGGCCATGGCTTCCTGAAGACGATTGGCTTGACGATAGGCGTTGGCTAGATTGTAGTGTGAGTTAGCCCAGTCGGGTTTGAGTTGGGCGGATTGCTCGAAGAGGCGGATGGCGGTGTCGTATTGTTCGAGTTGGTAGAAAATGCCACCGAGTTCGAGACGAAGACGGGGGTTGAACGGGTCGCGGCGGATAGTTTCGGAATAGGCGGAAGTTGCCCAGTCGAGGGCGCCGTCGGCAACGTTAATTAAGTTGCGATAGATGCCGGCAAGTGTCTCCCAGTTGGCTGGATCGTTTGGACCAATTAAGACGGCCGCGCGACCTTCTCGGATGGATTGTTGGATGAGTTGGGTGATGTTGTTACGGTCTTGGTCGGTCAATTCTTCTTGGGAAGAAATAGAGTTGGCCAAAGCCAAGTTGGTTGAAGCATAAGCACGGTGATAGGAAGCCATATACGGGTTGGTTTGAATGGCTTGGCGCTGTTTGTTGTAAGTTTGGGTACCGTTGTTTTCAGCTGCCGCTTGGAGGGATTGGCGGAAAAAGACGTCTGCGGCCATAACGCGGTAACCTCCATAAAAAGCAAAGAGTGCCAAGAGAATCACGGGCACACCGATAATTAAGGGTAGAAGCTCTGATTTTTGGTAGTTGGATTCGTCGCGCTGATTAAAGTTTTTGGATTGAATGCGTTTGACGGCGAAGAGCTTGATAAGTAGCTCGGAGAGGCTGTCGTGTTTGGTGTCGCGCATTTCCAGGGCGATGACAACAAACATGGTGACCATGAGGGAGAGAAGGAGGAAGTTCATGGGAATGAAGAAGGTGATAAGTAGTACTGCACTGACGGCGACAAGAGCGATACGGCTGGTGCCAGTAAGGCGGCCGGCGGTGCGGGCGTGTTTGAAAACGGTAAAGAGAAGGTAAAACCAGACGGCTAGACCGATCAAACCGAGAGTAGTGAACAAGTGTAGAGGCCAATTGCTGGCGGTGTTGAAGCGGGTGTTCCAGAACTCGAATTGGTTGAAATTGACGGTTTTATGGGCGGAGAAAGCTTGGATGTAGTTACTGGGACCAACACCGATAAGAAATGATTTAGGTTGTTTGATGTTTTCGACGGCTATTTGCCAAGAAGTCTCAAAAGGGAGGAAGACGGGAGCGTTGGGTTTGCCAGGCAAAACGTTGAAAGAAGCAACTACCAAAGCGGCAGTGATAAGAGCGGCAGAAATAAAGTAGAAGGATTTGTCTAAAACTGATTTTCTGGTGGCGGCTGCCAAAAGAGAGATGATTAGGGTGGGGATGAGGAAGCTAATTAAAGCCACGACAGAGCCAGCCGGGGTGATGAAAACAGAGGAATCGGTAGTGACTTGGAAAAAACGATTTAGCCAGCTGGACGGACCAACCTTGATAGACTCTAAGACAGCACTAATGGAAAGGAAAATAGCGGCAATCATAGTGGCTTTGAGGAGAGATTCACCGAAGTTACGAGGGGTTTTGATGGTGGTAGCCGCCAAGAAAAAGAGGAAAAGAAAGATGACAGGGCTGGAGGTGGAAATAAAACTTTCGACGAATTGATTGAGGGAGGCAAATGAAGAAACTAAGGTGACCAAGGCCAGCAAAAGTAAAGGAAGGGTGAAGGGAGAGAGGGTGACACGGAAAGAATTGGTAGCAATATTTTTAATCATCCAGAGGATGATTAGGAGGAGAGTGGCAAAAACAAGAAAGATGGTTTTGGGAAGAGTGAACAGGTTGGCAGCTATGGGAAGGAAGAAGAGAGGCAACAAGAGAGTGGTAGTAAAAATGACCCAAGAACTGAGTTTGGAAATGGTTTTGATGAAATTGCGTTTTGAGTCCATGAAAATATGAGTTAATTTTTAAGGCAAAATGAATTGATGAAGACATTTAACTTGATTGAGCCAACAGGTGTCAAGATAGACAAATGAGATGGCAAGATAGAGTTTGATGTAGATTTTGAAGTTTACTCATTGATGAAAAACTTTAGAACAAAGAGTAGGACCTGAGGATGAGACAGGAAAATAAGTTTTATGTAGATAATAGTTGATGGTAATTTTGAACAAAGGGACCTAAAAAGTTTGTGAGAAATTTGTCGAAAAAAAGTGAGGCCGAAAGTAACCCAAAAAGAATAAATGCATGCAAGCCGAATTAAAGGCGAATATAATATTGAGTATGCAAGTTGGGTTTATCGTATGTATAGGTAATTTAGTGTCTATTTGAGTATTTTGTGTTTTATCGGATGTGAGGAAATTATTGATAAGAAGAAGTGTTCTATAAAAGGATAGGATCGATTGAATACTCGAGTAAATAATTTGAAAATTAAAATTGTTTTAAAAATCTTTGAAAAATGATTAGGCCTAAAAACTATAAAAAAAAGGGCGAAGAGTGAAACTAAATTAGGAAAGGGTTAACATTTAATGAATCTTTATAAGATGGGTAATTCTTATGAGGGTATCGGGTTTTGGTGGGGTGACTTTGAGCGGCAATTGAGTGAGTAAGATATGTGAACAATAGGATAGTGACACATATAGAAAGAAATGAGAGTAATGCAGAAGGTTGGTTATTGAATATTGACTTGGAAATAAGTTTGAAAAGCGAAAAGCTAAGAAAAGTGACACATATGTGTGAAGGGTTTTTAGGAAAAAATTTCCAGATGATATTCGGTTGAAGGAAATTAGATGGAGCAAGTGAATTAACAAAAATAGCTTAACTAAACAAAAAGATACAATAATTTCAAGTTTTTAGAGGAAAAAGGGAAAATGCAACTTGAGGTGAAAGGAGTGTGGAGCGCTTAGAAGCTTGAAAGAGATTGCGGTGTGGTTAGGGGCTATTAAATTTGAGATTGATTTGAGTCTTTTAAGTAAGCTTAATGGTTTTTTGAAAATTCGATTCAGATCTTAAATTCTAAGCGAGGAGAGGCAAAAATATAGAATGATAAATTGACTAAGGAAAGGAAATTAATACTTTACTTGTCACTAATTTGAAACCAAAAACTTTAATTGGGAGATTAATTCTAAAGATATAACTTAGATAGTTAAGGAATTG
>CAYNMS010000020.1:0-10573 GCA_964398525.1 uncultured Pseudomonadales bacterium | reverse complement strand
CTATTTGATCCATTCAGTGAGGGGTAAGTACCAGTCGGCGTAAGGGTTGGTTTCGACGAAGTGCTGATAACTCATTCCCGGAAACATAGCGCCAAAGTGGTGCAAAATAACGTCCGGCTTTGTAACTAGGTCCAAGGTTTTATAAGGCTGAAAGTCGGGACGATGGTGGTTCAAGAAATACTCGTAAGATGAATAAGGGAATGTGGCCAATGGAGTATCGGTGAGAATTGGTTGGGGCGAGAGGTGAATGTGTTTACTGGTTTGGAGGAGATAATCTAGGGTATCGATATGTTTAGCTTGAAAACGGCCCTGGAAGAGGGTGCCAGAACGGTCGTTTCTTTGGTTGAAGTACATAGCATAAGCGGTGCCAACACGGGTCATGAAATCGGTGATGTCGTTTTCGCTTGTTTGGCGCAGCAGAAGATGAAACTGAGTGGGAAGCAGAGAGTAGGCGAGCAAATTGACGCGACCTTCGAACATACCAGTGTGTTTGAGGCCAGTGCGGGAGAGGACGCCGCTTTTGGGCTTTTGTTTAAAAGGGGTAAGGTAGTAGGCGAGAACGGTTTGAAAACTTTGGTAATCGAGATCGTCTTGGAAGATGAGACGATTGTCGATGCCTTTGTTGTAGATATGGTAATAAGACTCTGGATAAAAGTTGGTTTTTCTGATTGGCATATAACTCCTAGATTTATAAACTTAGCCAAGTTATTGAGTGAATATATCAAGCATAGCATGGACGGGGAAGAGGAGCAAGGACGGGTTATTTTATCACTCAAATCTGACGGCACTGTTGTCGTTGTAGATCTGTTTGATCTGGTCTAGACTCGGGGTATAGTTGTAAATCTGGATTTCATCGAGCTTGCCGTTGAAGTAGCCGGAGCCGGCAGAATCTCTACCAATATTAAGAGCGGTAGATGAGTTACTGGTAATGTAATTGGTTTCGGAGACTTGGTTGTTTAATTGGTTGTTGATAACGAGTTTGAGATTGACGCCGTTGTAGACGCACATGACGTGAGACCAGGTGTTTAGAGGTAGAGCGGTGGTGGCTGTGACTCCTGAACTGAACGAACCGGAGTAGTAAATAGAGCAGTTGGGTTGGGAGCTGGCGTTGGTGGTGAGGCGAAACTCGTTGTTTTTGTGGATGATGGTTTTGGAGGCGGCTGAACTGGATGGCCGGATCCAACCACCCCAGGAACCGGTTAGGATGGCATGGTTGTGGGGGGCCAAGATGGTGGTGTTAGCAGAATAGGCATAGTCGTCAGAACCATCGAAGCCAAGGGAAGCGTTGATTTTTCCCTCGGTGCCATCGTTCCACATTTCATCGGTGTTGCCTGAATCACAAGTACCGGCGGCGTCGTTGTCGGGGGCGGTGCCGGAACCTGGAGCGATGGTGAGCGAATAGCCATTACCAGTGGCGTCGTTGGCGGTGGTGCCTTGGCATTCGTCGAATTTCCAATGGGCGTTGGGGGCACCTTGATTGTATTCGTAGGATAAACGAGAGGGATTGAGGGCGTAATCGAAAAGCTTAACTTCGTCTATGTTGCCGGCTAAGACATAGTTGGTATTACCCAGTGCATCTGAAGCAGAGCCGATAGAAAAAGCATCGTCGGATTCGGTGATAGAAGTACTAGCAAAACTGGCTGCTCCGGAAAATTTGCCGTCAACATAGAAATAAAGACTGTTGCCACCATAGAACAAGCCGGCAATGTGGTGCCATTTGTTTTCGGTGATTGGAGTGAGGGTAGTGGTATAAGTATTGGAAATGCCATTGATTTTTAGGGCGACTTTGCCATCCGACAATATAGAAAGGGCATAGCCTTCTGAGCTGGCGTAATTGTATTTGGAAACGACAAAATGTTCTGAGGAGGCACTGAGGTCGGAGATTTTTACCCAAGCGGTGATGGTAAAACTGGTAGCGCCGCCGAGGCGAAGGGGGTCGGATGCTCCCTGGTCAGCAACTGAGATGTAATCTGCATCTCCGTCTAGATAAAGGGCTGAACCGTATTTACCTGGTACCCAGGAGCTCTCTGACAATGAAGTCATGGTGGCTGACAAACCCGAACCGGAACGGTCTTTGACACTTGAGGTGCCTTGGTTTTCGTCTAAGGGAAAATAAACGATGGGTGGATCACCAGCTCCAGAAGAGACCAGATCAGATTGGTTGTGGCCAGTACCTAGATTGACAGCTACCCCCATATTGTAATCGAGAGCGGCTTGGGAAGGAGTGAGGGCAAAAGGGTAAACTTTGACTTCATCAAGCGTGCCAGTGAGGAAGTTTTCAGCATTATTGCGAGAGCCGATGTGAGCGCTAGTAGAATTGGCGACCGAGAGGGAGAGATTGTTTTGGAGCGTAGTGAGCTGTTGAGGAGTGCCATCAAAGTATATTTGAACGCCACTAGCGCTGCTGTTACCGTCGTAGGTAACCAGTACATGATGCCAGTTGCCGTCATTGTAGTTGGTGTCGCCGGTTCTGACTTCCAGACCATTGGATGAATAGGTGTTGATCAGTTGGAAGTAGATATAACCACTGCTACCGGTTTGGAGATTGTAGCCGGCATAGTTGCCTGAGGACTCTTGTTTGCTAAAGAGAGAGTAGTTGTTCTCGGATGTGGTTTTAATCCAGGTACTGATTGAAAACGGGTCGGTACGTTCAAACTGAAGTGAAGACGGGTTGCCAAGATCGATGGAATCGTTGCCATCGTAAGTGGTTGATCCATTCACACGGCCGGAACTGTTCCAAGCGGGACAAGTAGAATTTCCAGGACAAGTGGTGCCGGAGCCGGCGAGATCACCGTCGTTGAGGCCTAAAGTGTCATAGGCTGTATCGCCGGAGAGCTCGTCAAATTTCCAGTGACTTAAAGGGGAATCCAGTGCGAGATTGGCAGGCAGAGGTGGATTGACAACATCGGTAACTAATTTTTCTACGGGAAGGGCGTAATTGTAGATTTTGACGTCATCCATGGAGCCAACAGTTTTACGGTTAGCGCCCTCTTCTGAAGCACCGATGGAGAGGATTTTGGTAGAAGTTAAGTCGGCGGTAGCCGATGTATCAGTGGCGACGGCGACTCCGTCCAAATACATGGTGGCAGTAGTGCCTTGGCGAATAACGGCGATATGATGCCAATTGCCGTCACTAAAAGTAGTGGTGTAATTCATGTCGATAGCACCAGAGTGGGCATAGAAACGGAGTTTGTTGGTTTGGGAATGGTAAAAGATCCATTCACCGCTGGCGGTTTCACCTTTGGCGAGCCAGGTGTAGTAGCTGGCGTCGTCGTTTCTATCAATTACCCAGGCCGAGACGGTGAAGTCTTGGTTGCCTAGGACGAGTTTGTCGTCATTGGCAACGGTGGCATGGTCACCACCGTCAAAACTGAGGGCAGAGTTAAATTTGCCGGATACCCAAGAAGGAGTGGCGGTACTGGTGCCAAGGGTGGCGGTAAAATTGTTGGTGCTGTAGTCGTAGGCTGAAGTGCCTGTGTTTTGGTCAAAAGTCCAGTGGGCGACAGGGCCGGGAGACCATGAGTAAAGGTATTCAATTTCTAAAGGAGTCAGAGCGCGATTATAAAGGCGGACTTCGTCGATTTGACCATCGGTGAAGTGTTCGCTGTCACCAGAGCCGATGCGAAGATTGCCATCTGAATTGAGAAAAGTGCCAGAAACGGGGGTGGAGCTTTCTAGCTTGCCATCAACGTATACTTGGATATGAGTGTCGGTTTTGACACCGGCGAGATGATACCAGCGGTTGGCTTGGAGGGCGGTGTTGGTGTAGGTAGCCTGGGCAGTGGTAGAGTTGCTCCAGATGAAGGTGCAGGTGTTGTCGGTGTCTTCACATTTGAGTTCGTAGGCGGTCCAGGGAGAGACTGAGTGGCTTTTGTGGATGATGGTGGCATCTTCGCCTTCGACTGAAGGCAAATCGTCGAATTTAACCCAGGCACTAACAGTGAGATTGCTGGTGGGTTCAAGGTATGAAGTGTCGGCAAGGGAGAGATAATCCGCAGTGCCATCAAAGTCGGCGGCGCGACCGAATTTGCCAGTAGTTGAGGGGGTGTTGGCGGAATCGGTAAGATCATTTCCAAAATTTGAACTAGGTAGAGCGTCTACACGACCGACAGATGAGGAGCCGGCGGAAAACTCGTCTAAATTCCAGTGGGCGAGTAGTCCATGGCTTAAGTATTCCTGAGAATGGGTGCCAAGCTGACTAATGCCTCGAGCGTAGAGATTGCTAATCTCGTTGGCAGTAATTTTACGCCGGTAGAGTCTGACTTCGTCTAACTGACCTTCAAGAGTGTTTTCGTCATCATAATGGTTTTTCCCAAAGGCTAAATTTAGAGAATTAGCAAGACTGCCTGTTGCGGAGATGCTGGTGTCTGAGCCGGCCAACTCACCATCTAGGTATAAATATATGCCAGAAGTACCGTCTTTGATGGCGACAAAGTGGTGCCAGCGACTGTCAAAATAGTCGCCGGTGCTGGTGGCAGAATCCTTGGGAAAAGTGGTGGTGTCAGAAATGCCAAAAACGATGTTGTCGCTGGTATCAATATAGAGCCGATAGCCTCCGGCAATGGAAGTGTCGAATTTGTTAATGATTTTAATTTCGTCTGGATCTCCAGTCCGGTTTTTAAACCGAAACCAACCTGAATAGGAAAAATTATCAGAGGCGGCAAAGTCGAGCTCGTCGTTGTCTGAGACGACAATATAGTCGTCGTCACCATAAAAGTTGTAACAGTTGTTGATAAGACATTTGTCGGGAGGAAGCCAGGGGTAATTGGAGCTGCCAGAAATGGTGCCATGGTGAAGATCTTTGACGGAGTTGTGGACGGAGAGGCCGTAGCCTTCGTCGAAGCGGTAGTGAAGCACAAGGTCGGTCGCGAGAACATCGGCAGCGGATTCGAGAGTGCCGATTGAGTAAAAGGTGCTGGGTGAATTTTGATTAGCATATTCGGTGGCGATCCAGTCTGTGGACAA
This sequence comes from uncultured Pseudomonadales bacterium, assembly GCA_964398525.1. GTDB lineage: Bacteria > Patescibacteriota > Microgenomatia > UBA1400 > CAYNFZ01 > CAYNMS01. The sequence continues at coordinate 5,608 of CAYNMS010000020.1, read as the reverse complement.
GACACCGCGGTAGAAACGGAGTTCGTCGAAAAAACCATCAAAAGGCCAGTTGGTGTCGGTTTCGTTGCCGATGGAGAAATCAAAGCTATTGGACATGTCACCGGTAGCGGTGGTGACGTTGGCGGCATCGTCCGGACTACCGTTTAGATAAACCATGCTGGCCACACCTGTGTCGTGATTATAAACGGCGGACAGATGATACCAATCGTTGGCAGTCAGATTGGAGTCACCACCTACATTTACTTCAGTGGTGCCATCGGAAACGGTCAACATGATGGAGTCACCGTCTTCGAGACGAAGTAGATAACCCGGCTCATCAGTACCGGTTGAACTTCTTTTGTCGATGAGGGTTCGGTGAGAAGTGACGCTTTCGGGATAAATCCACATGGTTATGGAAAAGCTTTGGCTGGCGCCAATATCAAGATTATTGTGGTCGGCAATGTGAACGTAGTCGTCGGAGCCGTCCAGCTGAATGGCGCCATTGACTTGACCGGTGGCATCAGGGTTGGAGCCAGTACCATCGATTTTGACGGCATTGGAATCATGGCCGTTGGAGGTGGAATCTTGAATGTCAGTGCTGCCGGCGGTGGTTTCTTCGAAGTGTTGTACCATCTCGTAATTAGACCAGACACCAGCGGCATTTTGCTGGTTGTTGGAGAGATCGTTGCCAAAATAAAGGTAAATCACGGTATCTGCGGAAGTAGAAAGAGTGGGGATTTTGACCCAAGCAATTAGAACTCCAGTAGAGGAATTGTAGGATTCGATTTCGTGGTCAAGTTTGGTGTCTGAACTGGTGGTAAAGAGAATGTCATCGCCGTCTGCCTGGGCATAGTCTCTGAGGTCCGTGTCAGTGATGGAGACAAGGACGGGAAAGTCGGTGTGGCTACCAGAGCCGGAGACTTTGGTGTTGTCGATAGTAATGGATTTTCGGTATTCCCAGTCAGTATCATACCAAGCTTGAGGAGTTTCTGGTCTGGTGGTGACGAAGTAAACTAGGGGCAGAAGGGCTAGGAGAAGGACAGTAGAAAAGAGCAAGAGGTAGCGAGGTTTGTGGGCGGGTTTGTTTTTTTTGGGAGCGTGTCTGAGTTTCCAAATAAAGAGCTGGATTAGGTAAGTGAGGTAGCGGAGCGGATAGAGGAGAAAAGAAAGTAACTTCATGGATTAAAGGAAAATAATATCAGGATAAATAAGGCTTTAGAAGGCAACTTAATTAGTAAATGTCGACACCTTCTAGATTAAGACTTTCTAGGTTAAGGTTACCGGTGCCCAGGTTGAGGCTATTGGTAGTGCACCACTCGGAAGGTTCGACGCCGTCGGTAGCCCGGACGCGGTACATATAAGAACTGCCAGCGGAAACGGTGGAATCGATATATGATGTGCTATTGGCGCCAACTGAAGTCAGAGTCAGCCAACCGCCTGAATTGACATTCCTTTCAAGTTCCCAAGCGGTTTCTGAGGTAGATGAATCGTTCCAGAGTATGGTAATGGCGGAGTTGGTGGCATTGCGTTTGAGGGAACAGGGGGGTTGGGCCAGCAGGGCGACTTTGAAGTTGGCAGTGCTACTAACAGCGCCTTCGACATTGTCGTCGTCCCAGAATTTGATGCGCCAGTAGTAAGTGGTGTTGTTGTCGAGGGCAGAGCCACCATAAGAAATATTGTGGCTGCGGTTACCCTCGGTAACACCGGTCATAGACAATTGGCCTGAGTCCCATTTGGAAGTGCCGGTAAAGTCGGAGGCAGTGTTAATTTCTATCTGAAAAGAGGTGGCAACATCGCCGGAGTCGGGGTCATTGTAGATGGCGGAGAAAGAAGGAAAGAATGTTTTGACGCTGGTGGGGTTGGTGGCGCCCTCGGTGAGAAGAGCCGTGGGAGCAGTTGGAGGCCTTGAAAGAGTGGAGAAAGAAGCAGTTTCGGTACTCCAGGCGCCCTCTACCCCAGAATCGTCCCAGAATTTGATGCGCCAAAAATAAGTGGTGTTTTGGGCAAGAGCTGAACCGGCATAGTTAAATGGCCCGGCAGTGTTGCCGGCAGTGACGTTACTCATGGAGGTTTTGGTGGAGTCCCAGACGGTAGTACCGGTGAAAGAAGAATTGGTGTTGACTTCGATTTGGAAAAAGTCGGCGATGTCACCGGAATTGGGGTCGTTATAAGTGGCTCTAAAGGCTGGAGTGAAATTGGTAAGGCCGGTAGGGTTGGTTAAGGTGTTGGTAGTGAGATCAGTGGGGGCGGTAGGGGCAAGGGAGGTCATGTGGAAGGAGGCAGATTCACTGCTCCAGGCACCCTCGGCATCGGCGGCATCCCAAAATTTGATGCGCCAGTAATAGGTGGTATCTTGGGAAAGGGCCGAGCCGGCGTAGGTGATATCCTCGCTACGGTTGCCTTCGGTGACGCTACTACCAAGGGCGGTTTTGGTGGAATCCCACATGACAGTGCCGGTGAAATTGCTGGCAGTGTTGACTTCGATTTGGTAATACTCGGCTGTGTCGCTATCGTCGGTGTCGATGAAGAGGGCGGAAAACTCTGGGGTGAAATCGGTGACTGTAGTAGGGTTGGTAGCGCCTTCAGTGAGAAGGTTGGTGGGGGCGGAAGGGGCGGTGTTGGTGGCGGGCTCTTCGGCGGTAAAGTCGTCTAATTCCCATTCTGCCCTCATATGAAAGGTGCCACCCCCAGCACCGTTAAAATTACCAATGTAGAGTCCCCAACCTGTACCGCTGGTAATAGAATTGTCAGTGTCACTTAGGATTTCAATATCGTTGATATAGACTTTTTTGGTAGCATCGCGAATTTCGAGTTTGACAACGTCATTTACGGCAATAGTTTCATCTGAAGATTGTAATGTGGTAGCAGTGCCACTTACCATTTTGATAAGACTTACAGAATTTGTAGAGCTTTCATTTTGTAAGATTTGGACATGATAGAAATTATTGTTATCAGTGTAGCGGGCGAAAGCGCCTGTTGGTCTAGTTCCAGTAACAGTAGGCTTGTTTTTAATAGTGAAAGTCACATCTTGATCTGTACCAGTGGCGCTAGGTTGGGCGGTAAAAGCTTGCCCAACGGAGGCTACAGAAGCCGCACCTTTGAGTACGTCAGTTGTTGCTAAAATGTAAGCTTCGGAAGTTGTGTAAGAATCATATACCTCGGTCCAACTGGTTCCAGTATCGGGAGTGTGAGAAGTGATGTCAGTATTGGAGGTTTCAGTAAATGAGTCATAGACCACGGTGGTATCTGAGGCTATTTGCCAAGGTCGGGTCTCGGTGAAGGTGACTTGGTTAGAAGTAGTAGTGAGTTGAGCGGGGCCGAGGAGGTAAAATTCGGGACTAATGTTAGGGGCATCGTAGGTGTAGGTGAGAATTTGGGATTGGCCGGCTTTGAGAGAGACAGGCCAGGTGAGTTTTTTAAAGTGAGGAGTGGTTTCGATTAAGAAAGAAGATGAGATGGCTTCTTGAATTTCAAACGAAACGGGGACGTATTCGGTGAGAGAGCCTTCAAAGTCTTCTTGAGCAATGACCTCCAGGGTAAAAGGATAAGCTTGATAGGGATAGATTCTAGTGGCACCATGGCGTTTGATAACCAAGGGAAGTGGGCTTTTGGCTTCTACCTGGTCGGAGATGGTAAAAGTGCCAGCATCGGTGATGGCTTCCAGTTGAAGCTCGTATTGTCCGGAAACGGGGAGAAAAAATGAGGATTGGTAATCAGGTTTTTGACCAACGGCTTTGTAGCGACATTCTGGGTTGGCAATTATAGAGTTGTCAGAAGTAGATAAAGTGTAGGTAGGGGCATTGGGAGGAGTAATGGTGAGGTTTAGAGTGGCGTCACAAACCATGTCGCCTTCGTCGTTGAGGACGGCAAGATTAAGTTGGGCGGTGCTACCCGGTTCGTAAACTGATTGATCGGAGTTTAAAGCAAGAACTCCCCAGGAGAAATCTTGGGTGTAGAGAGTGGTTTCGCCGTTTCTGGTAATTTGGACTTCTAACTTCTGGCTACCAGGAGTGAAGTGTTGAGGAGGAGTTACATCGAAGTGGTAACCGGTTTCGGTCTGGGAAATGGTAACAGGGGCGGAGTTGATTTGATCGTCTGGGCCATGGAGGGTGGTTTGAATGTCGATATCTTCGGCTTGGAAACGATTGGTAGAGGAGATGGCGGCTTGGGCAGAGAAAAGATCTAGAAGACGCGAAGAGAAGGTGGTGGAGGTTTGGAGGTTCAACTCGAGACTGATTGATTCTTTGGCGGAGAAGTGGTGACGGTCGGCTAGAATTCTTAAACCAGGAGGGCCGGGGTTTGAAGAGGTGACATGGGGAAGTGAATCTCGGCTGACAATAAAAGCCAAGGTGATGATGGCAATAGAAATGGTAGAGGCAAAAAGGATGCGTTTCATATTAGTTGATTATGAGCCATGAGGCTTTGACTGATTGGCCTACCGGGCGATCGAGTTGAATACTAAAGGTGCCGGAGGTGATATCTTTGGTGATCCAGTAGCGGGTGGCGGGGAAGAAGTCGCCTTCGAAAGTGACGATGACTTGAGAGGAAGCGGTGAGTTTGGGAGCGGTGACCAGAGTCGCTTGGCGACCGGCGGCAACGGTAACTTGGCCGGAGTTTTGAGTGATAGTAACATCACTGAACTGGGCAGATCCAGAGGCAGAGATTGAGGCCGAGGGAGCTTCTTGATCAGTGCGGATGACAAGGGCGGATTGGCTGGCAAGATTGACTTCGAGATCGGCTTTGTCGGTGGCACCCAAGACTGGAGCGGGAGGATTGATTTGAGCTGAGACAGAAGCGGTGCGGGCTCCGAGCTGGCCAAAAGTGACGCGGTTGGTAGAGACTTCTGAAGAAGCAATGTTGCCTGAGACCGAGAGATTGCCGGTAATGGTGACTTGGCCAGTTTCGTCTAGAGTCATTAGACCAGCCAAGAGGTTGAGGGAACCGCCGGTGGGTTGGAGGAAGAGTGTGTCAGTGTTAAGAGTGGAGATTGAGTTTTTGTCCAGAAGAAGATTATTGCCGAAAGTGGCAAAGTCGGTGATCTCGGCTTGAACGATGCTGGCTTGACCGGTGACGGCGAGGAAGTCTTTGACGAAGAGGCCATCGACTTCGGTGAGGGCAGAGGCAGGCAGATCGGAAGAGAGGTCGTAAGAGTCGAGGAAGGAAGCTGGGTCAAAGGCAAGGTCGGAGTCACTTTCGGGAAGAGACAGATCAAGATCGGCGAGGTTGGCAGACGAAGTAGCGATGTCGGGCTGGGTGATTGTATCAGGTGTTGGAGTGGGAGAGGGGATGGGAGCAGTTTGTAGCGAGTCGAGTTTTTGTTGGATGAGGGCGAGACGATTGTCTAATTTGGAGTCGATTTGGTCGTCTAGACCTTGAATGGTTTCAGCTTGGACGGTGTCGGCGACAAGGGTACCGAAGGTGGCGTTGGTAGCTTGGATATCATAGGCGACGAGGTCTCCAGAGATGGAGGCTGATTGGGCTTGAACTGAGGCGACTTCGAGGATGCCAGCCACGGTGGCTGAGCCGGAGACTTGGAGGTTGCCTTCTAGGTTAAGTTTGCCAAAGCCTGAGTCGGAGGTGGTTGAGTCATCTTGAAGATTGATGTTGAGGTTTTTACCGGATTTGGGGG
>CAYNMS010000019.1:0-27907 GCA_964398525.1 uncultured Pseudomonadales bacterium | reverse complement strand
TCTTTGTTGACCAATTTTACATAGAAACTGTGTCAACTATATTGGGTACCGATCACTCTTAGTAAAATTTCTTGAGAAATATCTCCAGGTATACCAAAGTCAAGATCATTAGAGTAGCGTGTTTTATCAAAATAACCCTTTCTGAGTGCATTGCCTCCCTTTAAAAAAATAGTGTCTTTAAGATCAGTTACAGTGAATATTCCAAAAATAATCCATCCAAAAATGTAGTCTCGTTCTACATTTGATCGATGAATTTCAAACTCTATTGTTTTGGCGTCAATTTCATCTTTAAGTATCATATTTTCACGCTAATTGTTTATGATAGTATAATATAAATATATGAATAGCGATTCCGAGAGAAAAGCCTTTGCTGAGCGTGTAAAAAAGGCCAGAGAAAAACTACAACTAACCCAGTCACAAGTGGCTAAAAAAGCAGGCATGACTGTCAATTACTATGCCATGATTGAGCGTGGAGAAGTAAACCTTACACTTGATAAGATCACTAACATTGGCAAAGTATTGAAGTTTAAAATCAAATACACTCAATCTTAGGTTACGCTCTTCTCTTTTTCAGTGCAGTCATAAACATTCTGGCGAATACATTCATCATGTCTGCCAGTATCTCGGCATGCTCTCTTGTGGCGGATTCCGGCTGATTGGCCTTCAAACTGTTTAAGGCCGAATTTACTAAAAACTCACGATTATTCTGATCGGCTGCAAATTCATACGTTTCTTCTGGAATTTCTGAAAATTGACCAAGGTATTTATCCGATTGAAATATTTCATCCAGATTCAACCAAGGCAAACGATCAAGCGACTCGTTGGAATTATTCTTGTTATCACTCATTATCTAGATTATACCCGGATAATAAGTGTTTGATCTACAAGAATTTTTGATATCCAATAAAATTAAATAAATTTACGGCGAAGCCGCCGCCCTCAAGGCGGCGCATAAATTCTCTGCTTTTTGTCTGTGACAAAATATTTAAACTACCTTCCCATAGGATATTACGATCAATAATGGCTAACTTCCGGTGATGGTTTCCGGTACAAATCAGGGTTTGGATTCCTACCTCCTCAAATCTTCTAATCTCCATCTCAGACTGATTGGCATAGATTTGTGAGTGTTCGTTGGGGTCTCTGGTCATGATGTATACCTTAATCCCTCGACTTACCAACTTCTTAAAAACTGGCCATAAAGTTCTCATTCTTTCAGTCGTAATAAAAGGGCTTTCAATAATAACCTCTGTTTGACAATACTCCAGATCAGCAATAAATACCGGATAGAAGGTTTTTTCATCGAAAAGGTCGGACTTAAACATATAAATCCTCCTCTTCTTCAGATTGATACGCTTCCATCAACTTGGTAAAATGAGCCAAGGTTTCCAGCAGGAGCGGTTCAAACAAAAGTGCGTCTCCTGCTCCCGTCTTTCGCAAAAGCTACAGACGGCCTGCTATACTCTACGTTTATATTCTGAGAAGTTCAATATCTGCTATTCTGTACTATAGATACACTGCGGACCTGAGAAAAAGATTTGATTAACATAACAGTGGACAATCCAAATTTACAAAAGGACGTAGACCATGGAAGTTAGTTTGGAATTGCGCCTTTGTAAACAGACAGAAGGCGAAAGATTTTGAACTTTACGTAAAATCGGTTCAGGCAAGGCGTTTGTTTACAAAAGATTGGTAGCTTTGGAAAAAAGAATGTGAAGAAAAGGGTGCTCTGAAGTTTTAACGAAAGACACCCTACACCCGCTCAAAAAAAGATTGTGAAAGGCTGATTGTTTAACCTTCGACTTCAACGGAAAAGCCTCCATAGGCCATGCGTTTCATGTCAAAGGGCATGTCTTGATTTTGATCTTTGTACTTTTCGTCCATTTCTTTCATGACTTTGGCATTGACTTCATCACGGTGTTCTTTTGATTTGTAAACGATAAAAGAAAACCATACAGTCTCATCTGGTTTGGCTTGTGCCATGACAGGGAAGGAAAGAGGTTTGTCTCCACCTTCTCCTTGAGGATTGAGATCATCACCCTGACATTCCATATAGGAAAGGGCGCCGTGTTTCATCCAAATTTCATTAGCCTCGTTGGCCATTTGTTTGTAAGCCTCAACTTTATTCTGGGGTACAACCAGAACGAATCCGTCTACATATTTTTTCATCTTAACCTCCTAAAAAGAGCTGACTTGAACGTCGCCTTTGTATTTGTAATTAGCTACGAAAACCCCCTGTGGAGTAACTGATGAATTGGAAAGAGAGAAAGAAGCGGGAACAGTGCCGGATCCAAATAAGCGTTTTCCCATCCCCAGAACAACCGGAAATTGCTTGAGCCACAATTCATCGACTAAATTGTTTTCCAAGAGGAGTTGAATTAGTTGACTGCTGCCGTGAACCTGGAGATCTGGTCCAGAAGAGTGTTTGAGGTTTATTATGTCTTGAGGACTGTTGAGAATAACAGTATTGTTCCAAGTGGGATCTTTAAGTTTGTTTGAGAAAACGTATTTATTAATCTGGTTGATGCCCGGCCAATTGTTTTCGTGTTTAGGCCAATAGTCAGCAAAAATTTCAAAAGTAATTCTGCCCAAAAGTAAATCCGAGCGAGGACTCATTTGCTCACCCATGATCTTGCCCAGTGCGTCGTCGAAATATGGCACAGTCCAACCGCCATGCTTAAAGCCTCCAGATTTATCTTCATCAGGTCCCCCAGGTGCTTGCATAATGCCATCAAGACTGATAAAGGAGAGTACAATTATTTTTCTTGTGGATTTATTTGAACGGGCGGTTGGTGTTTGTGAATGGGCTTGACGCATTTTTGTCAGAGACTGAGTAGTTTATAACCCGAGATGACATCCAGATTAGTTAACCACTTTTATTCAAAGCCACAGCCGAGCGGATGAGGCTGACGAAAGCGGTTTCGTCAATTTGATCTCCCTCATGAATGACAATGGCGTTATGGCGATTAAAAATACCTTTGGGGTCGTGATGCTGACGAAGTTTGGAACCTTTGGTAAAAGAGAGACGTAGATGTTTTTGGTAGGTTTCACCGGTGGTAATCATACCGTGACAATACCACACCGGAATACCGTCTGGATTAGAGGGCATTTTGTATTTCACTTTTTCAGTGATTTCTGGATCGGCTGACATTATTAGTTGTCGAAGACGAGACAGTGTCTGAACCCGCCAATCATTTTTATTTGTTTGAGAGGTGTTCATAGAGATTTGTTTGATTGTTTTGAAAGAATCCCTTTGACTGATGGACTTATGGGCTTATCGGTGCGATGGATGCAACCAAGCCAACAGCAGGGTCGGCGCATACCCTCTTTGAGCTCGGAAATGACTCTTTTAACATGATTGTCACGGGTAGATTGTCTTTTGGGAAAGATTGTCCAACAAATCCACTCATTTCTAGCCAAAGGAGTAATATCTTCCCAGGCAGCCAAAGCTTTTTTGTCTGCGAGCAAAGCATTTTTTAAATCACTGGGAATTTTGTGAATGTTGGGAAGACCTTGGGAAATCAAGACGAGACCTCCAGATAATTAGGATTTTGTGTTAGAAGTGTTTATGTTGTGCTAGTCGAATTTAGCTAATATAAGCTAGATTTAGGTTGCTGCTTGTTCTAGTTCGGCTAGATTAATCTTTTTCATGTTTAGAAATGCTTGAGTGACGCGGGCAACTTTTTGCTGATCATCAGACTCCATCAACTTTTGCATTCCCCGTGGAACAACTTGCCAGGAAACGCCAAATTTATCCTTAAGCCAACCGCACTGTTCGGATTCGGGCACGGCAGAGAGCTTTTCCCAGTAGTAATCGATTTCGGCTTGATTATTGCACACGACCATAAAAGAAATGGCTTCATTGAAGGTAAAATTGTGACCAACTCCCCCATCCATGGCAACAAACCAAGAATTTAATAGTCTAAAATCGGAAAACATTACTGTACCTTCTTTGTCGGCCCCATGATCTTTTCCATAATGAACAAGAGTGCCAGGTTGGGACTCCTTAAATACGGAGAGATAAAAGGAACGGGCAGCTTCGGCTTGTCCTTGTTTGAAATCTACAAACAAAAGGGTGGGAACAATTTGTGGTCGCTTTTCACCTTTTGGATCGGTAAGAATTAATTGCCAATTAAGACCATACTTATCCTGCACCCAGCCATAACGCTGACTAAATGGATATTTATCAATCGGCATTCTAATCTCACCCCCTTGAGCCAGCTCTGACCAGATCCGGTCAAGATTGTCGGCGGCTTTAGAGTCCAGTGACGAGTCAAAATTGACCATGAAAGAAATGGAAGGATTGAATTTAAATAAGGGACCGGCTGAAATCGCCATGAAGTTTTGGCCCCAAAGGGTGAAGGAAACGATATCTGTGTCTCCGGAAGGAGTATCTTTGAGGGTGGAGATGTTATCCACCATTGATTCTACCGGGGAGCTACCAAAAGTAGATACATAAAACTCGACCGCTTCTTTGGCTTGTCTGTCGAACCATAGGTGGGGAATAATTTTGTTCTGGATCATTTATATGACTCCAATCTTAGATTATAAGTTGCAAATTGCAAGTAATTAAAAGTTAGAGGGGCTGATGGATAAAGTCAAGATCGAGAACTGTAAGAAAAGTGTAATCAAGCATAGGTCAGGGTGTCCTATTAGTGTGGCTTTGGATTTGCTGGGAGATAAATGGTCATTGTTGATTATTAGGGATTTAATTAAGGGGAAATCCACTTTTGGAGATTTACTTAAATCTCCCGAGGGAATTGCTTCAAACATTTTGGCAAATAGATTGAACAAATTGGTAAGTGTGGGATTAATTCAAAGACAGCAACAAGAGAGAGATAAACGAAAAATTTATTACAGTCTGACTAATCAAGGAAAAAGATTGGAGCCGATAATTAGTGAATTAAAGCATTGGAGTGAGGGAGTAAATTTTGAGTAAAATTAGATTGGCTTTAAACAAACATAGAGTTTGTTAGATGGGATAATGGATTTGAATAGATGAATGTATTTAACAGGGGAAATTGCTATATTAAATTATGGACGATCATTTAGACGGTCGGTTGATTGAGAGTGAAAAAAGAAAAAAGCTAATTAAGTTAATGGTCTTGATAATTTTTCTCAATGTTGGATTGACGCTTTTATCCTTTGAAGTGATCATGACAGGGAAAGAGATAGATGAAGACAACAAAGATGTCACCAAACAAGTTTTACCAGATGTGATTGAAGAAAGAACTAATCCCCAGCTAAAAAATCAAATTTTTAAACAGGCTACTCTTTCGGCTGATCCAAAAATATTTGCATATTTGAGAATGAAAACAAATGAAGATGAGACTAGGTAGATTGAGTTGGTTTTGAAAGGAGAAGATCCTTTATTGATGAGAGTTGAAGGACTAGATATTAATAGACTATTTAGTAAAAGTATTGATGATAAAGAATATTTAGGTAATATTGAGACCGAAAAACATCGTGTAATAGCTTGGTCCGGGGATAATGAAAAATTGGCCTTTTTGTTGCCCGGGAAACTTATGGTATTTGAAATAGAGTGGTTAAAAGGAACAATGTCTGAGGGGTATGAATTAGCCTTAGAGTTGAATATTGCCAGAGTAAGAGCGCTGCGTGAATTTGATATTCAAAGTAAGCTAACGTCTTTAATTTTTGCTGGCAACAATAAAGAAATATATTTAGGTGACAAAGAGTACGTTGACTTGGAATCAGACAGAGTGGCAACGCTTGAGGGGAAATTGAGTCATAATTATTTTGGAACAGAAAAAGTTTATCCAATACCAGGAAGAGGTGGAATTGCTTATTGGGAACAAGAAGCTCAAATGACACTTGGAGGAGAGCCACACATTGTGACTAATAACAAAGGGGAAACTTTTAAATATGTTTTACCCAAACATAACTATGATTTCGGGGGTAATATTTTGTTTTCACCTGGTTTGAATCACGTATGTTTTGATTATGGCAATTCCGGCTTTTGGGGATATGTGATTGGCAAGATTGAGTTTCGAAGAATATCAGAACTCGCCAGAGGGAGACAATATAGTTATTGTGTGAGATGGTTAAGTGGAAACGAAGTTTTGATTGAAGAGTCGCCGTTTAATAATTATGGACATTTTATTACAAATTTGATGTGATTACAGGCACTAAGCAATTCTTATTTGAAGAAGGAAGCCACAAGAACAGACAAGATAGCTAAATTGAAAACGGCGAATTGATTGAGGAGTAGTGTATGCTAGAAAAGTCAAATTAGAGCTAATTGCCATGAGAATAAAACTGCCTGTTAGATTTTTGGAGTTGTGGGTGAAAACTAGAAAGTTTTTGCCTTGGTTTTTGACGTTAGGATTGGTACTGATTTCAGCAAGTATTGGGCGGATGTGGTTAATGGCAACAAAGCAAATTGAGTCTGAAAAAACATATGTGAATACATTGGAAAATAAATTAGAAGCAGAAGAAAACAAGCTGGTGGAATTATCCCAGGAGTTTGAGGAATTTAAGAGTAAGGATCAGGTAAAAAGAAATGATGAGCTGGAAAAAGAAATTGACGACCTTCAGGCAGGATTTAGCCTGGCTGCAGAGCAGTATGACAATTTGTTGTCATTGAGCGAGGAAATAAAACAAGACCAAGAGTTGGGTAAAGAATTGGTAAAGGCAATTACATATTTAAGTGAAAGGAATTATGCTTCTGCGAGTGGTTTGTTGGCAACAATTGAGAAGACGGTAAATGAGGAACGAGCAAAGAATGTGGCACAAGCCCCTGTGGTGGCTACTAACGTTGAAACCAGTAACTCACTTCCTGAAAGCGGACTAAAACGACAAGCAGTCGAGACGACCGTGGGCAGATTCCAAGTGGATATCGCGGCAGCTGACTTAAACTCAACCAGAGTAGTGGTGGAGACGGCTTCGAGTGGAGACTGTGGCAATGAGTGCCCGGTAGCTTCACTAGCCGATTATGTATCTAGAGCAGGGGGTTTTGCTGGGATTAATGGACCATATTTTTGTCCGGCTGAGTATGCGGGCTGTGCAGGCAAAACTAATTCTTTTGATACGCTTTTGATGAACAGACAAAAGGTTTACTTTAATTCGGACAATAATATTTATAGCAATGTTCCGGCGGTAATATTTTCTGGTTCGGGTGCACGATTTGTGGGTCGATCACTTGAGTGGGGACGAGATACAAGTCCAGATTCAGTGATTGCCAGCCAGCCGCTACTGTTGATGGGAGGGGAGATAAAGTTTGGAGGCGATGGTGACCCGAAAAAAGGTTCTAGGGGCAATAGAAGCTTTATAGGTACCAGAGGGAGTAAGGTCTACATTGGTGTGGTGAGATCGGCAACTGTGGCGGAAGTGGCTCATGTTTTGAAAGCTTTAGGCCTTGAAAACGCATTAAATTTGGATAGTGGTGGGTCAACTGCATTTATGCATAGTGGTAGGTACGTGGCCGGACCAGGAAGAAATACACCATTTGGAATTGTGTTGGTGGCAAAATAATTTTGACTCCCCTACTCTACAAAAAGTGTTTCGAAAATTTACAAAACGATAATGAGAGGTGCAATTAAGATTTTATGGCTAAAAGTTCGGAGACAGTAACAAACTGGTAACCCCGGGCTTTGAGTTCATCAATGATAAGAGGCAAGGCTTCGCGATCAGCCTGGCAGTCTTGCTCACAAAAAGGGTGAAGAAGAATAATGGAGCCTGACTGAACATGCTCCAGAGTGTAATCTAAGAGCGACTGGGGGTTTCTGGCGGCAAAAGTATCAGGCTCAACGTCCCACATAATGGTGGGGATGTGGTAACGGTTGAGATACCAAGGCAGAACAAATAATTTTTTTCCATACGGGGGACGAAAGGTGACGGGACCGGAGTATCCGGTTTGGCGAATTAGATCGTTTGTGAGACTAATTTCACGGTGAACAAAAGAGGGAGATTTGAGAAGGAATCGGTGATGGGAATAAGAGTGATTGCCGAGTTCATGACCCTTTGCAGCGATATACTTGGCGCTCTCTGGATCGTTTTGAATGTTTTGACCAATTAAATAAAAGGTGGCTTTAATTTGTTTAGCCTCGAGAATGTCAACGATTTGATTGGAAAAATCTGAAGGTGCGTCATCAAATGTGAGTGCAATTACTTTTTGATTGGTGTGAACGCGGGGGGTTAGACCACCAAAAAACTGGAAATCTCTAAGCTGACTGATATAGAACAAACCGTATCCGAGCAATAATATAAAAATAAACATTAAAACAATTAAGTTTTTTTTGGTTTTCATGGCAATATATTTAGCTTAGGTTTGCTTCATGGCTTTGGCAAGGGTTTCGATAATTTTGGCTGGAAAACTGTAACCGGCTTGACTTAGAACTTGGTAGGCGGGGGCGCCCCAAAGATCTATGTCTTCAACTTGACTTGATATTAAGTGGGTTTCGAAAGTTGGCGGAAATGAGAGTTGATAGTATTTAGTGATAATTTCAGGTGAATGCGAATAGATTTGAGACCATGACTGGCCGGCAAATGTTCCTGGAGGCCAAGGTTCAGCTTGAAATTCGGTAAAGATGATTTTGGTTTGGGGGAATAATTTTCTGAGGTGATTTATGTGGTTGGAATAATTGGAAATATGGCGTCTTAAAAAGAAAGATTCAAGTTCTCGGGTGGGATAAACATCTAAACCCAGCACGCCTTGATTGTGTAACTGAATTAGACAATTACCGTAGATATTTAAAATTTTCTGGGGTTTTGAAGGGTGGATATTGGTGTTAAAGGCGATCGGTTTGTTAGTCAGTGCTTGGGTAATAGCTAAGTATTGGCTTTGGAGACCTGGATCTACTTTGAGTTTAATTTTAGTATTTTCGATGCCTTGAATATTGTGAGATTCGTTACCAAGGTAAAACCGACTAATGGCTCGATGGTTTTGGTAGCGATTTAACAAAGAAGTTAGAAAGGAGAGTGAGTAATCTCTGATTGAGACACCGGAGACAAGGGCTTGTGGATTTGGGCGCAATGAAAGGGTAAGTGGCTTTTGAGATAAATATTCACTTACCAAAAGTTGTCTCAAGTGTTCTGGCAGACGAATACCCGGATCGTAGGGAAAATGGAGCGGACCTAGGACTAATTCAACTTGAAGATGGTTTTTGTTCATTAAATCTATAGCTCTATCTAAAGGCTGCCAATTAAAAGTGTAACCATCTTGAGTGACTTCGTAAGGATAAACGGCTAAACGGCCTCTTTTGATACCTAAATTTGATAGAAATTTTAGTGATGAAATGAAGTATTTATCATTCTGAATCCAGTCGGTGTGGCTGACCCCCGAGGGCAATTTGCCTTGATGTTTTAAGAGTTGAGTTGCTTCCCAGTGAAGCTTGCGTGGAACAATGGTCGCGCCAAGAGTGGCCTTAGGGGAGAACTTTAAAGTCTTAATTTTTTGGAGAACGGCAGAAGGCTGGATGGGCCAATCAGGAAAATAGTTTATGAAATTTTTATGAGGATGAAGGTCAAGATAAGACAGTAGCGTATTGATTTTTGACATATTTTTTGAAGCCTAAGACTATTAGCTTAAAAAATTACAAAATTAAGTTTAAACTATGGTTGTAAGAGTCTACTTGGTTAAGTTGTAAAAATAGATGGAGATGTGTCTTTATGAAATGGAACAAGCTTACTGAGGAAGAAAGAAAAATCATTGAAGGAAAGGGCACGGAAGCTCCTGGTACGGGTAAGTACGATAATTTTTGGAAAAAGGGAGTGTATGTGTGCCGGCGCTGTGAAGCTAAACTCTATTATTCAGAGCGAAAATTTGAGGCAGGATGTGGCTGGCCTTCGTTTGACATGGCAATTGAAGGGGCGGTTGAAAGAATTCCCGATGCCGATGGAAAGAGAACCGAAATAGTTTGTGCAAATTGCAGAGGACATTTGGGTCATGTTTTTGTGGGAGAGGGTTTTAGTGAAACTAATACCAGACACTGTGTGAATTCTTTGAGCATGAAGTTTGTAGATTAAGATTGATTTGCGCCTAGGTATTGCCTAAATAGAAGCAGTTTGCGTACAATTTAGTCATGGCAAAAAAGGAAAAATTTACACTAGAAGCATTGATGCATTTGGTGCTTCATTTTTTGGGAGTAGTTTTGTTGTTTTGGGTAGTAATTGTGCCGCCTTTTTGGTTGGCTTTACTCTTGTTTGTGGGTGAATATCTGCAAATGAAAATGTTGGGAAACTGCTTTTTGACGGTTTGGGCTCACAAAAGAGGTTATATGAAAGGTTTGTCTTACTGGGAATATTTTTTTAAGGTACTGGGTTTAAAGGATTACGTCACGGCAAAGAAGGTAATTGACTATTCAATTAAATTCGCCTTGGTGTCAATTTTGGTATCCAAGGCAATTTGGTGGAAGCTATATTGAATTGGAGGAAATTGTCTCCTCTGGTAAAATTAACTGAAAATTGTGAGCCGACGTAGCTCAGTGGATAGAGCAACTGCCTTCTAAGCAGTAGGTCGCTGGTTCGAATCCAGCCGTCGGTACTAGACTTAAATGAGATGATGCTTGCGAGTATGATGAAAGCTAGAGTATGCTTTTAGGTGAGGAGAGGTGATGAAAATATTATTTTATATTGCGATTATGGTTGGTTTGACATATTTGGTGACGACTAATGTGAAAGCAGAGGCTTTAAACAGAGAATTTTGCAATATGTATACTCGTGAATTCAGTAAAAAAAAGGTTGAGCATGGTTTGACGCTTC
This sequence comes from uncultured Pseudomonadales bacterium, assembly GCA_964398525.1. Taxonomy (GTDB): domain Bacteria; phylum Patescibacteriota; class Microgenomatia; order UBA1400; family CAYNFZ01; genus CAYNMS01. Next base: position 17,191 of record CAYNMS010000019.1, on the reverse strand, counting down.
GAGATAAAGAAGATGAAGTTAAGGTTAAGTCGGATTGCTTGGAAGATAATTTGGATAATAAAATTCTGACTACAGTGAGTAAATGGTGGGAAATTGAACAGGGAAAAGATGTTTGGCAAGGGTATTAGCTTTGCCGAAATACAGGGATTGACTTATAATACAGCTTGTTTGATATGGTGGTTGTAGCTCAGGAGTAGAGCGCCGCTCTGTGGAAGCGGAGGTCGCGGGTGCGAAACCCGTCAGCCACCCCAATACTAAAATTTGTTTGATCTTAATTTTGTTGACAATAATAGAGTTTGCGACGTCAATCTTGCAGTTGCTAAGTAAAGTGTGGGAAACATTCAATGCAAATTGAAAGTTCAAAACAAATAACATGTTTAAACAATTTTCATTAATCTACCTAATAACGGTCCTATAGCATATTTTAGATGGCTTTTATAGTAAAATGCATATGATTTATTTATTTTGAAAGTTGTAAACAACAATGAAAGATTCTCAACCTCAATCTGAACAGTCAAGACTTGCTATTATTGAAAGATTTAAAAATGTTGTGAATTTTGACAGCTTGGATGATTCGGTTACCTCCAAATTTGAAGTAACATCAGAAAAAGATCTATACGATACTATTATCAAAGTTATGAGCTATTTTCCAGATGATGCGGAGGACTTGATAAATGGGCAAATAGCTATTCGTAAAGGAAGAGAAGATATATCAGGAATTAGATATACACAACTTGATAATAACGATTTACTTCCGTATGAAAGCACAAGAAGTCAAGTGATAAAAGCGATCGATGCCTTGTTGTATGTCAAGGGCATGAGAGATGATCAGCAACTTAATATTCCAAGACGAGGCTTAGTTATTGCAGTTGATGGTAAAACATTTGATTCTATTAATCCCGGTACCGGCTTTAATGATGCTGATATCATAAAAAAGGCATATGAGGTAATTGGTATTACAGAAGAAGATGAGAAAAAAATATACGAGTTATTGTAGTCGTTTGGTATAGAAAAAATTGAGTTAAAGAAATTTTCGTAACTTATCCCGAATTATGTTGGAAGTGAATTGTTATTAAATGAGAAAATTAAGTTACTGATGTGTGATGATAAATACGATTTCAGTTATTGTTTGGAATGATTAAAGATATCCGGCGGCCTTGAGGGTTAAAATTCCACCCTGGTATATTGGGTTCTGGCTAAAAAAGTCTGGGAGACTATTGAGATTTACCCAAGTCACTTCATCTACCTCTATAGGATCAAAATTGGTAGGAGTGTGATTAGTGAAGCCTTGGTAAACAGCGGCATATTCTGTTTCTGTTTTAAAGCTAACTAGGTGTTTGAATAAAAATTTTAAGGGAAGGATAACCCTAGTTCTTCTTGAAATTCCCTGATAGTTGCTTCTTTTTAGGTTTGAGGATAGGTAACGTGGCCTGAAGCAGAAATGGTCCAAGTGCCGGGATTGGTGTCTTTGTGGTGACTCCTTTTTTGCAAAAGAATTTCATTTTGGTCATTGAAAACCAGGACATCAACTGCCCGGTGAATGAGGGTAGGATCTTGGTGGGCCTGGCGACGAGTTACGGAGCCTAAAACGTTATCGTTTGAATCTACGTGGGTAAATAATTCTTCCTGGTTGTCGTGGGGCATGGACGAATTATTAGCGTAAATTTATGGCAAAATCAAGATTGGAATTGAGAATCGAAAGTGATAATCTTTTTTCATGCCTAAGTACAGAGACTATTTTCGCCAGATGATGGAAGAGAATAAAGAGATGTTTGAAGATTTTGCTGCGATTCATGCTAAATACATGCTGGATGATGAGAAATGGCAAGAGGAATTTAATCGCCTGGGCGAGCCGATTGTAGAAACTATGAGGGAGTGGGAAGGGAGGCTTTGTGGAACTACAGAGAAGGGAAATAATGCCAAATATTCTTCAAGACTGGCAGATAAGTTTTGGGAAGAGATTAAAGCGTTTTTCCCGAAAATAGATTTTGTGGGGATTGAAGTAGTACAGACGGCAGTAAGAGAGGTGCAGATGGAAAATGAGGTTGAAGAACAGACAGAAATTGATAAAGATCTGAGAGAGATAGATGAGATGGATGATAGTTTTGAGATTAGGAAGTTGTTTTAGAGATAGAAAATAAAGACAGCGTTGGTTTGAAAAACACCAGCACAACCTTTGGACCAGTCCCCTAACAAGTTGGCTCTATGGCCCGGGCTTTTGTCCCAACCAAATTCGACGATGTGAACCCCAGAAAAACTCCCCTGCCAGAGATTTTCTCCAATGCGAGAAAAGCCAGTATGATTGTAATCGCCGGCCTGGACGTGTTGGCCAAAACGGTCATGACTGAATTCGTCTTGGATTTCATGGGCGCGTTCATTGGCGATTTGACACAGCGAATCCTCAATTTGGAGTTGGTTTAGATTGTGAGTTTGGCGATATAAATTGACAGCCTGATTGAGTTCTTCAACCGTGGTCATGGTTTCGTCGGGTTTGGCTTTCATGATGTAGAAGCCTTCACGACCTTGAGGATCTGGTTCAAGCTCATAATTAGGACCTGAGGGTGTCTCATGAGGAACGAGTCTGGGGCTGGAGGTGGGCAACGGTGAAGTGGCAAAAGTTGTGGGGACGGGTGTGACTAACTGAGCGCTTGCGGTCGAGGAGACGGCTACGATTTGACTTCGAGGATCAGCTAATTGAACTGAATGCCCAAGAAAAGGGCTAAAAAGTTGGTAAGCAAGGACTGACAAGCCGAAGCCAATCCGAGTAAGAAATTGGTCGATTTGATCTAGCCAAGGGGTAAAAGACATTTATGTTCGTTCAATGGTATATGTATTTAAATGAAACAGGAAGGCGGCTGGTGAATCTTCTACCAAATATCGCTGAAAATCCTGATAAATTAATTTGCGTTTTTGAGGGTCTAGTTCTTTGCGACCGTCTTCTAGGAGTTTATCGACTTTGGCACTTTGATATTTAGTGATATTGGAGTTTTGAGTGGAGTGCCAGAAAAGGTATTGATCCGGATCCTTGGGAATTTGCTGGCCGATTAAAAGAGCTTGATAATTGTTGGTGTCGGGAAGATTGACAACTTTGATTTTGACAGTGAAACCAAGGGCTTGCCAGGAGGTTTTGACTTGCTCGGCTAAGGCGACAAAAGCTGGAGTGGTAGAGAGTTCTATTTCAATATTAGTATTTAAGCTCTCAAGCAGGGCTTGAGCGGATTCCAGAGAATGGTCATAAGTTTTAACTTTGGGATTGTAAGCCCAGGACTCGGGGCTTAACGGACTAATAGCTCGCTGAGCACCCTGCTCTTTGATGGGAATAGCGTAAGTTAGGGCTTGGCGTAGACCTTTGTCAGAAAGGTTTGGATCTTGAGTGTTAAAAAAGATGGCAGCATAACGTTGGAGATTAGGAGTTGGAGTAATGGTGGTGTTTGGCCAAGATTCAAAATCACTGCTGCCAGTGATGTCTTCTAATTTGTCGACTTCACCTAAAGAATAGGCCGTAAGAGCGGCTTGCTCGGTGTTATAAAAGCGGTAAATAAGACGGTTTTGTTTGGATTCAAGAGTTATTTCTTTTAAGTAATTACCATTTCTTTCGACTTTGGTAATGGAATAGTCGGCGGTACCAATAATTTGATTGGTAGTGTAGATGTTGGCAAAGGAGTCGGTAGTGCGTTTAAAAATTGGTTGGCTGACAATACCGGGGAAGGGAGAAAATGGTTCAGAAAGGCGAAAGACAAGGGTTTGTGGGTCAGGAATTTCTAATACAACGTCTTCGAATGAGTAAGAAACATCAGAACTGGTTAAAGGGGTGCCGTCGCTCCATTTGGCGTCTTCACGAAGAGTAAAGACATAGGTTTTACCCTCGTCTAGGATTTTCCAGTCCTTGGCTAATGCTGGGATAGGGGTGCCGTCTGGCTGAATAAAAGTTAGGCCTTGGCTGACCAGTAACTGGATGTCTTTGGGGAGAGTGTTTAGAGTGTAGAGACCTGCTCGGCCAACATAATGGGTGGTTTTAGGTTTGGGAATAAAAGCCCAGACTCGGGGAATTTGAGTAAAAGTGATGGCACCGATGACGGCAGCGGCAACAATAGGAAGCCAATGTTTTTTGATGATGGATTCAGCAATCCAATAATAATAACGAACTTTCTTCATATACAAAGATTATAACCGGAAAGTGAGGGTGACAAAACCAATTAAGCCAGATTTAATACAGAAAAGAATACAAACAATAAGGCAAGGCCTACGGTAAACTTAAAAAGAAATTTTTCCAAGCCACGACGAGAATGATAGCTTTTGCCCTGACCCCCGAAGGCTCCACCCAGACCAGAGCCACGGGATTGGAGGAGAATGGCGGAGATGAGGAGAATGGAGACGATGATTTGGATGAAGTTTAAAAGTGTCATAAGTCAGGCAATTTTAGCACGTTTGAAACCCAAGAGAAAGCAGGCTATCGGGCTAACCATTTTAAAAGCCGACGAAGGGAGAGAATGAGCAAGGTTAAGAAGATCAAAGCGGAGAGCCGGCCAAAATGAAGAGGGGGAAGTTGAATGAGGAGTAAATTTAAGGAAGGCAGACGAACGGGACTTAATACAATTTGGGGTGAAGTAATGATAGCTGCGTAAAGACTTAGAGATGCAGGTATCCAAGATAATAAGCCTAAAGTGATTAAGTTAATCGGAGTAAATAATAAAGATAGGATGGGTTTGAGGACGAGATCAAAAAGAGAGAGAATGATACTAAATCTAAGTAGTTCTAGTGGTTCAAGAAAGGGAAGAAAAGGGGTAAAGTAGGAGACAAGAAAAATGACGATAAGGTTGTTGAGAAAACTTGAGAGCAGTGATTTCATAAAGTGATTATACCGATGTTTGTGAGTTTAGCATGGCTTGAGAGCGAAGCTTGAAGTGTAGGGACCGGGAGAAACGGTGGGATTCGTCCCTGAGGGATTGGATGAGATTAGTGATGGGGTGACCAGTTTCCAGGGGTAAAAAGATGATGCCTTGGGGTGATGGGATTAATAGACGATCTGGATTTTTGGCAATGGATATGGTGGGAATGCCTGAATTAAGGCTAAGAGCTGCGTTTAGTTGGCCTTTGCCGCCGTCGATGACGATTAGTTGAGGATAATCCCATTCGGGATGTTGAAGACGTCTGGCTAGGGTTTCTTTGATCATGGCCGGGTCGTTGGGGCCTGAAACATATTTGATTTTGAAGTATCGATAGGCTGACGGATTGGCCTGGGCGTTTTCAAAAACCACCATAGATGAGGTGGCAAGTTGTCCTGAAGTGTTACTGGTGTCATAGGCTTCTATTCTATGGATGGGATAGCCAGCAGAAACCAAACCTGCCTGATGTAAGAGGGAACTAAGCTTAATGAGAGTGTCTTGATTGGCGTCTTCTTCCAGAACAGGTAGATAAGGATCAAATCGGTGCGAATGGGTTTGCGAATAGAGGGTTTGGAGAGAGGTGAGCTGGTCGCGAATTTGGGCGGCGGCTTCAAACTGTTGATTAGCGCTTAATTGTTTCATTTGAGTTTGAAGTAGCCGTATAAGCGAATTTCTTTTTCCTGAGAGAAAAAGCTTAAGGTTTTTGATTTGTTGACGATAATCTCTAAGACTAATTAGACCGGCACAAGCACCAGAGCAGAGGTTGATATGAGTATAAAAACACGGCTTACCCCACTGATTGGTGGGGGCAGTGCAAAATTTAAAAATCCTTCTGGCGACTTTAAGAATACTTTTGGCATCATTGGAGGAGGAGAAGGGACCAAAAATGTGGGTTTGGGGTAGCTTAGAGTAAAGGGTTAGAATTTGCTGTTTTCGAACAGTCTTTACCCGAGGAAATTTGTCTTTGGTGATAATAATGTAGAGAGGGGTTTTGTCGTCTTTTAAAAGAATGTTGTAGGGTGGTTGATAAGCGCGGATAAGTTGAGCTTCGATTAAAAGCGCTTCAACTTCGGATTCGAGAGTTTCAAAACGTACTGTTCTAGCCAGAGAGAGCATCTTATGAGTACGAGCTTGACTTGGAGTAATGCGCTGGTAAGAGCTGAGACGCTTTTTAAGGTTTTTGGCTTTGCCGACATAAAGAACACTACCGTTTGAAGAAACGAACCAATAAACCCCCGGCAATGAGGGCAATGAGGGTAAGGATGATTGCCAAGTAGAGGCGGTTTTCGCGGATGACTTGAAGGTATGTGTTGGTCGTGGGGAGGTCATGTTTGAGGATTTGGTCACTAGTAATTATAGTTAATTGTCCGGTAGGGTTTGAGGCAAAGGAGGTAGGAGTTAATTTTACTGGATGAGTGGTTTGGGAAAAAGGCAAAAGAGACTTGATAGTAAAAGTATTTTCTGAGCGAAGTTGATAACCAGGAGATATTTGAAGTTGAACGGGAAGTTGGTAAAAAGCGGTATTGCCTTGATTTTTAAGGGTTAGATTTAAAGGCCAAGGTATAGAAAGAAGGTGAAAGGGAGGGCCGGAAAGATCAACTTGAAAATTGGTTAAAGTTTGGGGGAATTGATCGGAAAATTCTATAAGTACATCTTGGCCTTGAGTATCCTCGTACTTATAATAGCCGGCGGGAAAAGGACTTTGGGAATCTAAGCCGTGAATGGCAAAAGTAAAATGGTTTAAGTCAAGAATGTCAAAGTAATTTACCCCACCGGTAGTATTGCCCCAGGTGGGGTCGATGGAGCGCCAGAGACCTGATTCTAAATCGTAGTATTCCGGCCAGGAATGAAGGACATCTTGAATCAAGCTCAGAGGGCGGAGGCGGGAATTTTGAGTGTAGGCATAACCGGTGTGCTCACGGGCGGGAATGTTGGCGGCTCGGGCCAAAGCAATGAAGGCATCGGTAAATTCTTGGCAGGTAGCTTCGTTGGGATTATCAAGAGCGGTTTTTGCACCCAAACGCTCGGAGGATATGCTGTCAATTTGAGTGTAGTCGTAAGTAAAATTTTCGACCAAGTAGTCATAGATAGCCCGAGGAGTATTTAATTCTTGAGCGAGAGTCTGGATTTGAGAATCAGAAGAAGGCCAATGAGGAGTGTCCTTTAAATAGCGATTTAAGTCGGTACCATAATCCGGAAGAGGAAGAGTGGAGGAGAGAAAAATTTGAGCTGAACCTTGAGCAACCACATCAAGTCTGGTTTTGGGTTTGAGAGTGTAGGTAGCCAGCCAATTTCCGTCAGCATCTGTCTCGAGTTTTTCTGGTTTTGGCTCGATGACATCATAGTAAAGTTTTTGGTAGGGAGTATCCGGAGGAAGGGCTATTTGAGTGATGCCAGGGTTTGAAGTAGAGTTTTCGAGATGATAGTTGATGGTGAAGGAAAATACCTGATGATCACCAAAGAGAGCAGAAACGCCAGAGCTTTTTAATTGGTCCCTGGAAAACTCAAGAAGTGTGAAACCAGGCTCTTGTTTAAGAAGGTAACCTTTGGGATTAACAATGGATGGCAGAGAGTAACTTTCAGGGACTTTAAGCGTAAGGGTAGTGTCTTCAACCTCATCGAGATTGCCTATCAGAGGAATGTTGACTTCTAAAACTTTTCCTTGAAGCCTAGCTACATCTGGATTGATATAGGAAATGAAAAAAGTGTTAGTTTGATCTTTGCCAACGACAGGATGATCAAAGTTAAGAGTGATGACGGTACTATTATCGGTGGTGGTGACTTGTGAGGGTATGGGGTTGTTTTTTGAATCGTTAGCCGTGATTTGATCCAGATTGGTTGATCCGATTTCGAGGGCGTACTGGGTGGCATAGATGTCGCTACTTCTGTTTTTTAGAGAAACCGTCTGAACCACTGTAGCTAGTCCGGCATTGTCAACTTGGTAAAGACTGTTGATGGTGGTGTGAAATTCGGCGGAACCCATGACAATTTCGGGGAAAATCAAGAATTTAAATAACAACAAAAGAAGAGTATATGCGTATTTCACCTTGGTGGTAGTCTAACAAAGAGACTTAGAAATGTTTAGAGAAGAGGTTTTAAAAACCGACCGGTATAGGAATTTTGGTTTTGAGAGATTTCTTGAGGAGTACCGAGGGCGACAACTTCTCCGCCACCATCACCACCTTCCGGGCCTAAATCAATAATATGTTGGGCGTTTTTGATAATGTCTAAATTGTGCTCGATAACAATAACAGTGTTGTTTTGGGCAACCAAGCGATAGAGAACTTGCAAGAGTTTTCGAACATCTTCGAAATGCAAACCGGTAGTTGGTTCATCGAGAAGATAGAGAGTGTGGCCGAATGAACGAACTGACAATTCGCGGGAAAGTTTAACTCTCTGTGCTTCACCGCCAGAGAGGGTAGGGGCGGGTTGACCCAATTTGATGTAATCCAAACCTACATCACTCATGGTTTGAATTTTGCCTTTGAGCTGGTTGTCTTTGAAAAAGGTTAAGGCTTCTTGGACAGTCATGTCGAGAACTTGAGAAATATTTTTGCCTTTATATTCGACTTCCAAAGTGGCAGCGTTATAGCGGGAACCGCCACAAACTTCACAGGTAACATAAATGTCAGGCAAAAACTGCATTTCAATTTTGACCTGGCCATCACCTTGGCAAGCTTCACAACGACCACCTTTGACGTTAAAGCTAAAACGACCTGGTTTGAAGCCGCGGGATTTGGCATCTGTTGTATTAGAAAAAAGCTGACGGATGGTGTCAAAAACTTTAGTGTAGGTGGCAGGGTTAGAACGGGGGGTTTTACCGATTGGACTTTGATCTATGAGGGTGACTTTGTTTACTAATGAAGCTCCGTCGAGGCGTTCGTAACGACCTTGGGCAGAAGGTGACTGGCGACCTAATTCACGATTTATGGCATGATAGAGAGTGTCGTGCATTAGGGTAGATTTGCCAGAGCCAGAGACTCCAGTAATGCAGATAAATTTACCCAAGGGAATAGTGATGTCCAGGTTTTTGAGGTTATGAAGACTGGCGCCATGAAGCACAAGTTCACCAGGACTTTTTAGGGTTTGGACTTGAGACTTAAGCTGTCTGTCGAGAGTAACGGTTTTTTTGCCTGAGAGATATTTTCCGGTGAGTGAAGTGGGGTGAGTTAAGACTTCTTGAGGTGAAGCGGCAGCCACAACTTGGCCTCCGTGTTTGCCGGCTCCTGGACCAAAGTCAATAAGGTAATCACTAGCAAGCATGGTTTCGGCATCGTGTTCGACCACCAAGACACTGTTACCTAGATCCCTCAAGTTGTGAAGAGTGGAGATGAGACGCTGATTATCACGAGGGTGAAGACCAACGGTGGGTTCGTCGAGAATGTATAGAACACCAGTTAGGCCGGTGCCAATTTGCGAGGCGAGACGAATTCTTTGAGCTTCACCGCCGGCCAGAGTGCCGGCTTCGCGAGAAAGAGTCAAGTAGTCCAAGCCAACTGAGAGAAGAAAGTTAAGCCTGGATCTTAATTCTTTAATAATGAGAGTGGCAATTTCTTGTTCTCTAGAGGATAAGTGGTCCCGATCTAGTTGGTTTAGCCAATCAAGAGCTGAGGATATTGAAAAGTTGGTAACTTCTGAAATATTGGTGTTACCAATAGTTATAGCTAATGCATCGGGTTTGAGACGGGCGCCCTGACATTGAGGACACAAAGCCTGTTTCATAAACCGAGAAAGTTCGGATTTGACCCAATCAGAATCCGAGGACTCGTATTTTGACTGTAGATAAGCAATAAACCCTGGGAAGGTTTCTTCGATAGAGGTGTCTCGACCAAAACGATTGGCACCGAAAACGGTATAGGTGCGAGAAGGATCGTCGCCTTCAAGGAGAAGTGTCTGGAGAGAGGCTGGTAGATTTTTAAAAGGAGTTTTCATGGAACCATCGTGGGCTTCGACAACGGTAGCAATTAAGCGGGTAAACCAAGTGTCTTTGGCTAAAACATTGGCAAGGGGAATAACGGCACCTTCGGAAATGGAGATGTCTGGAGCGATGATTTTGTCGGGATCAACTTTTAAAAGGTTACCCAAACCATTACAAGTGGGACAGGCACCGTGAGGAGAATTGAAAGAGAATAGTCGGGGTTCGATTTCGGGAAGAGACAGATTACATTCCGGACAGGCAAAATGCTCAGAATAGAGAAAGTCTTTATAATTTTGAGGATTTTTCGGAAAATCAAAGGATTGATCATTAATGAAGCTGGCTATGGCCAGACCGCCGGAAATTTCTAGAGACAACTCCAGGGCTGAGCGGAGTCTTTGCTTGAGTTTTGTTTGGACAGATTCGTTTTTTTGGTCTGATTGAGACAAGCTGATGCGTTCGATGACGGCTGAAATAGTATGTTTGTTGTTTTTGAGCAGGACAATATCTTCATCTAAAGAAATGAATTGGTTATCAATACGGGCGTGAGTAAAACCTTTTCTGCGAAGGTTGTCTAAAAGAGAAGTAAATTCACCTTTTTTGTCGCGAACGACCGGAGAGAGAATAAGAAGTCTGGTGACTGGTTGAACTCGAAGCTCATCTTTGATGTGGCGAAAGATACCAGAGACGATTTGATCAACTGACTGTTTGCTGATTTGTCGACCACAGTTGGGACAATGAGGATGGCCAACTCGAGCAAACAAAAGCCTAAGATAGTCATAAATTTCGGTAATGGTGCCGACGGTGGAGCGAGGATTGTGGCTAGTGGTTTTTTGATCGATGGAAATAGCAGGAGACAAGCCGTCAATAGAATCGACTTCCGGCTTGTTCATGATGCCCAAAAACTGCCGAGCGTAGGAGGAAAGGGATTCGACATAGCGGCGTTGGCCTTCGGCATAAACCGTGTCAAAAGCCAAGGAACTTTTACCGCTTCCAGAAAGACCGGTGAGCACGACAAACTTATGCTTGGGGATTTTGAGGTCCAAGTTTTTTAGGTTATGTTGTCTAGCACCGGTGATATGGATGTAGTCTGACATGATTGAAGCAATTACCGAAAAATAGGCGAAGGTTTATTGTAGCGCGGATTAAATTAAATTGGAAGAGTGGAGAACAAATACAAACTGGAGGGGTTAAATGTTTTATAATGCTGGCGGTATTTTTATGATTAATTTTTGGCTTTGAAAAATGATGTCATTTAATTTTAATGAGTCGCACTTGAGGATGGAAGAGACCGTGGGAATTGGGCTTGTTATTCTGAAAAAGAATTTGATTAGGGATGAAAAAATTTCAAAAGGATTGCTGACAAAAGATAAAATCCAGCTTTTACCCCCATTCGATAAAAAATTTAAATCCTTGGAAATTATTAGAGCATTAAATAGTGACGCTGGTTTTTACGCATTGGCTTTTGTGATTGAAGGCCCAAGCATTTATATTTTTGACAACTATGAGCTAGGAAATGTTTGTGTTGATTCAAGTCAGACATCAAGGTCTTCGTCTTTGGCACATTATAATGATGTGGGAAGGCTTACTTATATTGATGTAGATACTAAAATGCCTGTACCAAATTGGGGTAATTTGAACGAAGAGCAAAGTACATTATTACTAAAAATGGATATTAGACAAAAAGTGCCACGTATCACTGTTTCGGATTCGAGAAAAAAGCCTGAGATTAGGGTTGTTCAAGGAAATAAAGCGAATTTGTGGTTGGAGCAAGAAATTCGTATTTTTTCTAGAAGTCTTAGAGACAAGGGAGAATATGATATTCAGATTAGAATTATGGGAGACAAAATTGAGATTAAAATTACTCGTCCAGACGGCCTTATCAAGTTAGTTGAAGTACCTTTAAAGCTTGAAAGGGTTAATTTCCAACTGCTTAAAAAAGGGGAAGTGACCGCCTTGGTTGAGCTAATGCATGAAATACATTTAGATCAACTCATAGATAGCGGAAGAGATATGATGGATGAAGATTATTAAAGCTTTTGAAGAAATGGAAGTTTCAAAGTAATTGAATTTTGTCGCGAATTTGGGCGGCGAGTTCGAAATCTAGATCACGAGCGGCTTGGTTCATGCGTCGGGTAAGACCCTTTTTGAGTTTTTGTCGATCGGAAGGAGTGAGATCGTCGGAATTGATCTCTTCAAGATCCACGACTTCTTTTTTACTCAGCTGGATGATGTTTTTGCCTGTTGGAGAGCTGGATTTGTCCCGTTTGATCAGGACGGGTCGAATGGGTTTGATGATAGACTGAGGAGTAATATGATTTTCTTGATTATAGTCAAGTTGAATATGTCGACGACGTTCAACTTCGCCCATAGCTTGTTTCATAGAATTGGTTATCCGATCGGCATACATTATGACTCTGCCCTCCTGGTGTCTGGCGGCTCTGCCCATGGTTTGGATAAGAGAGGTGCGGGAGCGAAGAAAACCTTCTTTATCGGCGTCTAGTATAGCTACGAGACTAACCTCAGGTAAATCTAAGCCTTCTCTGAGAAGATTGATGCCAACCAAGACGTCGTATTTACCTAAACGAAGATCGTCAAGAATATCGGAACGATCGAGAGTATCGATATCAGAGTGCAGGTAGGCAACTTTGGGTAAATTGATCATGGTAGCCGTATCGGGAAACAGGGCGGTAACCTTAGCCTCGTCGTTTAAAAATTCAGTAAGATCTTCGGCCATACGTTTGGTTAGAGTAGTGACTAGAGTACGTTGGCCAATTTTCAGACGTTTGACAATTTCTACCACCAGGTCTGGAATTTGGTTGCTTACAGGTCTAATTTCAATTTCTGGATCGGTAATACCAGTAGGACGGATGAGTTGCTCGACAACATGATGATTGGATTGTTCAATTTCCCAGGGATTGGGGGTGGCTGAAACATAGACGCGAGTGGGCACACGAAAGTAAAACTCTTCAAAAGTTAGAGGTCGATTGTCAATGGCCGCTGGGAGGCGAAAACCGAAATCGATAAGGGTTTGTTTGCGAGAACGGTCACCAAAATACATACCCCGGATTTGAGGCAGAGTGATGTGGGATTCATCGACAATGGTGAGGAAGCCTGAAGCCTTGAACAAATCGACATTGTGGTGAAAATAGTCGATAAGAGAGAACGGCGGATCACCTGGTTTTCTGCCGTCAAAGTAACGAGAATAGTTTTCGATACCGTTGACAAAACCAAACTCTTCGATCATTTCAAGATCGTAGGAAACTTTTTGCTCTAGGCGGTGTGCTTCTACTAACTTGTTTTGGGACTTGAAATAGGCTAATCTGTCACGGAGATCGGAGCGAATTTGCTCGATGGCAGATTTTTGAGAGATGGGGTTGGTGAGGTAATGTTTAGCTGGATAAATCACAAAAGCTTGTTGATTAGAGTACAGGTTGAAATTTTTTAATTTTTCCTCAGGAAGAGGAAGGCCTGATATGGGATCGATGGGGGTAATGGATTCTATTTGATTGTCGAGAAGCACCAAACGAAGGGCGTAATCTTCGTAAGCTGGCCAAAGCTGGACCGTGTCCCCACGTACTCTGAAAGAGCCTCGGGTTAGGTCGGTAGTAGATCTCTCGTATTGAAGCTCGATAAGTCTGGCAAAAATACTCTCTCTGGAGACAATCTGGCCGGCAACAATTTCTAGGATGTAGCGTCCGTATTCAACGGGGGAACCGAGATTATAAATACAAGAGACCGAGGCTATGACGATAACATCGGGGCGAGTCAAAAGATTGGTGGTAGCAGACAAGCGAAGTTTGTCGATTTCTTGATTGATATCAGTCTCTTTTTCAATATAAGTGTCGGTTTGGGGAATATAGGCTTCTGGCTGGTAATAATCATAATAGGAAACAAAGTAAGAGACGGCATTGTCGGGAAAAAAATCGCGAAACTCCTGATACAGTTGAGCAGCCAAGGTTTTATTGTGAGAAATAATTAAAGTAGGTCTTTGGGTGGCTTCGATGACTTTGGCGATGGTGTAGGTTTTACCGGAGCCAGTAACGCCGAGAAGTACTTGATCCGAGACAGAGGAGGCAATATTTTGACTCAAGTTGGCGATTGCCTGAGGTTGATCCCCGGTGGGGGAAAAGGGAGAAATTAGTTTGAAAGATTGAAAAGGACGAGACATGGGATGATTATAACTGAGAATGTAGAATTGAAGAATTGGGTTTTGGGAATAAGTACTACCAAGTTTGATTAAATATGATATAAAAAGATAAGGTTGACGAAGTCTTTATGTTTGGGTATTGTGTGGGTATAGTTTGGAATAAGTTAGTTAGGGTTACGGGAGTCTAGATAACAATTAAATGGAGAGTATATGCCAGTAACATTATATAAACGACAACGACAAATTGTTGATTTCATCGCCCAGTATACTCAAAAAAATGGCTATTCCCCTACTCTAAAAGAAATTGCCAATTGTTTAGGAGTGTCTTCTTTGGCAACGGTGCATGAGCATATTAATGCCTTGGTTAAAAAAAGAGTATTGAAAAAATATGAAGGAGCGGTTAGAGGGATTGAGTTGATTGATAAAAGAATTGCTTCTGCAATGGAAGGCATTGAACTGCCTATCATGGGTTACATCGCGGCAGGAAGTCCAATTGAACCCATGACTGACCCCAATGCTTCTTTTACAGTGTCACCTACTATGGTTACCGGCAAGAGACGATCGTTTGTGCTCCAAGTTAAAGGAGATAGCATGATTGAAGATGGAATTTTGGATGGTGATTATGTGGTGGTAGAGGAACAAACAGAAGCCACTGATGGGCAGATTGTAGTAGCATTATTGGAAAACGGATTGGCAACTTTAAAGAGATTTTTTAAAGAATCCACCAGAATCCGATTGGAACCGGCAAATGCAACTATGAGACCGATTTATGCAACTAACGTACGAATACAGGGTAAAGTAGTGGGTGTGATAAGGCGATTTAATTAAGAAATTAAGCGATTTTATTGAAGAGCTTGAGGCGAGCGGTGACTATTTCCTGAACAGCCTCAACAGCTGGTTGGGCGTATTTGTACGGGGCAATTTCGTCGGAATTTTGTAAGGCTTTGGTGAGGGCTTGTTTGTAAGCCAAACGGATTTCAGTATTGATGTGGACGATAGCCATGCCAGCATTGATGGCGGCAACAAAATCGTCGTCGCTGATACCGGAACCGCCATGCAAAACTAAAGGTAAGCCAGTGGTTTGGCTGATTTGGGAGACACGTTCGATGTTGAGATGGGGGTTTTTAATATTTTTGAGCATGCCATGAATGTTACCCACGGCTGGAGAAAAAAGATCAACGCCGGTTTTTTCTACAAAGGTGGCCGCTTCTTCGGGTTTAGTTAAAAGTGATGGATCTGCGCCTGCCCCCTCGGGGATTTCGTCTAAAAGTTTACTGGAAGTGCCAATATAACCGAGTTCGGCTTCGATGATTATTTTGGGGTTGGCGGATCGCGCATAATCGACACATTGATGAGTAAGATCAATGTTTTTTGCAAAAGGCAATTGGGCTCCATCATATATGACTGCGTCAAAACCCGCATCAACAGCAGTCTTGACGGTTTCGAATGAGTAACAGTGATCGGCGTTAAGAAAAATCGGATAATTAAATTCATCACGAAGGCTACGAACAAGAGCTGAAACTTGATTGACGCCGATAAAATCTCGCTCTCCCTCGGAGACGCCAATGATGACTGGAACAGAAAGGGATTGAGCTGCTTTGAATATACCCCAGAGAGCTTCAAGGTTGCTGATATTGAAGTGGCCGACAGCGACATGATCTCTGCGAGCATCATTGATAATTTCTCTGAGGGTTGGACCGTTATACATTTTTGGCACCGGCTGGTTGATGATTAGTTTGAGGTTCGAAAAGTTGATTGATATCTAAGAGGCGGTTGTATTTGACAGTACGCTCCCCCCTACTGGGAGCGCCGAATTTGGTGTAATTGGCTCCGACACCAACGGCAAAATCGGCGATAAAAGTATCATTGGTTTCACCAGATCTATGGGAAACGATGATCTGGAGATTGGCCTCTTTGGCGGTTTTAACGACTTCTACGGTTTCGGTGACGGTACCGATTTGATTGGGTTTGATCAAAACCGCAGTGCAAGCTTTCTCGTTGATAGCTCTGAGGAGCCTCTCGTGATTGGTGGCGATAAGATCGTCAGCAACAATCAAAGTGTTGTCGCTAATTTCAGAGGTGAGATGACTCCATGACTTCCAGTCATCTTCAATAAAAGGGTCTTCGAGAGAGTAGAGTTGGATATTGCCGTTTAATTCTTTATAAAAGTCGACGAGCTCTTCAGGTGTAACGGGTTTGGGACGATCTTTGATTTTGTAACGACCTTCTTGATAAAAGTGGGAGGCGGCAACATCAAGACCAAGAAAGACATCTTTACCAAAAATGTAATCGGTGCGGCGGATGGACTCAATTAGAATTTCAAGGGCATCCTTATTAGTAAAAAGATTGGGAGCAAAACCGCCTTCGATACCAACAGAGTGAATGGCATTCATTTGGGTGAGAGCCGTTTCGAGTGCGTGATAGATTTCTACCGACAAACGAAGAGACTCGGCAAAGGATTTAGTGGCGGTGGGGATGATTAAAAATTCTTGAAAATCCAAATTGCCAGCGCCATGCTTGCCGCCATTGATCATGTTAAAAGTAGGGACGGGTACTTTGGGTTGGGAGGTAAGATTATATTTTTTTTGAATGTAGTCAAAAATGTGGAGATTATAAATAGCCGCTCCGGCTTTGCAGGCCACTTGAGAGACGGCTAGTATGGCGTTGGCACCAAGTTTGGATTTGTTTTTTGTGCCATCCAATTCAACCATGATTTGGTCGATTTGAGTTTGTTGACTGGGATCTAGGCCTTTAAGCCGGGGAGCGATGGTTTGATTAACTGAAAACACAGCCTTGGAAACCTCCATGCCGAAATATCGGGTTTGATTGCCGTCTCTGAGTTCCACAGCTTCATATTTGCCAGTGGACGTGCCGGCTGGCACGGAACTGGTAAAGATGTGACCGGTATCCAGCTCGATCACAGCCTCGACTGTAGGGATACCCCGGGAGTCAAGAATTTGTTTGGCAAAAAGATTTTTAATAACTGCCATAAAAGTAAAATTGTTAGTTACTAATGTGATGAAGTTCGGCTGTGGATAAATTTGATCTGGTAATGCTCAAGTGTTTGGGGTTGGTGATAACCTCAGTTAAACCATGTTCAAGTAATTGAGGTAAAATTTCAAGAAGCGAACTTGATTTTTGAGAAATAACGGCGCAGGGTAAGTGGCTTTTAGAGGCAGTTTTAAGAGCGATTAGCGCATTTGAAAGAACGGCAGGTGAGACGAAAGATGCCAGGGAGGC
>CAYNMS010000018.1:0-29149 GCA_964398525.1 uncultured Pseudomonadales bacterium | reverse complement strand
AGAGAATAGCGCATGCGGCTATTTTAGCCATAAATTAGGGAGTTTTGGTGAGAATATGGTTAGAATTTGAGAGTGTTTAAGACTACCTCAAAAGTGATGATTGAGAGGTAAAAACCTAATAATATGAACGCCTCGGAGCGGGAGATGGTGTGTTTGCTTTTGGCAAAGAGATAGAAAAAAACCAGAGACAGAAGAAAGATAGAGAGAGTGATGGAGGCGTGGTTATTGATGCTGATGGTGGAGCCGTAATAGAGAGTCATAATTGCCATAAGGAGAGTGTTAAAAGAGGCAGAGCCAAGGTAATTGCCAAAAGCGACGGCTTTTTTATTTAGTATGACTGATCTGAGAGCGATAGAAAATTCTGGTAGGTTGGTGCCAATGGAGATGACCATGAGACTAACCACAAATGTGGAAAGTCCTAGAAATTGGGAAACCTGGACGGTTTGGGCGACGACGATGTCACTGGCAAAAAAGACGATTAGGATGCCAAAAATGACTTTGAGGAATAGAAATAGGAGAGTGCGATTGAACTTGATCTTACGAGCGGGAATGAGGTCTTGAAGCTGGCGCTCGTTTTTGAGGAACATGAGGGTGGAGAGGTACAAGATTAGAGAAAGAAGGGCTTCGAGTTGAGTGATTTTTTGATTGAGGGTTAACAAGATGGGGAAGCCGATGACGCTCAAGGTGAGGGCAAGGTTTCGGTTGGAGATTTGGTGCCTTAAGTTTAATTGGCCGCCAAGAATGGCCAGGACGGGAATGATTAAAAGCAAGATTACAATAGAGCCGCCAATGTAATTGCCGACAAAAACTTGGGGGGTATTGTCGAGAATGGAATTGATACCGACGGAAATCTCGGGGGTGGAGGTGGCAAACCCAAGGAGGAAGAAAGATACAAGAAAGGATGAGAGATGGAGACGTCTGGAGATACGATTGATGGAGGTGACAACCATACCTGAACCAATCCAGAGGGCAACTAGGGCAGTGATGAATTTGGAAAGACCAAAGAGCATGTAACTAGAGTAGTCAAACAAATGGATTAAAGCAAGGCGGTGAGGGAGAAAAGGCTGAAATCATTTCTAGTGGGCTAGTTTGGGTCGGGAATAAATTGGGGGAGCGGGAGAGTAATGGAGACGATAAAGGCTGAAGTAGGTAATCAAAGAAGAAAGAAAGAACTGAATGGACATAAGATACTCAAAGCCGGTAGTATTTGCGTGTGGGGAGACAAATATTTTGGCGATAATGTAATCCAGTCCATAGGCTACCACTGCAACCAGAATAGGGATGGTGAGGTGAAGGCAGGTGAGAATAGCTTTTTTAAACCGATTATGTTTGATGTGTTTTAACATAAGGATGAAACAAAGAGGCACAAGTAATATATTACTGATTAACCAGAGCCAAAAGGTAAACCCTAAATGAAAAGGGAGAGGACCGCCATCCGAAATCATTCCGGTTAAACCAGTAATTACAAACAGGAATCCGGCAAGCGGTTGAAATACTAAAAGAAGGGAGATAGTGAGAAAGGGTTTCATAGGATAAGGATAGCAAATATTTGTGGGTTTGGTGGGTTTGAATTGAGAAAGAAGGAGGAGAAATTGGCAATTCTGATCTGGTTTGATGTCTTGAAAACGTAAAACAAAAGTGTAATTTTGTAAATAGGTGAAAAATGTTGAAAAGACTTTTTTCTACCGCTATTTGAGAGGATGCTTGCCTGTAAGAGGTGAGCTTTTTTGGCAATAAAGGGGGTGGTGAGGAATGCCAGGTAAGAAACCAGCTAAAAAGGCGGTTAAGAAACCAGCTAAGAAAAAGGCCGCTAAAAAGAAATAATTTTCTTTTTTATGTTTGTTGAAGGCGCCGCTATCAAGCGGCGCTTTGGTGAGGAGGACTAAACAAAAGTGTGTTTATTGTTGATTGAGTGGGAAAAAATGTTAAATTGTTAGTATGGGAATTTTGCAAGGGTCTAATGAAATAGCAGAAGGAGTGGTAAGTGGGGAACCAGATACGAAAGTTATCGACTTGATGAATGGAAGATTTGAGCTTTCACATGCGGCTCAAGTGGAGAAGGTTGTTGGAAGTTTAAAAGCTGCGGATTCGAATAGGGCAATGGAAGGAGTATTAGAGAGATTATTGGAGCGAAAATTCAATATTAAACTAAGTGGAGATGGGAAAAAATGGATAGGGGAAGTGGAAGAGAAATGCGAAAGTATTGTGTTGGCCACAACTAGAGGAAATATAGTTTATTTTGTCTATGAAGGGGAAAATAGAAAAATAGTTTATGAAGATTCGGCAGGAAGAGATGGGCAAGTTACTTGCTATGAAAGGCAGAGTAGGGGTGAATGGGAAGAAGTAGTGGGTTTTGTTAAAAGAGGGGGTTTGTGGGAGATGAAAGCGAAATATGAAAGTGAGACTCCGAAAAGAAATAACCTATTCTAATTTTGGATGGCTTGAGGGACGTTTTTTTATATTGTTTGCTTTTGTGGGGGTGGTTTTGAGAAGCTTGTACTCTAAAGAATAGTTGTTGCTGGTCGAAGAAACTTGAGGGTGACTAAAACAAATGTAAGGTGCTACCATCAATTTGTGATCGATCAAGGCGCAGATAATAAAATTTATGGTCCACTTGAAGTAGTAACCTTTAATGAGGAAGTATTTAAGGATAGACGACAGGTTAAGGGGTTTAGTACCGATAATGAAGGTGATCCAGATCCGGAACAAGTAAAGTGGGTTGAGAAATTGGGTGAAAAAAAGTACAGAATATGGGTGTCGATTGCTGACGCTTCGGTGATGGTAGATCCGAAATCTGAATGGCATGATCAGGCTTTGGTTAAAAAGGAGAGTAAATTTCATCCGACAAGGGATCCGATGCTGGGAGAAGATATAACCTATGAAATGTCGAGTTTGGCTGAAGGAAAAATAAGACCGACGGTAACGCTGCAGTTGGATTATGATGCAGACAGCGGGCAAGTGAGTGAAGTACAAGTTTATTTGTCTTATGTAGAAAACACAAAGCAGGTTAGTTATGCCGATTTAGAACAAGCCCTGGAGAAAAAAAGCGAGATTGAAGGAGTGGGTGGAGTAGAGGATTTGGAAGTAATAAGCGAGAGTTTGAGGCAACGAAGGAAAGATAGGGGAGAAGTGGTAATGGGAGGAAGTGGGGAAGTGGCTAGAGATTTCCCTAGAGCGTATGCTAGCGAGAGTGAGCTGATGGCTTTGACTAATGAACTTTTAGCCCAGTTTTGTTTGGATAATAATATTCCGATACTCTATCGCAATTACCTTGAAAACAGGGTAGAGGCACCAATTCCTGTTTATGATTCAGTAAATAAAGATGGGACAGTGGAATATTATGATGAGAATTACCAAAAAATTGAAATTCCGCCAGGTGCATTTTTTCCGAGAAGGCAGACAGTGTTGGCAGCCAAGCATATAAGACATGATTTATTGAATCGACCACATGGAAGGTTTAGTGCGCCATTGAGGGATGTTGAGGCACTAATAAATATGCAACAGTTGGCGGCATGGTTGGCGGGTGGGGAAGTTTATTCGGCGAAAGAGTTGGAACGGTTTGCGTTAGGTTTAAACCAGTTTAACCGAAGCAAGGCTTGGGAAAAACGCCGTCGTAAAGGTGAAAAAGTAAGTAAAAATTCCCTAGAAGAGTGGTTAGATCTAGCTTTAAACGGGGAGATGGATAGATTGAGTGAGGGACAGTTGGCAAGAGTATTTAGAAACTTGGATGAGAGCGGGGATGAGAGTGATGAATTTTGGGAAGCATGGGCAGAAAGATGTGAGTCGCAAAAGATTCCAGCAAAAATTCAGAGATTGTTGGTGTTTGAAAGGCAGAGTAATAGCAAGGGATGGAAGCAGGCTGCCAGTTTGGCCTGGGAACGGATGCAGAACGATTGGAGAGTTTTGTTAGGTATGATTAATTTTTGGATAAATGATGAGAAAAGTCTGGTAGTAACGAATGAAGAGATAATTAGTGATGGCCCAGATCATTCAAAGGAGTACAGAGCGATATGGCGAGTGGAAATGAATGGCCAAGCGTATGAGAGTACAGGGGTTGGGAGTTCGAAGAAGACTGCTTTAATCAATGCAAAGATTAAATTTTTAGAACAATTGAAGCAAAAACATGAGGCAGGTCTGGATGCAGAGGAGTAAAGCTATTTTTTGGGTTGGCGCTGGCGGGATTTGATTTTCTCGAGGCTGTACATAATGCGCTCGTCGAGGTTGATGTTTTTGACTCGGGCGAAACGGAGGATGGTGAGCATGAGGTCGCCTAATTCTTGCTCGTAGGTTTCGTCTTGTTGGGCGGCCAAGTTGGTGCGCTTCCGGCCGTGTTCGGCCAGATAGGCTCGGGCCATCTCGCCAACTTCTTCGACTAGAGAAAGGATCATGATGGAGCCGAATTCGTGGGAATAGCGTTTGCCTTTGTCGATTTCGTCTAATTGACGATAGTATTTGGCAAAGGGGGTTTGGTGATAGGTTTTGGGGGGCATGGGGGGATTATAGCAAGGTTAAATTATTGTATGTTTGATACAATTTAATGATTATGACAGATAGAGGAATGGTTCCAGAGTTAGGAATTCAGGGCAGATTTTTCCTGATTCCAGAGCGAATGATTGACACTAATGTCGAGGTAGGCCCAAATAGTAGAGAAAAGTTGGGAGAACAAGTATCGCAATTTGTGGAAACACCGGCAGCGATGTTGATAGAAGGTTTGACTTACGAAGGGGTGGGTATTGATCTAATGGATTTTAGACCGAATGAGCATTTGCCGAATGAACAAAATCCATATGTCCTGATTGGTCACACTAGAGACAGAAATGATCAGTTGGACTTGCTAGTAAATGACAAAAAAATTGGAATGATGAACCGAAAAACCAGCTTAGATGCGATATTTTCCCAGATAATGAATGCTGATGAATTAGACAAGCTTTTGGCTGAAGCAGAAAGAGTAAATAAGAAGATTTTGTTAATTGTGGGACACGGAGGAGACGAAAAACTAGGAGTGGGAGAGATATATGGGGCAGATATAGAGGCGAATGTACTTTTAGAGAATTTAAGTGAATTGGTTGATCCTTATACCGGAAAAGCGGCATCGGAGAAATACGCAGTGGTGGTACTAAATACTTGCAATCCAGCCGGACATGGTATCGAGCAGAGAGTGGTGGATGATTTAGGAATTCCTGTAGTGTATCCGATGGGACTATCCGGAATAGCAGAGAGAGGTGTCAATAAAAATAGTATTGTGATTGTTGAGCCCAGAAACAAATAGGTATTTATAAGTAATTTTTCAATCAGCAAGTTAGACAGCAGGAGAAAACTTAAGCTAGTGAAAGAAGAATTAAACGTTGATGTTATCGGAATAGAAGAAGGGTTTGGTGGGGCGAATGTTAAAAAGGACTTTTTTCTACCTGGCTCAAAGGGGTGTTTGTTGCCTTTTATGCCAAATGAGGTGCCAGTGGGAAGGATGTTTTTGGCTGTATCGAGACTGAGTGAGGACGAAAGCACAAGGCATGGGGTGGAGTCGGTGAGAGAACATTTAAAGACAGGTTCGGTAACGGTTCTGATTGCGCACCACTCAATGTTGGATGCGGTGGCGATAGGGATAGCTTTGGGGCGGGAATTGGAAAAAGAAGGAAAACCGGCGGCAAATCGAATTGTGGTTCCTGTAGGGGCTAAGCATTGGTTTGATCCAAGGTTGAGAGGGTTTTGGCGATCACTTGAGACTATGGAATATATGACATTTTGTCCGACGTTAAGAGAAAAGGAAAGAGAGTTAGTGGAAGAGGGAAAGTTGGTTATTCCAGATTTACATGGTGAGGCGATGGATTTTGAGAGCGCCAGGAATTCGCTAAACGGAAAATATTTTCGTGAAGTGATGGCAGCTAGCAGGCAAGCGGGGTCAATTGTATTTGTGGCGGCGGCGGCTGAAAGAACAAATGAGGGCAACAATCCAAATGAAGTGGTAAGCAAATTGATTGCAAGGGAGGACAAAAGAACAAATGAAAGCATGAAGGTGATGTTGGCGGCAGCGGTACCACACGCAATATTGGGGTTGTTGAACTTAAGAGTGCGATTGTGGGAAGAGGTGGTAGATATTAGACGCCAGGCCCTTGAGGAGCTGGATCGAGAAAAAGCGGGAAGGAGTTATCCGGACGAAATTGAAGTACTATTGTGGCAGAAAGTGGCGGAATTGATTGAGGCAGGATTGAACCAGTTAGAGAGATAAAATCTGGCAGTGGGAGAAGGAGAGGGTATAATAGGAAGTTGGTTTGTGGATGATGATTGGCCGTCCTAGCTCAACGGCAGAGCACTTGTTTTGTAAACAAGGGGTTCCGGGTTCGAGTCCCGGGGACGGCTCCAGAAGTGGGATCAAATTGAGAGTATGAGAGTAAACCCAAAAAGCAAATTGGAGAGATGGGTGAATTGAATTAAGTGAGAAGTTTGAAACGATAGAAAATAAAATAATTATTGAGAAAGAGCCAAGAAAAAGTGTTTGTTAAACAGGCAATTTTGTGCTAGAGTGTTATCCTCGGAAGATTAATTGGAGGGAAAATGACAGAGGAAACAACAAGGTCAAAAAGAAACATGGGAAAACTGGTTATACCGGTGGTGTTGGTAGCCGCACTGCTGGCTGCTGGAGGATTGGGTTACATGTATTGGCAATCGCAACAAGAAATTCAGGCATTAAGGGAGAGTGGATCGGCCGGTGAGGAAGAAGTGGCGGCCGTGGTAACGGAAGTGTCCAAGTTGATCAAGTTGCCAGATGGGATTACTCCGACTTTGGCGACAGTTTCGGATGCTTCAACCTTGAAAGAAAGACAACCCTTTTTTGCTGATGCGGAAAATGGTGACAAAGTCCTGTTGTATGCCAATGCCACAGATCCGGCTCAGAGGAAAGCATATTTGTATAGGCCAAGCTCTAAACAACTGCTAAACGTGGCGCCAATTAATATCGGTGGTCAAGTTCAGCCTCAACAAGACGAGTTTAGTATGGAGATTCGTAACGGAACTGAGTTTGAAGACCTTGAAGGCAGAATGGAAGAACTTCTTTCTCGTGTCTTTCCTAATGCCACTGTGCCAGCCTCGGGGCCAGCAGCCAGTCAATACGAGAACTCGATGTTAGTGCAAGTAAACGCGAGCGATGAACTGACTGAGAAGGTGTCACAACTGTTTAACGTCGAGGTGGTGGATTTGCCAGCTGGAGAGGCAGACCCCGGTAGTGTAGATTTCTTATTGCTCTTGGGTTCCAGTGAAGAAGCTGCGGCTGAGCCTGAAGGAGAGACTCAGGCAAGCCCGACGGCTTCACCGACAACGGCTCCGGCTCAAGAAGAGCCTCAAGAATAAGTCAAAAATAAATAAAAATGTTTAAGGGCGGCCCCAGAGGTCGCCCTTTTTGGTAGAATAGCGGGAAATTAAATTGAGTGAGGTTAATATGGCACATCCGGAAGGGGAACAACCTACAGACTTGGAAGAATTGATGAAAGAAATGGGGGGATTGTATAGTGGGTTGGTAGGTCCTGATGGGGAAATGGAGGAGTTGGGAGAGGTGAATTAAGTGAGAAAGATACAAAACGTGAGAAAGCATTTCTTTTGAAAATGGCTGAAATTGAGAAAAAGCGAAAAGAGATTGGTGATACAACAGTCACGTTAGGTTCAGGGAAGGACAGAGTAATAATTTTTTTGAACCCTTTATTCGAATTAGGTCAAGAAGGTGTTGGTATAAATGCATATACCGTTTTAGAAGAAGTGTGATATCTGGCAATGAGTAGAGAAGGTTTTTTTGAGTTTTCGGTTGATACAAGTGAGTATCCTAGATTAGGAAAAAATGGAACGGTAGCTGAATTTTTGATGAGTAAGTCTCCGTTTGACAGGAAAGATGATTTTGAAATACTTGACGATGAAAAAAAATTACCAATTGTTATTTGGCATTATTTTCTAAAAATGATTGCTAGTGGAGAGGTCGCTGAAGATATTCAATTGATGGAATTTAAAGGAAAAGGAGCTAGAGAGCAGTTGTTTTTTAAGGGGTTGAGTAAAGTTGAAGCGAGAGAGTTGAAAAAATTAAGAGTTAATGACAGTTTGGTGGAGTTGATTTTTGATAGATTTAAAGAAACCTATGAGAACCTAGTTAGTATTACTGAAGAGGAGATAGGGTTTGTTATGGGCAAAAGTGGACCAGAGAGAGTAGATGAAAAGCCAAAAAGAAAGAACGATGATAGCCAGAATTGGCTAAGGAGTATTTGGTGGAGGATTAAAGGTGGAAAATAAGAGGTCTCTTTATAAACTGGTAAATTTTTTGTATACTACTTGCCTGGCAGTGAGACTGCTTTTTTAGTGAATAAGGAGAATTATGGCAAAGAAAAAGAAAGGCCCACGCGGAAACTACGGATTGGTCTGTAGTGTGTGTGGCAATTTTAATTATCTAACCGAGAGAAATAAGGTAAATACAGAGTCGAAACTAAAGTTAAACAAGTTCTGCTCGACTTGCCGCAAACATACTGAGCACAAGGAAACGGCGAAACTGAAGTAAGTTTAGATTGTAAAAATTTCATCAAGGTGTGCAAATGCCAAAATCTGAAACTCCAAGATCAGCAGAGATTTATCCTGATTGGGTGGTTAGAAATTTGGGAGATACTCATAAAATGGGCAAGATGGTTGTGGGAAGATTTAGGGCTAATGGAGAGAATGACTCAGAGCGAGAAGAAAGTTTTTGGGTGGGTTCCAGTTTGGAAATTATGGTTACCAAAGATGGTAGTGATTATGAAATTCAAGTAAGCGTACCGTTTATGTCGCAAGATCATCAGGGTGTGATTTGGTTTAAAGGTGAAGTTTCTCCTGGTAGCAGAGATGTTAGAGTCCAGAGAGAAAGTTTCGAAAAATGGATAGCAAGGGCTAAGGATGTTGAAGAAAATTTAGATCGAAGGCAAATAGGGATTGAGGTCTTGAAGACGTTTATGGGCTTGAGTAATTTTGGGGAAGCAATGAAAAATATGTTGTTTGAAGTTTATGGAAGGAATCAGGATACAGCGAAGTTTGATACTTGGTGGCCAGAATTGAAGAGTGATAGACGATTAAAGTTTCCCAATAGAGAAATGTGGTTAGAATTTGAGGAGTTAAGGCCGAGTGAGTTTAGGCAAAGGTTAGGTAGTGGGGTGTTTATTGGTGATCCGGTGATACTGCTTTTAAATAGTGAAAGTTTAGGGAACTAAGTTAAAATATGATTTCAAATGGATTAGGGAATATGTGTAGGTCAAACTTTTGGAGATAATATGGAGATATTTAGGAAAAGAGCTATTGAGAAATTGATGGGAAATAGTTCAAGAACGGAAGCAATCTTTGTTGAAGGCGCTAGTGTGGTTTGATAGGGTAATGAATGAATAATAAAATGAGTTGGATTTTGAAATTAATTATTAAAATAATTTGAAAATAGGATGACATATCTAACAGAAAGGTCGACTGATTTACGAGAGGAAGTGGCTTCTTCAGATCTGATTAAAGTGGTATCAGAAGAATTGACAAAAGAAGTATTACTGGACAGGGTCGGCCAATCGGAAATTACATCTTTAGATAATTCACAATATGAAATTCAAATTGCGGTTGAACCGATAGGTTTGGTGAGAGAAATTGTTACTCCTGAGTCTAATGAAATAGAAATGATGGTAGTTTATATTGGGTCAGTGAGTGGCAAGGGCATTTTTGCATGGATCTTTCAGGGACTTTTGAGAAAAGGAAGAGGAGGGGAAAGTGGAAAACATGACGGCAAATGGTTGCAAATGGCCAGGTTGAATGATCATGTGAAGGAGTTTAGAGCTAACTCTAAGGAGGTTGCTGTTAGTGTGGACAGGCTTGCAACAGCTTTGCATCGTACTCAGAACGGTTGGGAAGGGCTTAGGTTTGAGTGGGATGAAGAGTATGGTTTACCAATTTTGGCGATTAAGGAGAGAAGAAAGGAAGAGGCTAATTCTGGTGTTTTGGGCCTGTTTAAAGCACACGATGTAATGGAGCCTGAACTGATTTTAGGATTCGGAGGCGACTCAAGCTATGGCAAAGTGATGAGGATTGGAGACTTTCTAGAAATAGTTGGAAGTAAGCAGGATACCAAGTAAGGAGACTTGTAAAGACGGGCTTAGCCTACTATACTCATCAAACTATGGCTAAAGTTTTGGTGGTGGAAGACGACGCGTTATTATCCAAGCTGTATCACTCGATGTTAACCAATGCGGGGTATACGGTAGTGAATGCGGAAAACGGCGAAGAGGGGGTGGCGATGGCTACAAAGGAAAAGCCGGACGTGATGATATTGGATGTGATGATGCCCAAGATGAATGGTTTGCAGGTCTTGGATGCGCTAAAAAAAGATCCAGTTACCAAGGGGATTCCAGTGATAGTGTTAACGGGACTCAAGAAAGTAAATGAGGAAAAAGACGTGATAGCCCGAGGTGCAATGTATTACCTAGATAAAGGAGAGTTTGATCCTAAAAGAGTAGCAGATTTGATCAAACAAGTGTTGGAGTGGAAAGCGGCCCAAAGACCGAAACAGAGCTAATTTGAGGCAGGGGGTTTAGCCTTGGGTAGGGAGAAGGAGAAGGTGGTGCCTTTGCCGAGCTTGCTTTGAAACCAGATTTTGCCACCCATTTTTTCGACAATTTGTTTGACGATGAAGAGTCCAAGGCCGGTGCCGGGGACTTTGCTGGCTTGTTCGTCGGCTCTAAAGAAGCGGGTGAAAATTTTGGACTGGTCTTTTTCGTCGATGCCCACACCTTGGTCTTTGACGTGAGTGATGACGTGGTCGCCTTCGATGACGTGGTCGATAGTGATGGTGCCGGTATCGGAATACTTGATGGCATTTGAAACGAGGTTATTAAGAATTTCGCGGATGCGGTCGGGGTCGGCCATGGCATAGATTTGTTTGGGTCGGCAATCGTGATTCAACTCCAAGCCTTTTTGTTGGGCCAGGGTGCGCAAACCCTCGAGGCTATTGTCGATAACAGAACAGATTTCGATTGGAGAGGTTTGGATTTGGAGGGTTTTGGCTTCGGAGCGAGCAATCTCCAGGAGGTCGTTAACTAGCTGCACCAACTGACCGGTGGCGCCTTGCATTTCTTTGAGGGGTTCCTGGAGTTTGTCGTTTACTTGACCGTAGTTGCCGTCGTTGATCATGGCCATGTAGCCTTTGAGGACAGTAACGGGGGTTTTCAACTCATGGGTGGAGATAAAGACAAATTCGTCTTTTAACTTGTTGAGGTGGCGAAGTTCTAGATTGGCTTTTCTCAAGTCGGAGGTGGCGTCTTTGATTTTTTGACGGAGAGTGATGTTGAACCGGGCAATTTCATCGAAAGCGAGGGAGTTTTGGATGGCTATAGCCATGGGAGGGGCGAAGATTTCCAGGATATTAAGATCCTGAGAATTGTAAATGTCACCTGAGGCTTTTTCACCTAAGACCATGATGCCCTGAAGGCCAGCGCTGGTTTTAAGGGGTATGGCGATATAAACGTTATGATCGTGAAGGAAATCCTTGAGTTTCTTTTCCGAGACCTCTTCATAAACCAGAAGGGAGCTTTTGGTTTTTTTGTCTAGGTAGTTGATGTCTTCAAGACTGAGAGTGTAGTCTTTGTCAAATCCATAGTTTTTGATAGTAATAGATTTTTGATCTTTACTTAAAAGGAAAAAAGCCAATTTGCTGGGGTGAAGGGTGTGGCCGAGCAGTTGATCGACTTTGTCGGTAAGTGTGTTGATGGAGAGGGTGGAGCTGGTGGCAGAGGAGAGTTGTTCGAGAACCACTTCTGGCTGATATGTGCCTTTATGAAAGACAGCTTCGGTAAAGTTTTCGAGGTATTTTCTAAGGGGATGGAAAGTGAAAGCGATTAAGACGGCAAGGACAACCGAAATAGGATCGTGATAAGGGGAAGGAAGGAGGCGGGGGATAGCCAGTAAGCCACCGGCATAAGCGACAGCGATGATGACAGTGAGAAGAGTAAAGGATACTGCCCGTGTAACTAGGGCAGAGATATCAAGGAATCGATGGCGGATAATTGCATAAGCAATTGTGGCAGCGAAAATTGAAGTGTAAATAGGAAGCAAACTAACAAAAGTGCTTATATTAAATAGAAGAACAAGAAGTACGTTGGATACAAGGATTAAGATAAACATGATTAATGTACCAAGCAAAAAGAGGTTAAGTTGAATTTTGTCGACACCTTTGGCTTTGAGCCATTTTTTAATTAAAATGATGGCACCTGTGCCTAGATAGGCTATGGTATGCAGAAGAAACAACACCATGCCTGGTGCCGGAATGGGTGTTCGGTTGGCGGGATCAATATCAGAGAACAATAGCGGTGTATAGACGATGCCTAAAACTGGGAGGGTGGTGAGTAAGATGATTAACCAAGACTTGTTACTGAGGTTTAGTTTATTGGAAGGAAAAGCTTTAACCAGCAGAAAAAAGAGGATATTCACGGCTAAGGCAATGATCATGACGGTGCGCATCCAAAAAAGGGTGGTGGAAAGCTCAAGAGGAAGGAGCGAAAATTGGTTTATGAGCAAATAGAGGGCAAGGGTGAAAACAAAGAGAGAGAATAGCTGACTAGTAGCGCTTTTAGGGTTTCGAGTTAAAGTAAAAAGTCCAATAATCGCATTGATTACCAAGGCTGAAGTAGTATTAAACCAGGGCAGAAACTGCATATTGTTTCAGTATAATAGGACAGTTAGCTCAAGTCGAGAGCAAGAGGGATTCAGTCCTCGAGAAGTTGGTCTAGATTTATCCATTTTATTCCGGACGGAACATTTTTACCTTGAAGAATTTTGGTGATAATTGTTACTACACTAGCGCCGCCAATAGTTGCCGTAGCAGCGAGTTGTGGCCAGGTAACTATTTTTTTACCTATGTTGCTAAGTGATTCGATCATTTCTGGAGAGTTGTTTTCTAAACCAACAATTTGAATGATTAGTTCTCTTTTTTGTTGGGGAGACAATTGGGACAAGTCGAGATTTTCAAGGTCTAAATCTGGTCGATTGAAAAAAGCTGGTTGAGGATCAAGATCATAGCGTTCAATTTCTAACTTGAGGTTGTTACCGACGTCGGTGGTCATGACTAAAGGAAGTCTTCTTGATTTTGCTTCGGTGCGAAGAAGTAGCTTTATTTCAAAACTATCCAACAAGTCAACAATGACATCTACTTTTGGATCATTAATAAGTATCTCTGAAACATTTTCTGGAGTGACACCTTCTTTGACACTGTGGACATTGGTATAAGGATTTATTTGGTATAAAGCCTGTTGGCAAAGTATGGTTTTTTCTTGACCAATATCAGGCCAACCGAATCTGATTCGATTTAAGTTAGAACCATCTAACGTATCAAAATCGGCGATTTTGACATTTCTAGCGTGGGACTGCATCATCCAAGTAAGGGCAGCGTGTGAGCCAACACTTAAACCCATAAAAGCGACAGTTGAATTTCTTAAGACATTTTGTTGGTCGGTGGAAATAAGTAGCTGATTGCGTGAAGTTTGGAGTTTAAACAGGTCTTCTTCGGGGAGGAGACGCATAATTGTATTTAACCAAGGGAAATATACATAATTTCCATTTCCGACTTGGGATTTAATCAGGTTGAGATCTTGGCTTGTAGCTTTTCGGTTTTGATCAGGGTGCTGGATGCGCCAAAGTTCCTTTAATTGATTGTCATAATTATCAAATAACTTAGGTGGATGTGGACTGTTGTTGAGATTATTTTGATCTTCTTGATTTAAAATTATTGGTTTTGACATGGTAGATAAGTATTAAATTGTCATTTAAGTTTGAATAATATTAATAGATGAGTGGTATTGTTAACTGAGTAATTTTACGATTTTTTGGCAGTAACCAAATAAACATTAAGCCGTGCGGAAAAATTATCATGGGGAATTTGGGCGAGCCAGGATTGGATTTGTTGAGAGGTAATGTCATGACAATTCTGAGCTAGGTTGAGAAGTAATGGGAGGTTAAATATGTTCTGGGCAAGTTCCTGATCGGTAATCTCATCAGAATGGGCTTGAAATTGAATGTCGATCATTCCCAAAAAATCAAGTATGTCAGGAAGTTGAGAGGCAATAATTGGTCGAGAAATAAATGATCTTCGAGATGCTTGTTTTAGAATTAATTTGGTTGTGTCTTGGTCTGGATGTGAAAATTCAAGGCTAGACCAATCAGGCTCGGCGAAACCAATAAGACCACCTGGTTGAGTGTGGTTAATCATATTATTCAGGACGTTAAGTGATGAGTCGCCTAAATGTTGGAGGACTCTTTCGGTGAAGACTCGATCATACAAACCTAATTTAATCTGTTCTGGAGGCAGTGTAATATCTTGAACAGTGAACGAAACTTGGGTGTTTTTTGGAACTAGATCTGGAGGTAAAGCGATTTGGGCTTGTTTAATGGCCTCGGAGCTGATGTCGATGCCGTGATAGGAGCCTTGCGGAATTTGGTTGGCATAGACGAGGGCATGACTTCCAATGCCACAACCAACCTCTAAGATGTTTTGTTTAGGCTGTAAATCTAGTAACTTAAGGAAATCTTTTAGATATTGGACACGTTTACTTAGCTCAGTTAGATAGGTGAAGCTTTCAGGGTTTGCTACCCCGCTTGACCAATCTGGTTGTTCTGGGGAGTTGTTTGACATTTAGGCTAGTTTTTTTATTTTATCGGCGGGAAAAAGAATCGGGTCTTGGTAATTTACTAGTTTAATCCTGGGATGCATAAGTTTGCCAAAACGGCTTTCGACTTGATTGTATTCACTGTTTTGTGCTTTTAGAGTACTAATTACAATTCCTTTGATTCGTTCTTTAAGTGAGGGTGAAGGTTTTTTGCCAGGTTTGAGTTCAATAACTAAGTCGATGTAATGTTTTTGGTTTTTTGTTTCTTTTTTTGAGATTTTATAGCGGTTGGTGATGGAACTTTGAAGTTTGGGATGTTCAAGGGCAGCTTTAATGTTTTCTGGGTAGATGTTGACAGCCATAAGAGTAACTGCAGCTTGTTTGCGGCCATACATATAAATAAAAGGAAATTGCCAAGCAGATACATCTATTTTGTCCTGTTTAATCTTATGGATTTGTTCAACTGGAATGTGTTGAAATAGTTGAGAGTATTCCATTAAATAGCCATGGTCGTGGATGTTATAGCGAATTAGAGGCATAGTAGCATCTGCAGTGAGAGTAAGCTCATCTGTGATGGTTTCCATGTATTTAAACCGGGGATCATATTGGTAGATATAGGGAATTCGCTCTGACTTAAAAATGGCTTGATTGAGGTCAGGAAACTGTGTGACTAGACGTCGAATGAAAATTGACATAGGAGTTTCAAACCCCATAAGACCAGCATCAGCTGAGCCAAAGATATTAATAAAAGATGTATAAGGGTCAGATTGACCAGTTAAGGAACTTAAATAGTCACGAAAGTTTTCTGAAAAACCCTCACCGGTACCAAAAAATCTTAGATTCAGCTTTTCAACTTGGATACCTGCGGATTTTGCATTTTCTACCATGATTTTGAGAACTGGTGGGTGGCAAAAGAGAATGGTTTGGTCATAATGCTGTGAGAATTCTTTGATGATTTTGAACGTTTCTGGTTCAGAAAAGCCTGGAGATGCAAGTGTGAAATGGTTATCTCTGGCTTGAGTCAGGTACAAACACATCTGGGTGTACATTCCTGCGATCCAATTACCAAGGCCTAAGGAGTTTATAAATAAAGTTTTCTTTTTGTCGATTCGAAAGATTTGCTTAAGGAGGAGTTCGTGGATTAACGCACCATCAAGTTCTTGTTGAAGATTTCGGGGCCAAAAAACCGGTTCACCGTGGGTGCCTGAACTAGCCGCTATGGCATGAGCTTTTGTTATGTCACCATCCCAACACCGATCTTTGAGTGAGTATTGGTAGATATAATTGTTTTTTGAGGTGAAAGGGACTTGTTGGAACTCTTGAATGTTGTTTATTTTTTTCCAAGAAATTGAGTGCTGGTTTAAGAAATCTTTGTATGCGGGTACACGTTGGGCCGCAAGTTTAAACAGGTTCAAAGCTCGAGTTTGGGCAATTTGATTTACTCGAACTTGGTTTTTTAGGTGGTTTGGGGAATAGGAGAGGTTGTCTTTAAAAAACTCTTGCAAACTTGCTGAGTTGGTCATAGTTAAAGATTGCTTAAGTAATCTTGTAGCGGGGCGGTAGTGAGGTCTTGAGCAAGTTGCTCAACGAATTGGCCTAGTGGCTGTTCGGTTTTGATGTAGGGAACTTGGGAACGGACCCAGTCGTAGAAGGGTTTGGTGGCAGGGGAGAGTAGCTCTGGTCCACCTCTAAGGTCGACTGCCTGGCATGAGGCGATGAGGTTGGTGGCAAGACTTAGACGGGTGAGTTTTAATACTTCCCAGGTCATGATGGCAGAAGTCATGGCATGAGAGGTGATGTCTTGGTTTAATTCTTCGTGGGTGCCAAAGGCAGTGGAGACTGGGGTAGCTAACACGGTGGCGTAAACATCCATCATGCCCATTTGGGTTTGCAGGCCTTTAAAGGTACATTGGCTGACGGCGTCGGGGTCTGAGAGATTGGCTGGTAAACCATTACTTAGGAAGGGGTGGATCATACGGGCAAGGTGGCGATCGTTTTGTTTAACCATGTGAACGGCGATTTTTCTTAGTTGGTCAAGAGTTTCGGACATGTGCATGGCCAAAAAGTTGCCACCACTGACCCATTGATATGGTTCTTCTCCTGGGGTGACGTGTTCGGGGGTGGTCCAGAGAGGGTTGTCGGAAACAGAGTTGGCGTTGATGCGGATAGTTTCCCAGGCTCGAGTTAAGGTTTCCCAATCGGGGCCGAAGAATTGAGGCAGGCAGCGAATTGAGTATGAATCTTGAATAATTTCACCATCTGGGCGAGCTTTGGGGCCGGTCATTTCTTGGTGGGAAAGTTGGCTGTCGGTAAGGAGTTTTCTCAAAACTGAGGCAGTGAATTCTTGGCCTGGGTGAGGTCTGAGATCAGAGAGAAGAGGGTGGAAATTTCTGGTGGAGCCTTTGAGAGCTTGGATGTTGAGGGCGGCTACAATTAAATTGAGAAGCATAAGGTGGGTTAAGTCGAAGGTAATCAGAGCGGCAGAGGCAGTGGAAAAATTGTCACCGTTGACTAGGCCTAATCCTTCTTTGGGCTCTAACTCAAGAGGTGAAAAACCGGCTTTAGGTAAGACGTCGGTGGCTTTGTGTCTTTGGCCTTGTTCGTCAAAGACCTCGGCGGTAGGGTGTTGGAGCAGGACACTAAGAACTCGACCGTTTTGGGCAAGATCTCCTGACGCGCCCACTGTACCGAAACGGCCAACAACTGGGGTGATGTGGCTATTTAAGAGTTTGCGGTAGAGTTCTAGGGTGGACAAGCGGAGGGCAGAATATCCAGGAAGAAGCATGTTGACACGGATGAGCATGGCGGCACGGACTACATCTTGGGGTAAGGGATCGCCAGTAGAAACGTCGACGTGAATAATTGCCTGAGATAATTCGCGGGATTTGGCTAATCTTTCCTCTTCGTGACCCTTGTTTAAAACCAAACCGGCTTGGCCACCATAAGCTGAAGTAGTACCGTAAATGGGTATACCAGTCTTGATCTGTTCGAGCATTTTTTGATGCACAGTTTCAAGGCGTTCCTTGGTATTGGGACTAAGGCTAAATTCAACCGGATTTTGGGATCTGGCCACTGCGGCAATTTGGGTGAGGGTTAAATTGTTGTCCCCATCTAAAGTTATAGGAGTTTTTGGGCTGGGAAGATTTAAGAGAGACTGGATAATTTCAGGCAGATTCATAGGTGTTTTATTAATTAGATTAATTACTATAGGACTTATTTTAACATTATTAATGGAAAATGCTTACTTATTTAATGTGTATGTATATGGAAAAGACGTGTAAGTCCAAGCATTTGGTGTGTAACTACTATACAAATGTACCGGAAAAATGTAAATGAAATAGGTGGACAAGCATATAAAAGAATGATTTGGGGGGAGGGAGCGACTAAAAAGGCAGAAGTGATGATGGGTGAGGCTTCCTGGCGATTAATTAATAGAGGTGGAAGATGGCTTTGGCGGAAAGAGGGGTTGGAGTGAAGGATTCATTACAAGACAACAGAGATAAAACCGAAGGGGAGGGTGTGATTAAAGAAGGAAGGCTAGATCTAATATCTGGAGGCGTAATCGGACCAAATGTGTTTGTTTTGTCAATGTTTGTAGGGTTGGCTATGAATTTAGGGGAAATTGAGGAAGTTTTAGGGGGAGCAGCAGGTGTTGGATTGGCAATTGGGGGAATAGTGGCTGGAAGGGAAGAGGCTTTAAATAGAGTTAAGAGAAGAGTAAAAGATTTTAGTTTGAGAAGACAAAAACAAGGACTACAGATAGTTGTGATGGAGAATAAAGTGCATAAATCGAAATTTGATGAAGTGGTCAGGCCGGTTGGCCAAATTGATGTAGATTGGATTTAGATTGCTATAGGTGTGTAAGTGCGATGCATCGAGTAAATCTGAAGATGAAGTTACAATAAGTGTATTGCGCAGCTTGGTGTTGCGTTTCTTTAAATTGAGAGAGGATTTTGTGGCTAAAGGAAATGTCGAAACAAAAATTGGTTTTGATGTTGGGGGTAATAATCGATCTTATTCCCCAGAGATTACCGGGTTAGCAGTTGAATACGTTAGGGCATATAGATTAAAAGAAGAAGTAGCACTTGACGGTGGAATGAGTCCTTGGGAGAAAGCTGAAGATAGAATTTTGCGAATAGAGAGTCGGATTTCGGAAGCTAGAGCGTTGATTGAGGTGTTGAAAAGTGAAAGTGGAGCCGGCGAGTTGTTGAAGAGATATAAAAGTTCGGTTGAATTCAGAGGGCAGAAATATAATTATCGTCAGATGTGTCAGTACCCTTTAGAAGTATCAGAATTAAGTCGAAAAGCGGAACAAGCCAAAATACAAAGAAGTTTGATCGAGAGAGAAAAGCCAGAGATTGTGGAATTGTATAGGGAAATTACTTGGTTAGAAGAGTTTTATAGGCAAAAACGTACAGATGCAGTTGATGTTTACAACAGATTGAGACCCAGTAGTGTCATCCCTTCAGAATTAACTAGTAATTGTGATGGTACTAGGATCAAACCTAGTAAAAGAAGAAAGTTGGCAACTTTTGCTTCTGCTGGCGTTGTGACAATAACCGGAGGAGTTGCTATCCATCAAATAATTACTGATTTAGATCAAGTGAGAGCAAATGAGAGTGTAATAGATTGGGACGTGTTGAACCAAGAGGTTGAAGGACTAAGTAGTGAGATGGAGCAACAAAGCGAAGAGAAGGAATTTGAATTGTCTGAGGACGGGAAAGAACTGCGTTTTACATATCCAAACGGAAACATGTTAGTAAGGGTGATAGATTTAGATTTAGCTATGATCGGAGACAGATTTGCCATTATGCCACTGGGAAAAAGGCTCTCAAATTTGGAAGTGAGTGGTGATATCACAATCGACTACCGAAGTGTGGTTGATTATTTTAGGAATGAGGGTAGTTACAAACAAAGCCATACTGTGGAATTTGTTGCTACACAAGGGGGAAAGCCAATGGTGTTTGGGCTTAGAAGATTGAGTGGCAATGTCAAGAACCCTACGTTTGGGGATATTATTATTATTGTAGATCTTGAACATTTGGTGGCAAACTTTGGACTGAATACATCGTCTCAATTGGAAAAGGCATTCTTAAGAACATTGGCCAGAAGTCAATATAGCGGAGTGAGTGGAATTAGTACTGGGCAAAAAGAATTAAGTATTGAGGAGATTGACAGAAGGACATCCTTGCCCGGCACAGACAAGTTTAATTCGCATGAAGACATTGATTTTATTGGACCAATAGAGGTAAAGGGAAGGATACTGAGGACCATATTGGCAAGGAATGCGTCACTAGATTGATGGATATGTAGATTAAATTGAAAAATATTGACCTAGCTGGGTTGTAACTCCAATTTGAAGCGTCTACAATCTTTAATTATGAGACAATTGAGCGTGGTATTCTCTGGATTATTGGTTATTCTATTGGTGGGGTTGCTTGTTGTTTGGAATTTAGTAAACAAGAGCAGTGGAGTAAACCAGACACAGGTAGAACTGAAAGAATCTAGTGTCTCAATGTTAATTCCGACCGTTAATTTGCCATTGAAAATTGAATTTAGACTTACCCATCCTGAATTGAGACTTAAAGCAAGTGGTACTAATGAGGTAGAGACTAAGTTTAGCCAGGCTTTAGCAACAAACACCCTGGTGAATTCAATTGAAAAAACTTTTATCGGAAAGAATATTCCAGTCTTTAACCCCAACAATGAGAATGTGTCTGAGGTTACTTCAATAGTGATTGATTACCAACCTCTAGATCAAATTTCACAGAATGAAACCATATTGCAGACTTATATGTTTGACGGTCAAATTTTGCACCAAATTACTGCTGGTAGACTAGAAAATGGTGTACTTGAGATACCGGTCTTTGTAGATTTCAATCAGTTGGAGGGTGTGGACAAAAATAGAATCTATTTATCATCTTTGGCTGTACTGGCGATTGAGTTTAACGCATTAGAGACGGTTCCAACGCATCAAACAACAACTGATTTGTCGGGTCGTTTCATAGATTTAAACAACCTAGCACAAGCTTGGTTTGAATTGGAGGCGGGAACCGAATCAAAGAATTTTTGGGAAAATATATGGTCGAAAGTGGTAGTGCAAGTGGGAGCCCAGAGTTGTTCTCCAGCCAGTGTTAACTGTAGAAGAACCATTACTGAAGGTACTTGTGTGGCTGGAATTTTTATCGGCCAATCATGTTCGAGTAATTCAGACTGTGGGGGTCCGACATGTGCAATTACCAGGACAGTGTGTGCAAGCTTAGGAACTGGAGGCTGTGTCTACAATGGCACTTATAATGCGTGTTTTCCTAGCTGTGATGCTAGTCCTTTAGCACCAGATCCATGTAATGCTTCTTTAAGTTGCTCCCTAGTTACTGGGGGTGGAGGAGGCGGGGGTGGTGGAACAACGACTTGGTGTGGAGATGGGTTTTGTAATGGTGTAGAAACGAGCATCACCTGTCCAACTGATTGTCCTCCTGGAAGTAGCGGAGGCGGCAGTAGTGGCGGTGGAGGGAGTACGGCAAGTTGTCCTTGGTGCACTGGTGCTGATCAATGCCCGGCAGGATGGGATTGGGAGGCCAACCACCCGGCATGTGGAGGGCTGGGGTGTTGTACCGGAGGTGGGGGTGGAGGGACTACTTGGACACCTAATTGTGACTGGGATTTGAGCGGTCCTGAATATCCCCAATGTAAGTATGGTGAGGGAAATTCTTGTAGTCCACTGTGTATAAGCCTCGGTGGTTGCAGTGGTTGTGCCGATGGGCTTGTAGGCTCGCCGTGTGTGTGTCCGACTCCTACGGTGACGAGTTCTTTATCAGCTAATCCAACCTCTGGTGAAGCACCGCTAAATGGAGTAGATTTGATTGCTCGAGTTACTGGAGGAACAGCGACAGGGAGTATTAGGTATCGGTTTGCTTGCACTTCGTCTGGTGGTTATTTGCGTGAATTTAACACTACGAATTTGACGGTCACGGCGACGGATTTGTGTAATTATCCAAGCTCGGGCACTTATACCGCCAGAGTTGAGGTAAATCGGCAAGGAATTGTAAACACTTCTTATGTCAATATTACCGTAAGTGAACCACCAGCAAATGTTGCTCCAACGGTGACAATCACACTACCGAGTAACGGTGCGAGTTTTGTTAAAGGTGATGATATTAGTATTGCTGCAAATGCAAGTGATGCTGATGGGAGTATTGTGAGTGTGCAACTTTATGTGGACGGGAGCAGTTTGGGTCCTGATTTTGCCGCTCCCCCTTACACCTATAATTGGACAAATGTCCAGAGTGTGGGCAATCATGTGATTACGGCTAGAGCCATTGATAATCGAGGAGCATGGGGGTATTCGGCACCAGTAACGATAACAGTTGAGGATTTGTTCAGTATTGGAGGCACGGGAGTACTTAACGATGTGGATGGATTGAGTGAAAGCACGGGGGATCGGTGTGAAATAATTGGAGGAGGAGTGACCTTGACTGGTGTTCAGCCAGGGTTGGGAGCAAGAATTGACTTGCTGCAGGGAGGGAGTGTCGTAGATACAAGTGGGGTGAATTTGGATGGTAGTTTTGCGCCATTTAATGCTAGTCCGGGAACTTATAGAGCGGTGTTGGCAGGATTGGATGGTGACTGGACCTGTTGGTGTCCGGAGGATTGTACTCAGAGTGTGAGTGTAGGGCCGGATGACAATAGTCTGACTTGGTATGTGACCGACAAGATGAGTGGGTGGTTTCAGATTTGGGGAGGGGATGTGCATGCTAATAAACCGCCGTCTGATCCGGAAGATCCAACTGATTTGGTGATTGTTGATCCGATACCATTTACATGCGTTGAGACTGATGGGTGTAAGCCGTATTTGAGTCTGTTGGATGAGGCGGGGACGATAGACTCAAGCGGGATGTTGTCATTGGCCACGGGGACTTATGATTTGGGAGTTAGGAGCGGAAACCAACATGAGGGTATAGATGAAGAGGGTGTGGAGAGATTGGCCGAAACATATACCGGGAAAAGACAAGACTTTGATTACTTTTTGAGGTTATATGAGTTTCCTCTCAACCCTGTGAGTGACTTTATGAGTGAAGAGGTGGGTAGTAAACCCACGAGTTTGCCGGTTAATGGGGTGAATGCATATTTTCAAGGGGAAGGCAAAAACTTAATAATAGATAATAGTTGGGGTGTGGGTGCCGGTGAAGAATTGGTGGTGTTTGTTGAGGGGGATTTGGTGATCAGAGGAGCGGGGACCAGAGTGCAGGTGGCGGAGGATGGGTTTTTGGCGTTTATTGTTGGGGGCGACATTATTATCGAGCCGGAGGTGGGGGTGACTGAGAGTGAGACAGAAGGAGTAGTTGAGGGAGTGTATGTGGCAAATGGGAGTGTGAATGTAGAGAGCAATGGTAGCAATGATTTACGGTTTGTGGGTGAGGGGAGTTTTGTGGGGTGGGGTGGAGTCTTTTTGAAGAGGGATTTTGGAGATAACAGAAACAATACGGCACCGGTGGAGATAGTGAAGTTTAGGCCAGACTTGGTGATAAATGCACCAGAGGAAATGATGAGATCGAAAGTGTTGTGGCAGGAAGTGGCACCGTAGAGAATGATGTTTAAATTGTCTAAGGCTTATTTATTTTCCCTAAATTGGGTTTCGGTGTAGTTGGCTTGGGAGTTGACGAAACAGCGAGCGGCAAAGAGGTAATCGGAGAGGCGATTTAGATAAGCTTGCATGAGGGGTGGGGAGGTTTTATCTGATTTAGACTTAAAGAGGGTGGTGAGACGACGTTCTGCTCGGCGGCAGACGGTGCGGGCAATGTCGAGACGGGCGGCAGGCTCGGTGCCGCCAGGAAGGAGGAAGCGGTGATACCAATCCTTATTGGTGTTGGCTTGGTAAAAATCGATACGGGACTCGAGAAAGCTGATGTCTGACGGGAGAAGTGAGACTTCTCGGCTGCCGGCCAACAGTCCTCCAATGGTGAGGAGCTTGTCTTGAATGGTTAACAGTTCGGAGCGAAGCTTGGAGTCGGTCACAGTGGCGGCAGAGCCCAGGTGGGCGTTGAGTTCATCAAGAGTGCCAATGGCTTCGAAAAGTGGGTCGTCTTTGGGAAGGCGAGGACTATTGATGACCGAGGATTGGCCGGTATCGCCGGTTTTGGTGTAGAGAGGGGGAGTGGACATGTTATTTGTTAGTCTTGCTGTTGGTTGAGATTGTACCTTGGATTGAGAGAAAGAATAAAGTGGAGAAACAAAAAAAGATAGTGTAGAAGAATATTTAAAATCAAAATTAATGGACTGAGTATTGAGCGATGGGGGCGTAGGCTAAGTGAATATAGTTACTGCGGGTGGGTGGTGTGGGATTTTGAAGATGCGTATCTAAACCTATTCTATAGTCTTTGGGAAGTAAACCGGATTCATGATAAAACATTTGATAAGTGAGGATGTGTAGAGTATTTGAAACCCCTTCA
This sequence comes from uncultured Pseudomonadales bacterium, assembly GCA_964398525.1. GTDB lineage: Bacteria > Patescibacteriota > Microgenomatia > UBA1400 > CAYNFZ01 > CAYNMS01. Next base: position 5,073 of record CAYNMS010000018.1, on the reverse strand, counting down.
ACAGGATTAAAAGCTTGGAATTGATATAAATTACGTACAAGATTGCGGGAGTGATGTTTACCTATAAATTGTTGTATTGAAGTAATAAGAGCTGTCATCTCAATTGAATCTTCAGCGTCTAGATTGCTTCTAAAGGAGTTAGATTCATTATTAGATACATGGATGTAAAGCTGGTGTACAGCATCACGGAAACAGTCTGGGACGGGGATAGACCTTGGAATGTCACACAAACAGATGTCACTGAGAAATGCGAGCTGTTGGTCCTAAAAAAATTGTTGTTCTGGACTAAGTTTTGCAGTAAATAGAAAATGATTTGGTGAAAAAAATTCTTCTGGATTATGCATAAAAAAGATTAATTAACAGAAGAACTTTAATGCCTAAGTCGTATTAACTCAAGTAGTGGATTCTAATTTTTTACTTTTCTTGGTGTGTAGATTAATAATGTTTTTGGTACCTGAGCGATAGAGAGGGGGAAGGAGTTTGGCTTTTGTTAGGGATTTTTGGAGCAGACCGGTAGTGAGTAGGTAGCTAAAATGTTTGTGTGCTTTTTTAACATTTAAGTTGGAAGCAACGCCTAATTTAATAAAGCGTTTTTGGATATTCTCTTCCCATTCGCCCCAGGGTTCAAGCAAGAGTAAGCCACATCCGGCAGCCGCTGCGTCGTAGGCCATGTCGCCACTGGGCTTGGTGATGACTAAATGGGCCCAAGGAAAAAGATAACGAATGAGATTGTCATTGGCGTCGACAATTGAATCTTCGTAGAGAATACGCAAGGGAGAGTTGGCGTCATCAAGGTTGCCGATCTTGAGGTTATTTTGGCTTGCAAAGGATTCAAAAAGAGTGCGAAAGTCCTGGTGACTACCGGCATAAAGAAAGAGTCTGATGCAGTTTGATTGGGCTGATAAAAGCGGAGCAAACTGATCTAAGACGACTTTTATTTCATGCAAATTGGTTCCTAAGCCACCCGTAGTTATCCCGATATTGATGGGCTGGTTTTTGGTGATCCGGCGAGGGAGTTTGGCTAGTTTGGTTATACGTGGATCGACGGGTGGACCAGTTATAACTATGTCTTTTGAGTCTAATTGTTTTTCAAGGATTAGAGCGAGCTTTATTAATTCTTTTTTGGTGTCAGCATCAAAGACAGCAAAGGTAATTTGGGGCTTTGAAACTGAAGATGCGGCAGATAGCGGTAAGAGAGGGGATAAATACTGAGGGCGAACATGGGGATCGGTGAGGACTTGAATAATGGGTTTACCGTAAGCAGCGACTATGTTGCCGGCTTCGTAATGCAGGGAAATTATGGGTTTTTTGACAGATTCGGTGAGATAAATAAGCGGTGGAGTAATAGCCTCGGTAATAGGGAGCTTGCTACGAGCAATAGTGTCGATTTTATCCTTGATCCATTTCAGGGTTTGGTGACGAGCCATCATTTGGCCGACATGCTCTGTGAACTCAATTTTGTTCCAAGAGTCTGAGGCAACAAAATTGGTCGGATCAACAAGATGAGCAGTTAGGTGGCTTTTTTGGGCTTGCTCAACTACGGCTTGAGCCATGGAATAGTGGGCGCGAGAGAAGATAGCTTCAGAGGTGGGACGCGTGAGAGTTTGATATTTGGCGATAAGTTCTTTTTTGAAGGTAGCAGAGACGGTAATTACGGGTATTTGGGCGCGTTTGAGGGCGTGGCGTTCGGCGTGAAGAGCGGCTTTGAGATCGGAATTACTAGGCGGTGGCGTGTGAGGCATACTAAAAGCATAAAGCAACAAACCAACAAAAGGAATACAAATGTCAAAAAAAAGCCCCGGAGAAGCCGGGGCTGATGTTTTTAGCAAATTTAATTATTTTAGTTGGAAGGTGACAGTGAGAGTTTTGTTGACTTGGGTCGATCCTGGAGCAATGGGAGTGCCACCGCCACCAAGGCCATCCATTCGAGCTAAGGGAAAGACGCCGTTACCGCTGCCAGCTTCGACGACATTGAGGACCTTGCCGAGGGAGCGACCAGTAGATGTAGCTATAGCTTCCGCTTTGGTACGGGCGTTATTGAGGGCTTCGTCCATGAGATCAGTTTCGGCGGTGGAAGTGTCACTGGTAGTGAAATTGGGGCCATAGACGTTGGTGGCACCTGACTCAGCCAAGAGGTTGGCCAACTCAGAGGCACGATCAATTTCTTCTAAGCGAACATTAATTTCGTTACTAACTCGCCATTGGCCAGGACGGACACGACTACTACCGGGCTCAAGTTCTTCTTGTTGGTAAATGTTTAAGTTTTGGGTTTGGATATTTCCCTCGGGTATGCCAAAGGCTTTGACACTGTCAATTAAAGTAGCCACCTGATCGTTGACGGTCTCGATAGCGACGTTTTTGTCGTCACTGACATGAGTGACTCCAGCGGTAAAACTGGCTACTTCATTTTGGGTTTGGGTGTCGGCGGAGCCGAGGACGGTGACACTTTCAGGTTGATTTAAACCAAGTGGGTTTTGGAGGTTGAGGGCGTTAGCCAAGGGGGAAAGAAATAATAGAACTAGGGGAAAGATTAGGGCAGCCAAAATGATGGCGATGCCTGTAGGGACAGCTTTCATAGTTACCTGATGGAAATAAGTATTAATGGAAATTTGATCATAACACCCAGGAGGGGTTTTAGAAAAGAGTGAGGTTTGTGGCTTGGAGGGGAGAGAGTTAGAATAGACTAATGAATTGGCATCGATTAAACAAAGATCAAGTATTGACTCAGGCGGGAGAGGAATTGAACAGAATGTTAGCTTGTGAAGAAGAAGTGTTGCTGCTTTTTAGTGGCGGATCGGCACTTAAACTGTTGAATGAGGTACGAGAAGAGAGGATCAGTGAGCGATTGACAATAATTGCTTTGGATGAGCGGTATAGCGATGAAACTCATGTGAATAATACCTTACAGATAAAGGCAACGAGGATTTATCCGGTGTTGGCAATGAGGGGAGCGCGATTAATAGAATTGGTACCGACAGATGGTGAGAGTTTGGCTGGACTGAGTAAAAGGTTTGAGGAGGAGCTTAGGGAGTGGAGAAGGCGGAATCCAGGGGGAAAAGTGGTGGCAACCTTGGGCATAGGGACTGATGGGCATATTGCGGGCATGAGCCCGTATCCTCATGAAAAAGAAAAATTCGAGGAGTTGTTTATGGGGGAGAAGTGGGTAGTGGGATACAAGGGAAACCTAGTGCCAGCGGAGAGAGTAACGGTTACCTGGAGGTATTTGTGGGATGAGGTAATTGAGGGTCTGGTTTATGTCGTGGGGGAGGAAAAGAGGGAAGCGATGGAGGGATTGATGGATAGGGAAGGAGAGATCTGGAGAGTACCGGCTAGGGGACTATGGCAAATGAAAAGGGTAGAGGTGTTTACGGATATTGGGAGTTAGAAGCTTTGAGAAATGAGGTTAGTGTAAGTAATGTTTTGTGATAGTTGTGGCCATTGTATAGTAAAAATATAATGCGTTTGACTTTTACATTGTTTTGTGAGAAATTAATGATATGGAACAAATTGTGGCTATTACCAGGCAGGGACAGTTGACTATTCCCAAAAAGATGCAGCGGAAACTGGGAATTTTAGGAGCGACTAGGGCTAAGATAAAACTGGAGCAAGGGAAGTTGATTGTGGAGCCGACGACTGATTGGAGATCGTTGTCGGGGTCGATGAAAACGTCGGTAAGGCTGACTGATAAGCAATTAGATTTAGCGAGGCGTCAATTTGAGAAAGATTGGGCGTCCAATGATTGAGTTTGTTGATACCAATGTATTGGTTAGATTTTTTGTGGGTGACAGTTCAAAGCAACTAATACAAGTTAACTCATGGTTTGAGGAAGCCGAAAAAGGGAAAAGGCAACTGATGGTGAAGTCGTTAGTGATTGCAGAAACGTGTTTTGTATTGGAATCATTTTATAAAATCCCTAGATTAGAGATTGCCGAGAAGATGAAAGCTTTACTGATGCAAAAATGGCTTAGAGTGGATGAAATTGTGGTTTGGGAGAAGGTGTGGGAAAAATACAAGCAAAATGTAAATTTGGTGGATGGATATTTGTTAGGATTGGTGGAGATGCAACAGGGTAAGTTGTTAACCTTGGATCGTAAACTAGACAAAAAAGCGAAACTGATCTGATTTTAAGTTTGGGTCTTGGTATAATTGAGGTGTCAAAAGGGAGTAATTTAATGGCCCTCCTACGCTAAAGCTACGGAAGGGCGAGCGGGGAGTAATAGACCTTAGTAAGGTGATTCGTTAACAAATTAATTTTAGTCATAGGGCCGTAATTTAATGGCCCTCCTACGCTAATGCTACGGAAGGGCGCGTTGAGTAAGAGTTGGATTAAGGTGGAGGACTCGTTAACAAACTAAACTTAGTCATAGGGCCGTAATTTAATGGTAGAATCGCGGTCTCCAAAACCGCTAGTGGGGGTTCGATTCCCTCCGGCCCTGCAATACACAAGTCTGCGCCTTGTTTTTGTGTTTAATGAGAAGCAAAACAAAATAGTGGCGCAGGTAAGTATAGGTTTCTCCCAGGGAATTTCTAAACTTTCTTTTATTATGGATTAAATTGGGTACAAACCTATAAATATCTAACCTTTTCCTGTGGTTAATATTGATATATCCTAATAATTAAACCCCGTCCCTGATTAGGCAAGGTTGTTTTTGAAGTTAAAACCTTCTGTAAAAATATATTAATGAACTGACCAAGATATAATTTTTCTTTATTAAATTTGAACATTATTGAAATTGTATCAGAGTTGAGTGGAAAACAATTACCACATTGTTGTGAAGCAAGAGATTTGGGATAATTGTTGGGATGAAAGATGAAATGTTCGATCAACTGCTTACATTGCTTAAATAGAATTAACATAGAAAGAAATGAATGTAGATTGATATACACAAAACATTCAATAAATAATCCTGGATGTGAACTTCAATCTAAGCCTTTGTTACTGTCGATGACTGATAAATCAAAAAATTGTGAATAGAAATATTTAAGTAATTAAAATTAAAATCAAAAAATTTATGAAATTGATCGGTACCCAATATAGTTGACACAGTTTCTATGTAAAATTGGTCAACAAAG
>CAYNMS010000017.1:0-31852 GCA_964398525.1 uncultured Pseudomonadales bacterium | reverse complement strand
TTGATGTTGTCAAACCTCTCACCTCTTGATAAAATTCTCTGATGCAGAAAAAACCCACTAACCTTAGAGGTCTACCTCCCATTGCTTTTATAGATCAAGCCTCCAGTGAACTCAAAAAGGTTACCTGGCCTTCCAGAAAGCAAGTTATTCGTCTCTCAGGTGTTGTTGTTGTCGCCTCACTATTTACCGGCATATTCCTGGGCGTCCTCGACTACACCTTTGTCTCCCTTTTAAGTTTTCTTCTTAAATAGTTTTCTCTATAACTAATATTCATTAATCATTTCCTCCTTCACATGGCTCAAGACCCCGATCTTCAATCTGAAACAGTAGACCCAGACGCCCCATCTACCCACCACCTAATTATTTCCGAGACCAATCTTCCCGAAGCCCTCTGGTACGTCATTCACACCTATTCTGGCCACGAGAGTAAAATTGCCCACAACCTTCAGCAACGTGTCAAGACCATGAAGCTCGAAGATCGTATCTTTGAAATCCTCATCCCCACTCAAGATAAAATCCACATCAAACAAGGCAAGAAATCCAAAGTTAAAGAACAAATTTTCCCCGGTTACATGCTGGTTCGCATGATCATGGACGACCAAGCCTGGCTTGCGGTGCGCACCACCCAAGGAGTTACCAGTTTTGTCGGCACCGGCAACAAGCCCACCCCCCTCTCGGAGCAAGAAGTCGCCTCAATCAAAAAATTCGTCACTCAAGCCGCCCCCAAATTCAAATCAGCCTACACCGTCGGCGAAGCCGTCAAAATTATTGATGGACCTTTCACTGACTTCTTGGGTCAAATCGACGAAATCGATGAAGCCAAAGGCAAAGTTCGAGTCCTTGTTTCTATTTTCGGTCGTGAAACCCCAGTGGAACTAGATTTTCTCCAGATAGCCAAGGCTTAACCAGACCTTTAAATTGGCTTTCACCCCTCTCAGTAAAATCCAGTCCAATATAAGTCTGCCGCATTGACTTCACCTCTTGTTTTCTTCATCATTAACACATGTTACTGCTCCTTGGCTGGCTGATTTTTTTTGCCTCTCCCGTTTCAGCCCAAACCAACACTTTCAACCAAATCGCCATCTCCATCGACCTTGACTCACCCGCACAGGACGGTAGCCTAATTTGCCAAAATGATTCTAGCTACAGTCTTTGCAATTCACCCCAAGATCCAAACTTTGTCGGTGTTATTTCTTTGGAACCGCTCATGGTCTGGGAAACCCTAGATGCTGCCCCCACCACACCCATAGTTACTCAAGGCGACACCTTGGTCCGCGTCTCTGCAGAAAACGGCACTATCCAAACTGGTGATCCTTTAACTTCCTCCTCTTTACCTGGTGTTGCCATCAAAGCCGACTCTGACGGGTTTATTGTGGGTTTTGCTTTAGAAAACTTTGAGAGTAACGTTAATACCCAAACAGGCACAATTATCGCTTCTATCGATCCTCAAGTCTTCTCCCCAAACACCGGTATTGGCCCAGGTCGGGGCGATCTCACCTACGAGGAAATTGCCCAAAACTTTCGGCTAGCTACCACTCCAACTTACCTTAAATATGCTCTTGCCCTTGTTACTTCTCTTGCCTCTCTTTTATTAGCCTTCGCTTACTTTGGCCGCATGGCTCGCGAAGGTATCCTGTCCCTGGGTCGAAACCCTCTGGCCAGCAAGGCTATCCAGATTGGTATCGCTCTCAACTCCTTTTTGGCCATTACTATACTTGCCTCCGGTATCATCGTCTCTTATTTCATTCTTAATATTTAGCCTTCAATCTCATGCCAATCCTTTCACTGTCACCTCAAGATCTCATTTTCCTAGTTAGCCTAATCAACTTTCTCCTCCTAATTGTCCTTCTCTACTTGTTTATCACCCTCAAGTCCCAAGCTTCCCGTTTCAACCAAAAAACTCTTCAAAAAGCCCTTCTCACCTCCCTACCACCCTCTGAACTTAAAAGCCTCCTTCTTGACCAATTTACCAAAAGCCTAGACCCAGTTATCAAAGACTTTGGTGCCAAACTCGACCAAACCCAAACTGAGCTCACTCACCAGACCCAGGACCTCCTCAACCAACTTACCTCCAATCTTCACCAACAAGCCCAAACCACCCAAACTCACCTGTCCGACAAGCTTAGCTCCGACTATGACCAGACTCAAAAAGACTTCAAAGCCTACCAACAAAAACGACTAGAACTTTTTGAAGACCAAGTCACCAATCTAGTAAACCAAACAGCCTCTGAAATGCTTCACCAAAGCCTTTCTCTGGAACAGCACCAGTTCCTTATTGACCAGGCTCTTGACCAAGCCGCCAAAGCCAAATTATTCAAGTAACTCACATGGATTTAACCTCAATCTACACCACCAACGATTTAAATTGCCTCAAGGGAGATATTCGCACTCTTCGCCTTAATCCCAATACTCCACTTGCCTCTCTCCACCCCCTAACTGCCCATCTATTTCAAACCCTTCCTCAAGCTAATCTTTCTTCACTCCTCGACGAACTTGAGCGCACTCTCGACCAAATTCCTCAAGTTCACTTAACTCTGGCTATTCACCCCATCCCCTCTCTTCTTGACTCAATCCTAACCAAACTCACCCAATCCCTTGGCTCACGCCCCGTCATCAACCTCACCCTCGACCCGACCATCATTGGTGGTGCCCAAGTCAGTTTCCAGGGCAAATATTACTCTCACACTCTTGCCGAAACCCTTATTCAAATTACCAAAAAACCATGAACTTTCCCCAACTCCTCAAGCTCACCAGCGAAGTCGGTTACGTCGAGGCCGTCAACGGCAGTCTCTGTCATGTTTCCGGCCTCCCTGGTGCCAAGCTTTATGAAAGAGTTTTGCTCGAGACCGGCCAAACTGGCTATGTTTTAGCCGCTCAAGCTCAATTTCTCGAGGTTCTTGTAGCCAGCCACCAACCCCTATCCACTGGCACTCGAGTCGCCCGTACCAACGAGCCTTTAACCACTCCCACAGGCACCCACCTTCTCGGTCAATACCTCAACGCTTTTGGCCAATCTTCTACCAATTCTCAATCCGATCAAAAACCAATTTTCACCCGACCCGCCGGCATTAGAGACCGCTCCAAAATCAACCGGCCTCTGGCCACAGGCGTTCAAGCTATAGATCTACTCTTTCCCTTAGGCATGGGCCAGCGCCAGCTGCTTCTAGGTGATCACAACACTGGCAAAACTCGAGTTGCCTTTCAAGCCATGATCCACCAAGCCCTCTCCGGCACCATCGTCATCTACACTCTTATTGGCAAACGTCAATCAGAAATCCTTAAGGCTCAAAACCTATTTACAAAATACCAAGTCCAAGCCAACACCATCCTTATCTCTGCCTCAGCCGCAGCCTCACCCGCAGAAATCATTATCGCCCCGTTTACCGCCATGACTTTGGCTGAATCTTTCCGAGACCAAGGCCACGATGTTTTACTTGTCCTTGATGATCTCACCAATCACGCCAAAACCTACCGGGAATTATCCCTTTTGGCCAAACGCTTTCCTGGCCGAGATTCCTACCCTGGTGACATCTTTTATCTCCACTCGCGTCTCCTAGAACGTGCCGGCAACTTCCGTTCCCCCAAAAAACCAGCCAATTCCACCCAAACGTCTGCAAAGGACTCCTCCATCACCTGTCTGGCCATGGCCGACACCGAAGCCGGCGATCTTACTGGCTATATTCAAACCAACCTCATGTCCATGACCGACGGCCATCTTTTCTTTGACACCGATCTCTACGCCAAAGGCATCCGCCCCGCTATTAACCCTTTCCTCTCGGTTACTCGCGTCGGCCGGCAAACTCAAAGCCCTCTTTTTCGCGATCTAGCTACTCGACTCTTAAAACTTCTCTCCGACTACCAAGACGCCCAAAACTTCTCCCGCTTCGGCGCCCAACTCCCCCCTTCCACTCGCCAAACCCTCACCCTCGGTGCCCACGCCACCCAAATGCTCAACCAACCAGTCAGCGAAATCACCCCCACCGCTCTCCAAGCCATTCTTCTAACTCTAGTCCTCAGTTTTAATTGGAACGGCCACGGCGCCCACAAACTCATTGCTGCCTACAATCAAGATGCCGCTCTCAGACAAAACCTCGACCAACTCGTCGCCAACTCAAGTTCTTTCTCCGAGTTCTCCAAAGCCTTAACTCCTATATCCTCTCAACTACTTCAAACTCTTACCTAATCATGCAATCCAAAAAAACCCTCCTTTCCGAAACCCAGTCTCTCAATCAACTTCTTGGTCTAGTGGAGGTCAATCAAGAAATCGCTGCCACTCACATCCAAAAAGTCCAAACCGAAGTCACCTCTGCTCGGACCTTCAATCAAGGCATCAATGCCATGTACGCTCAAGTTATGGCCTCGCTATCTAAACTAAAATCTTCCTCATCTGGTCAATCAGCAGCCGTATTCATATCAGCCAACACCGGCCTTTACGGCAGCATTGTCAATCAGACCTTTTCCAAATTCGCCGACCATCTCCATCACCATCCTGACTCTCATATTTTTGTTGTTGGTCAAGTTGGCCAAACCCTAGTCAAAGCCGCCTTTCCCAACCAAACCATCAAGGCCTTCCCTTTCCCAGACGACCAAGTAGACTCAAAAGATTTAAGCCAACTTGTCTCAGCCCTCTCTGACTACCAAACTATCCATATTTTCCATGGTCACTTCGACACTCTGGCATCCCAATCACCCGCTCAAACCAGCCTCTCAGCCGACAACCCCGACCTCGGTGCCGATCTACCGCCTCCAGATCCAAACATTCACTACCTTTACGAACCCTCCCTTCAAGAACTCAGCCGGGTCTTTCACCAACAGATCTTTGCCTCCCTCGTCGAACAAACTCTTCACGAAAATAATCTTGCCAAAAACGCCTCCCGCCTGATCCAAATGGACACTGCCCTCCAGAACATTCATTACCGGCTTCAACGTGTCGGCTACCTCCAGTCCAGACTCCGTCATCACCTCAAAAACAAAAAACAACTCACCCGTCTCTCAGCCCTCAAAGCCGCTTTCTAAAACATCACTTTTTACATAAATTAAACTATGTCACTTACCCCCACTCTCATCTCACTTTCAGGTCATATCGCTACTCTCACCTACCCAAAAGGCCACCCTCTAGCCGGTAGTGTTATCACTCATCCCGACCACCCAGAAATCAAACTCATCCTCAGTTCTTCTGCTGGTCCAGACACTTACTATGCCCTGATCCTGTCAGGTTTAGAACTACTTACTCGTGGCCTTACTTTATTGGATACTGGCCAACCTCTCCAGGTACCGGTAGGCCAAGAGGTGTTAGGTCAAGTTATCGATCTTATCGATCAAACCACTGGAACCGGCCAAGTCATTGCCTCACCAACCAACCGCCCAGTCTTCTCACCTGCCCCAGATACTTCCAAACTCTCCAATCCCGAAGCTATCTGGGAAACCGGCATCAAAGTCATCGACTTTTTCGCTCCCCTACCCCAAGGCGGCAAGTTAGGCCTTTTTGGTGGCGCCGGCGTTGGCAAAACCATTATCCTCACGGAAATCATGCACAACATCACCATCCTCAAAAAAAACCACGATTCAGTCTCTGTTTTTGCCGGTGTCGGTGAACGCAGCCGAGAAGGCCAAGAACTCGAAGAAACCCTCCGTCAAGCTGGTGTTCTTGATTCAGTGGCCCTGCTTTATGGCGCCATGGGAGAAAACGCTTCCGTTCGTTTCCTCTCTGCCATGGCCTCAGCCACCATCGCCGAGTATTTTCGCGACGAGGATAACAAAAACGTCCTCTTTTTCATCGATAACATTTTCCGCTTTGCCCAAGCCGGCGCCGAGCTCTCCACTCTCACCAACACTCTCCCCTCCGAAGATGGTTATCAAGCTACTTTAACCTCCGAAATGGCCGCCTTTCATGAAAGACTAGTTTCCACCAAAACCGGTGTCATCTCCACCATCGAAGCCATTTACGTTCCCGCCGACGACTTGTTAGACCAAGCCGTCCAGGCCATCATTCCATATCTTGATTCCACCCTTACTTTGTCTCGTGACATTTACCAAGAAGGACGTTACCCAGCCGTCGATATCTTGGGCTCCAACTCCGCCATTCTCGATGCCGGAATTGTTGGCAACGATCACTATCAAGCCGCCATTGCTGCCAAAAATCTCCTCAAAGAAGCCGCAGCCCTGGAGCGCATGGTTGCCTTGGTTGGTGAATCCGAACTCTCCCCTGAAAACCGCCTTCTTTACTCTCGCGCCCAGAAGCTCAAAAACTACATGACCCAACCTTTACATGTAGCAGCAGATCACAACGGCAGGCCTGGCGAATACGTCAAACTCGCCGACACTATCGCCGACGTCACCTCCATCCTTACCGGCCAACACGACCACCTTGACCCTCAAGCCTTGTTCTTTATTGGCAAAATCACCTAACCCTTACTCCTTACTCCTTACTACATGCTCACCGTCACCGTCCTGGATCGTCGCCATACTCTTTTCCAAGGCTCTGCCACCGCCGTTTCTTCCACCAATTCCCAAGGCCCTTTCGACATCCTCGAAAATCACTCCAACTTTATTGCCGCCTGCCAAGACAACATCGTGGTTCACACCGACTCTGGCGACAAATCCTTCCCCGCCAAATCTGGCTTAATCCGCGTCTTCGACAACCACGTCCAAGTCTATCTAGGAGTCTAACCCTGTAAGGCTTAGTCTTGCAATCTCGACTTAATACTAGATTTCAAATCTCCCCTATCCACATTCTCTTATTCACCAAAAAGGACCGAGAAATTTTGGTTATACAGTTTCTTCACTTGCGCCGCACTCAAGGCATAGTTATATATCTGCACATCATCTATCTGACCATTAAAATATCTCCCCAAGCTATCTCCTGCACTGGCTGCACCAATTCTCAATTCATGATTATTTATTGGTGTTAAACTTGGAATTGTTCCAACAAAATTTAAAACCTGCTGTGAACCATTTAAATAAAGTTTCAAACGATTTGGATTGCCAGTTTGAGATCCATCGTAAACCAAAATCGCGTGATACCATTGGCCTGATGACAAAACATTTGAAGTAGTGCACCCATATGCGTCCGGGCCTGGGGTCATAGCTACAATCAAATCATCACTCCCCCCACAGCTATTTGCTCCTGATTCAATTGCCCAACCAGCAGGAGATGCGCTATTTGAAAACTTTCCAACAATTGCATCTACAAATGCTAATGAGTTGAACTTAAACCAAACTGCAACACTCATTTCACTAAGGCCATCTGTATAGGTAACATCTCCAAAACTCACATAATCCCCATCACCATCAAATCTCATACTTCCCCCGTTCTTACCACTAGCCCCATACCCCCAAGCCGAACTTTCCGTATTGCACGTTCCCGTCCCAGCCGAATTTCCTCCACTAGCTGTCACTGTCAGTGTCCCATGATATCCATTCCCGCTACTGTCGTTGATAGTCGTTCCCTGACATTCATCAAACTCCCATCTGGCTACCGGCGCGCCCCGATTATAGTCATAGGCAATCTGGGCCGTCGTCCTGGCATAATCATAGATCTTTACATGATCAATCTGGCCATTGAAAAAATAACTGTTGCCTTGACTTCCAATAAAACAGGCCGATTTAACTGTCTGCTCTCCACTACTTACAGTCGAGTACACATCTTGAGCTCTGCCATCCACATACATTTTTGAGTTGTTTATATCGCTTTGTGTATTTCCATTTACCACAAACACAATATGGTGCCATCTCCCATCAGAAACATTAGTTGGTGAATTATTAAAATACCGATAACTATTTGCACCTAAATATATTATCGATCGCCCAGACGCCCAAGGGACTGCCAATGTAGGAGTTGCCCCAGATGTCCGCCAACCATGTAATGCATTATTTCCTGTTGCAGTCGTTTTCACCCAAGCTTCATAAGTAAATGCATTCGGCAAAACAGATAAATCAGAACCACAATTAACCAAACTTGATATCCCATCAAACTCCAAACACGCTCCTTGTTTGCAACCACTCTTCCACGTAGCCCCAGTAATATCTCCATCATTCCCATTCCCACTAGCATCACTCACCGTCGTCCCTGTCTTTTCATCAAACTTCCATTCCGCCACCGGTGGATTCCCCGCTCCATCCTCCAAGTCCCCCGCCTCATCACTGTCCCCAAAAGACATTGTCGTTTTTGGTGTCGGATCTTCTACACTCACTACCGGATGCCCACCAAGCATGTCTTTAACTATTTGCTGGGGAGTGCGGGCGTAGTTATAGATTTTAACTTCGTCTAGCCTTCCGTTCATTAGTTCTGATTGTCCACCGATGAACATATTGCCATTAATGCTCATGCTAATAGCTACAGTTGTGCATGTGTCATCTGAAGCCTGTTCAACACCATCTACATAGAATTTGTAATCAATTGCTTCCATGTCTCTTAAAATGGTTACGTAATGCCAACTTGTATCTGTAACCGAAGCACTATCAGTCTTCATATAACAAGCATTGGAAGAAAAGACATCTCGAACCTGAAGGTTAATTTTGTCATCATTGTCTATAAATGACCATTGATCATGTGAACCCGATGATAGTTGGCTTATTAGTTCATCTCTATTTTCAAGGTCCATTCGTTTGACCCACATTGAATAAGTAAAACTTCCCATGCCAAAATCATAGCTTGAATCATTTGGGACAATGACGTTATCATCTTCTCCATCAAAATTCAGTGCTTTACCTTTTTTTCCTTGAGTATAAGTTGCTCCATTTATGCTTCCATTATTCCCATTCCCACTTTTATCAATCGCCACAACCCCACTCCCCTCCTCAAAATCCCAATACCCCACCGGCCCCGGCGCCCATTCATATAGCTTTTGAATTTCAGATGGGGAGAGTGCTTGGTTATAAATTCGAACATCATCTATCGCACCATCAAAAGGTAGGGTATTGTCATTTAAATAAGTTGTTGTTTGTGATTGTCTTTCACCTGAAAAAATAGCATTTCCTTTTATTTGTCCGTTAACATAAACAGATAAAGTGTTTCCTTTTACCGATCCCACAATATGAGTCCATTCCGATGGATTTATTGTCTCGGTTGATTGAGCCTCGATTCTGTCTGAACCATTCCCTAAAGAAAAATTAGGTTTAAGACTATTCCAGGCAAATCCTAAAGAAAACGACATTGTATAAAAGTTTTTCCCTTGGGTCCTCTGATGGACAATCAAGTCGTTTGCACTTGAAATGGATAACGGTTTAACCCAAGCTGAAACTGTTAAGTCACCAGAAAGATTAAGACTCTGGTCAATTCCCACATTACTATAATCATTTACCCCATCAAATCTCAATCCATTCCCAAACTTCCCACCCGCTTGATGTCTGATTTCATAAGCGCAGCCATCAGGGGCTTGTGCCAGTGCTGACACCACAGTAATCGTCTTTGTTGATCCAGTATAGTCTGCAATTATTCTCTCAGTACCACTTGTAATACTGCCACAAGCAGAAGTAAATCTAAGTATCATACCGTTATAAGCATCATTTTCTGATGAAATCAGGCCGTCAGAATCCACAAGCACTAAAGTAGTGTTTCCACTTGCATCACTTGTTCCTGTTTCCTGGGCATTAGTTAAAGTCCCATCATTTCCGTTACCCGAGGCATCCGCCACCAAAGTCCCGCTCGTCTCATCCATCTTCCAATACCCCACCAATCCATCCGACAGACTCCCCTGGTCCGCAAGCCCCAGTACGGCAGCACCTTGATTAAAGTCTTCTTTTATTTGTGCCTCTGTGCGGGCATATGGGTAGATTTTGACTTCGTCAATGAAACCGTTGAACTGATAGTTACCATTTCCATCCCCGATACGTATGGGGTCAGTATTTGTTAGGTTTCTGATATTATTCGTATCGGATCCGATTAATTTTCCATCAAGATATAAATATAACCCTGAATTAGAACGTACGATAGCAGCATGGTGCCAGAGGTTGTCAGCAACATCATGAGTGGAGAGAACACATCGAGTACTTCCACTATCTTTTTCAAATGCTACCAAATTTTGACCTGTGGTCCCACCACAGTCACTTGCAATCAATAAAGATAATTGAGTGAAAGTAGAATCTGATCTTTTTGAGACAATCATACCCCGTTGGTTTTCATCTTTTGTCCTAAACCATGCTGAGAAAACAATCGGGTCAGTACCAATTGCGGAAGAATAAGTTGTATTAATAAAATCTCCCCCATCAAACTCCAAACACTTGCCGCTAACACATCTGTCTTCAACTATCCAGGTCGGATCATCACTACCAACTCCTGAGCTAGCTCCCAAAGTTCCATCATTTCCATTTGTTGAACTATCCTTAGCCACTTGCCCCTGCCCTTCATCAAACTTCCACTCCGCCACCGCCCCAGGCCCCACTTCTTCATCACCGGAGGCCCCGAGTGTAATCGAGGGGTTGTATTTCCTTACCAGCTCCCTGCCAGGATAATTCTCACTGTAATAAGCCTGAATATCACTCTCCTGTGAATACAAGTCCCCCACTTCTTCCTGGCTCAAAGCTCGGTCATAGAGCCGGACGTCGTTGATCATCCCGGACCAGGAGTTGGTGCCAGAGGTCGATTCAGCACCTATCAGAGTACCACTTGATAAATTACCTACCCAATTACCTAATCCGGTTTGAACTGAACCTACCTCCACATCATTAAGAAACGCTCTAAACTGGTCATTTGACTTGCTCCAAGTCATTACAAGTTGAAGCCATTCATCACTTGAAGCAGTTGTGGTAATGCTTTTACTTACACCTCCTGCCGTATAAACAAAGTTTAATTGTTCATTATTACTCGTCTCCTCTACGTAAACTTTGTTATTAGCATCGGCCTGAAACGATGCAATTCTCCCTGCCACTCCATCTGACCAAACACCTAAATCACTAGCTTTGACCCAAACAATCAAGCTTCCCTCATCCGGATTAAACACACTATTTGTAGCCTGTGAGTTTTGGAACATAAAACCATTTCCAAAAGAGTAAGCTAACGACAAATGACCGTTTGCTGTTTGATTATTTTCTACTCCTAAAGAACGTGAACCTTCCATAAAATCAATTTCTATTACACTAACGTCATCAAACTCAGCAAATTGTCCAATACTGGAACCAAACATTAGTAAATCAACTTCAGAACGATGAGCAAAGAATATTTGACTTTTCAATTCTTGCCATTCCATTGAATACGTACCCATTGCGATTCCATTTCCTACCACAATACCGGGAATTATGTTTTCATTTCCATCACCTCTTACCCACCCGCTCATCGAATACCTCTTGTTAGGAGATAATACAGTTTGACTCGCCGAGATTGAAATTGCATTATTATTTGCAACTCTTATCGCCTGACCTTCTCTTGGGCTAGCATCAACTTTTGTCAAGACAACGTTCGAAACTGGTGTCCAAGCACTTGTTGTTTCTGATTCCATATCCCCATCACTTATTAGTTCAATTCCAGCAGCAGTCCCTGAAGCAGGAATGTCTAACTGTACAACCGACACATCATCGATAGACAAAGATGTCGAGTTTACTGCTAAGAAATTTATTCGAGAAGTCAAATTACTTGGCATGTCGTAAACAAGTGTTTCCGTGTAAGTTCCATTTGCAGTTCTGGTTACTCCATAGGTATTTCCAATTCTCAATCGCACACCACCGAGTGTGTAGTCAGAAATGGTATACGTTATCTTGTATGACACATTGTCAATAAAATAAGACAAATTTTGATAGATCGCTACACCATTTGCCACATTAGTTGCTACAGCTTTCCCTCCTGAAATACTCCAACCAGTTCCTTTTGTCCATAAGGTATCTGTGCCAAATCCACCATTTATCAGTATGTTTCTGCCTTCCTTAATTGAAGGGTTTTTCACTGGAACAGAAGTATGAACAGTCTGTGTATCATCCATCGGCCATGCCACTACCGCGCTCTCCATATCCCGGATAAATACGTTTTGAGTTGAAGACCCAGAGCTGGCCGAAGGATTGCCATAGTAAACATAAAGATCTGCTCCACTGGCAGGAATCTTGGGTACTTTGGTCCACACTAATGTTTCACTCGTGTTACAGGTATTCGGTTCAATCCAATTGGCCAGTTCCTTGCCATTAATGTCTGTTACTCGAATATCATCACAGTCACTCTGTAACTTCCCCTCCCCAATCAAACTGGCAGTATCCAAAGTCATCTGTACCTGAAAGTCCGTCTGCTCCTCTCCACTCCCGTTACTAACCGGCACCAGTTGTCTAAACCCATATCCCATGTCAAACCAATCAGCCGTTGCGAAATCCGGCCTATAAAGAGTCCAGAAAATTATTGGAAGCAGTACAACAATCAATCCTAGAGAAATCAACGTCCTAAGACGAAAAGGCCGTATTTTAGTAGCAAGAAGTAAGTAGTAAGTAGTAAGCGGGTTTTTCATTTACCCTTTAGACACTTAATTAACCCGTTTATGAGTTTACTTACTTCAACAGTTTCATTCGCCAATTTACTGAACTCTTTTTCAGCTAAATAATTAACATCTTTCGCCACTAATAATTGATTTTGAAGCTCAGTAAGTGAACCAAGAGCCATATAGTAAAATTGCACCTTTTCCTTTGAACTTTGCCTGTTAAATCCTTCTGCAATATTACTAGTCACCGAAACAACACATCTTCGCATCTGGTCCGTTAATGCGTAGGTTTCAGACCTGGGGAAGAGCGAAGTTACTTGATAGACACTAATAACAAGTCGATGGCCCTTTTGCCAAGCGATTAGATCCGTAAACTTTTTGATTTTATTATCTGTGTTCATGCTTGCTACTTGCTACTTGCTACTTACTGCTAACTACCACACCGCCACCCAATCTATCGTCTCATCTCTCAAGGCCGGAGTCCCCAAATGTATCTCAAATCCCGTCTCGCTCTTGTTAGTCACCCACACGCTCGTCTCATAAGAAGGTGTCACCACCACGCTCTCTGGCACTTCTTTCCATGTTCTCTCAATCAACACCCTGTTCACTCCTGGCCCTACTTCTTCACTGCCTCTAAAGCTCTCATTTCCCACCAACCTGCCTTCCTCGATCACTACATCTCCCAGTACCGTTAGGTTCCCTTTCTTATCAATCCTAATCTTGCCTCCCACCATCTCAATTCCCGCCAATCCGGTCGGTTGCAACTTAAGCGCCACTGGTGCCTCTATGCTGGCGGCAATATCCTCAAACCATAAAAGCCCCACCTTCAAATTCCCAATAATACTGGTCTCTCCTAGCGTACTCTTGCCCAATACCCTCAGGTCCGCTGATACCGTCGCCTCTTGCTGTTCTTGCAAGGCTAAGCCTTGCACTAGATCAAGATTTTCATCAATCTCTACCTTCTCTCCGACCTCCTCCAGTTCCCCTATCTCCTCTTCCATCTCTTTCATTTCGTTCTCCCCCTCAAGTCTGGCCGCCATACTCGCCACTTGATCAGTCAGTCCTAATATCTCCCCGGCCATCTGCTGATTCCGGCTATCCAATACTGCCAGTTGTGCCTCCAACTTATCCATCCTCTCCAGGCTTTGAGTATCTTCCCAAGGAGCCGCTAGTCCTAACACTCGCTCCAGCGCATTCTCCTCCTGTTGAGCCAACTCACCACTTCCCGTCAGTTCACCAATCCAGAAGGTGTTGCCTACCATCACCATCACACTCTCCGGACAGTCCGTTTCACTACATTTCCACCCCTCCAACGCTCGTCCCACAATGTATCCTGCCTTAGTTAATTTAGTTGCCCGTCCGCTAGTCTCCGACAACGCCAATCCGTCTCCAGGCTTAATCTCCGCTGAATTACTCGCTACTTTCACTTCCACTCGCCCAGCCAGTGCCACCGGTACCATCTCGGTTCCTTCACTTTCACTCTGAGATAGTCTTAGCGCCGGATTACTCGAGAGAATTCCCACTACTTTGGCTTCATCACCTTTGCTCGCTCGTTTCACCATTCCGGCCTCATTCCCATCCACCGCCAATATCTCTCCCGCCATTAAATTGGTTTCCCGGGTCGGATAATCCTCAGCTACGTCGTAGGCTCCAGTTGCCGTGGTGATTCCATGGCTAAACACAAACTGTCCCGTACCCATATTTCCTCGGTTACTGTCGCTCTGCTGCCAGCCAATAAAACTAATCTCTCCTTCATTGGTAAATCCGCTCTCCTGGGCCACCTCACCACTAGCTCCTCTAAACTTCAAGCCGTAGCTTTGTCCAGCGGTGGCTGTGTATCGATACACCTCTGCCCCATCCGTTTTGGCTGTGCCGGCAATCAGCGCCCCATCGTACACAACCATTGATCGAATCTCAGTAATAGCCGTCGTGTCGCCGTCAATTATAGTTCCATCCACTGCGTCCGTTACCCGTGTCCAGGTGTTGCCGCCATCGTAGCGAAAGATCACCGTATCATCCACATCGTCAGTGCCAATATACAGTTGGTTCTTGTAAACACTCATCGAGTGAATCTTGTCAAACTGCTCGCCTCCACTCTCAAACTCTCCAGCCACTCCAGTGCCCAGTGGGCTCCAGCTTGTGCCACCGTCATATCGATAAACCTGGGCATCTCCGTCTTTGGCCGTGCCTATATACAAAGACCCGTTATAAACCGCCATATTCCTCACTCCATCTATTCCACTCAAAGCTCCACCCGCATCACCAATTGTCCCCGCTCCAAAACTAACCCGAGTCCAACCAGTCCCGCCATCATATCGGTAAACCTCCGCCGCATCTGTTTCACTGGTGCCGGCATACAAATTCCCGTCATAACTAGCCAGTGACGTAATCCTGTCAACCAAAGCCGTCCCGCCACTGGCAATAGTTCCGGCGGTAGCTTGGCTCACCTTAGACCACGTCGCTCCGTCATATCTGTAAACCTCCGCCAAATCAACTTCCCAGGTACCAATATACAAAGCCCCATTATGTACACTCATCGAGCTCACGTCATTAATTCCACTCGTATCGCCACTGACAAACTGACCGGCCGTAGAGTTAACTGCTGTCCAGTCCGTTCCCCCTTCATAGACGTACACTTCAGCCGCGTTGGTTTGCTCAGTACCTATATATAGTTTGCCGTTATAAACTGCCATCCTGGTTACCGCATCCACGCCACTTGTCCCTCCATCGTCAATTGTCCCCGCTCCAAAACTAACCCTTGTCCAATCCGACCCCCCGTCCCAGCGATACACTTCCGCCGCATTCGACTCAGCCGTCCCGATATACAAAGACCCGTTATAAACTGCCATACTTCTGATAGTCTCAATCGCGCTCGTCCCACCATTGGCCACAGTTCCAGCTGTTGCCTGGCTAATCTTGCTCCACGAACCAGCAGCATCCGTCTGCGCTCCCAACACCACATTGCCGGCTACATGAAGCCTCTCCTCAGGGGAATCTACTCCTAGCCCTAAATTACCTTCCTGATCAAACACCCCCACTACTCCGGTACTGTTCTTTAACTGCAAAATATCGCCGGTCGAACCTGCATTAGTTTGTTCAATAGTTAGCGCTGTATTCGCATCTGCTACATCTCGGCTAATGACAGTACCAGTTGTAGCAGTGCTCACTAGCGCGTTGCTGGCTGCCGTTTTGTTAGCCACTCCGGCTCCAAATATTGTCCCATTGGTATTCAAAGTAATTGTGGAATTAATGTCTACATTCCCGCCAAAATACCCAGTCCCCGCGACATTTAATCCATAGCTTCCTGGGTCACTTGTCCCTATTCCTACATTAGATCCAAAGTAACTTATTCCCGACCCCGGCTCCACATAGATTGAATAATTCGTCGTGTCAGGATCATCAAGATCAACATACAGACCATAGAAAGTACCATCAGTTGAAGTATTATCATCGATGATATAGGTACCATAACCGGTTCCATTAGACGAACTAGAAAAAAGTTCGTTATAAGTGCCGTAACCAGTTAAGGTAGTGCTGGCGCCGGGTCCAAGATATATGTCATTAAAAGTTCCATAAGCGACAGAGTTTTCACCAGTAATTTGGAAAGGGTTATGAGCTCCATAAAAAGTGTTTGAGGTACCTGATCCAAAAAAACCATTGTATACCCCTTTTGAGGTGTAGTTATTTCCTGTACTATAGGGAGCTCCAGCGCCAAAACCATTAATAAGACCAAACAAGGTACTATTGTCAGCAGTTTGGGACATTAGTGAATTCATGTAACCATAACTACTGGCATAGTTGCTGTCTTGATATAAAAGGTTGTTAACACCAACTGCCATAGAATAATTATTAGAACTAGTACCATCGGTAGTTTGAGTGATTTTGTTGACCATTCCAGTGGGATAGGAGTAACCACTACTTCTAATCGCATTACTGGTTAGGTCATTGTAGATACCATAAGCATTCCGAGCACTTGTGTATGAACCAGTACCATTATTTATAGTCGTATACAGTCCATACACGTCATCTCCATTAGTATCCGCCGACACTGCTAAATTAATCGCCTTGGCGTTATCTGCATTTATCGAGACAATATCCAGTTTGGCCGTGGGGTCCGCCACCCCAATCCCAATATCTCCAGTTGCCTTTTCAATCACCAAATCATCGGAATTAAAAGTCAAGTTGCCGGTCAAATCAAAGTTGGTACTAGCTCCATCAAACACTATACTCGTATCAGCAATACTCAAATCCCCATTGGCATCCAAGGCTCCCAAGGTAGTGGTGCCGGTTACAGACAGGGTATCAGCCAAATTCACCGCCGAACCAAAGTAGGATTGTCCCGATCCTCCTGCAATATAAATTGAATAGTTGGTAGTATTCGGATCATCCAGGTCTACATACAAGCCATAAGCCGTGCCACTAGTTGAATCCCCATCGTCGATATAAGTGCCATACCCAGTACTCCCCTTAAGACTTAGAGAGCTGTAAGTTCCATAAAAAGTAGAATTTGAACCATTTGTAAAATCGAAAAGTACATTATGAGTTCCGTAAATAGTGTTGCCGCTTCCGTTATTAAAGAAAGAATTGTAACTGCCATACACCGTGTTACCTGTCCCCGTAGGTGCGAATTGATTTCTCATGCCAAATATATAGCTACTATTAACAGTGTCAGCCAGTGAACCTAAATCAGTATTCCACAACCCATAGAAATAAGCCCCACTCCCCGCCCTTGATGCAACATTGTTATAGTATCCAACCGTTTGAATTCCAGTTCCATCCATTGAGATTTGATTCTGATAAGCCCACATATCCCTGTTGCTGCCACCAGTCCCCGAATTAAGAGTATTGTAAACCCCAAAAATCTCATCTCCATCCGTATCCGCCGATACTGCTAAATTAATCGCCTTGGCGTTATCGGTATTAATCGAGACAATATCCAGTTTGGCCGTGGGGTCTGCCACTCCAATACCAATATCTCCGGTTGCCTTCTCTATCACCAAGTCATCGGTATTAATTGTCAGGTTTCCGGTTAAGTCAAAATTAGTACTGGCTCCGTCAAAGACCATACTCGTGTCGGCAATACTGATATCTCCGTTAAAGTCCGCCAGTCCCGTAAAGGTAGCTGTCCCTGCCACTCCCAAAGTACTAGCCAAATTCAATGCCGAACCAAAGTATGACTGCCCCGAACCATCTTCGATGTAGATGGAGTAGTTAGTCGAGTCCGGGTCATCTATGTCTACGTAGAGGCCGTAAAGAGTGCTATTGGCAGTGCTATATCCACCTCTAACATAATGTCCATACAAAGAACTAGTGCCATTCAAAGCCTGTAAATTGGTGTATGTGCCATACAGTGTCTGGTTACTACTTACACCATCCGTGGCAGTTAAGTTGTTGTAAAGTCCATACTCAGTAGTGTTCGTCCCATAATATGTATTCCAATTAAAAACTCCATATAAGGCAGCGTTGTTAATAGAGTTTGAAGTATAAAAATTATTGAACAATCCATGATGCGTATAATCCGAGGCAGTAATATTAACTGAAGAATTACTAAAACCATAAGTAACAACATTATTTCCAGAAACTGAAAAATTATTTCTATACCCAGTAGTAAACCCATAGTTACTATTTGCTGTGATGTCATTGTGTACTCCATTAGCCTTAGAACTTAGAGTTACACTAGAACCATCAGTCGTTTGGGTAATCTTGTTAAACATTGAATAGCTTGTACTTCGGATAGTGTTATTGGTTTGCTCACTATAAATTCCATAACTGTTTCTAGTATTAGAAGTACCTGTTCCATTATCTAAAGCTAGATATAACCCATACACATCATCCCCATCCGTGTCTGCCGAGAGGGAGAGGTTAATTGCCTTAGCGTTATCGGTATTAATCGGGACAATATCCAGTTTAGCCCCCGGGTCTGCCACCCCAATCCCGACATTACCTCCATCTTCAACAAAGATGCCGTTGCCTCCATCGTCATAGAGAGCCAAGCCGTCTCCGTCTCGGGCTCGAAGTTGATCAATCCCTAAGTATTGTCCATCAGGGATAATTACCGAAGTAAAGTTGGTAAAGTCGGTTAATAGGTAGCTTCCATCCAATGTTGCCGATAAGGTTTGCCATACCGGTGCCACTCCACTTCCTTGACTCACCATTATCTCTCCCAGTTCACCTGAATCGGAATTAATATTCAAGGCTCCGGTAATATTTAAGCTTCCCACCAAATCCAACTCGTAGCCAGGTGTATCCGTCCCCACCCCTACTCTTCCATTCACACTGTCCAGGTTTAGAAGCCCTCCGCCAATATTCAGTGCCGAGGTACTACTGGCCAAATCCCATTCCTGCGCTTGGGCTAGTGTCATTCCCCCAGCCAAATCCAATACCAAGTCACCTTCATTGTAAGTCCTCAGGGTCAGGTCGCTGCTATCAAAACTCTGCCCTGCCACTATATAAAGTGGTGCCTTAGATTTAATGCTACCTGCCGTTGTGTTCGCAAACTCTATGTCATACGCTACCCCTACATCCCCCGCCGCGTTAAATGCTGTGGGTACCGAGAAGGTAGCTTGGGTGTCAGAGAGTGTTAAAGCGGTAGTACCTTTAGGAGCAATCACCAAAGATCCGTCACTACCTACAGTCAGATTGGTGTAGTTAGTTGCATCATAAGCGAGCCTTAGTTGGGTTGTTGTTCCTACTATATGAAGTTTGGTTGCCGAGTCAGTTACTCCAATTCCTACATTCCCTCCGTCTTCAACAAAGATGCCATTGCCTCCATCGTCATACAAAGCCAGTCCACCACTGTCTCTGGCCCTAATCTGATCAATCCCCAGGTATTGCCCATCAGGCACAATCACCGAGGCAAAGTTGGTCCCGTCTACTTTAAGATACGAGCCATCCAAGGTCGTTGATAGCGATTGCCACACGGGCGTTGTTCCATCTCCACCTGAAACCAGTATCTCTCCACTCTCCCCCGGGTCTCCATTGGCATTTAATTCTCCGGTAAAGTTCACATCCCCCACCACATGGAGTTCGTAGCTTGGACTCCCCGTCCCAATCCCCAACCTATTATTCGCATCATCCCAAAACAAATTCCCATTATCCTGAGTTATCCCATCTGCTCCCTGAAACAACACCGAGCCTTGGGTAAACCCTAAATCAATACTTCCCCCCGAGGCATCAATTGTCCCAAACGACCCATTAAACACCCCGTTGGCATCAATATAAGACAACGTCGTCCCATCCCCATCCCGCCATTCAGTCAAATTGCTGCTCTGCCCGGTAGTTCCCTGGAACACCGCTCCAATCGTATTGGCATCATTAGTATAAAGATGGAGTCTGCCTTGGGGATCAAGCGTAGAAATCCCCACACTCCCACCATCATGAAACAAATTCGTTGAATGCGCCCAAGTCGTCCCATCGTAATAAATCGTCGCCCCCGTACTTCCACCTGGCAGCATCCCCTCCAGAGTTGGCGTCCCCCCCGTCTCATCCGTTACCAAAATCACGTTACCAGCATTATCCACCGATAGCACTTTGCCTCCCCCTACACCAACCGGCGATGAACTGGTCAATTGCACCAGTTTAACTCCACTATCATCGCTTTCTCCTGAGTTAATAGTTAAAGTCTTGTCAGGAGTAGCTGTTCCTATTCCCACCAAACCACCACTGCTCACTACCAACCCCGTCTGGCCACTAGCCCCCCTCAAAGCCGCCGTCCCCGCCACCTCCAAATTAAACAATGGGTTACTCGTTCCAATTCCCACTTTATCCGTCAAGGTCGACAAATATACTTGAGCTCCTATATCAGTCCACGCCTGTACCGGAAACGATGAGCTAATCGTAATCTTTTTATTCACCTTGTCGCTATCAAGGTTTATATTATCTCCAGCAGCCAGCTCCAGCGTCGCATCATTCCCCCCTGCCTCAATCTCTTCATCCCCCACCTTAACCTTTTTAAATATCTGTTGATCCGAGCCTTTGTCTGTATTAACCAAAGTCAATTCCCCCACTCCAGTCACGCTCACTCCATCCTCAGCTATTAAACCTGTCACAATATTCGGTCCAATCAACCTTCCACCTAGTCTAAGGTTTCCAATAATCTCAGCGTCCTCAGCCACCGTCAATTGACGGTTAAATTTCACCGGTGCATTTATTGCCAATCTCCGTCCTGCAATAGAAATACCCAGCACTTCACTCGGATCTTCCTGAGCAAGATCTAAAGCTACTTGCTCAGTCTTTATCTG
The DNA here is from genome assembly GCA_964398525.1 of uncultured Pseudomonadales bacterium. GTDB lineage: Bacteria > Patescibacteriota > Microgenomatia > UBA1400 > CAYNFZ01 > CAYNMS01. The sequence goes on along the minus strand of CAYNMS010000017.1, from coordinate 11,220 downwards.
TTCAAACGCCCTCTGCTCAGGTTGCTCGCCGCTTATCATATTCCACACTCCACCACCCAAATTCAAAAACCCCATAATTACTGCTGTCACCAAACTTGAAATGATTGTCACCAGTTTCAGCACTTTCCTCCTCTGGCAATCAATATTTCTTTTCTCATAACTTCTTGAACCTGTATTTTCATTTTTGTTTTAAAGCCAATAATATAAATTGTTTACTCTGAACTTCTTTTTATCCTGTCCAACAGTAACTTCGACGCAACCAGTTTGCGCCTAGTACCATCGTTTCAAATAGCTTCATTGGAGTCAATGATTTTCAAGACAAAATTGCTGAAATTTCCATACCAATTTTTCCCATTTATCAATCAAACAAACACGCTTTTCACTATTACCTACCAAAATCGGCCCTATTTCATCTATTTATCAGTATCTATCTATGTATATAGGTATACTTATAATCTCTTTAATATCAATACATTTACTTATATATCGTAATGTATATTTATATAAACATTTACCTCTGTTTTAACTTGCCTACATCTTTCAAATTCTAATTGACCTTTACCAAAAAACCTGTGCATACTATCTTTATATGACTAAAAAATCACCTTTACCAAAAATCTCATCAAAAACTTCTTCCCTTTCTCGTCGCTTGCACCGACTTTTCACCGGTCCCTACAAAGTCAGTGCTATTATTACTCTGGTTTTTTTGTGCTTGACTCTCGCCCTTAGCCTTTCAATGATTTTCACCTCCCAGGAGCTTCGCCGCTCCGCCGCAGGCAATCTCGACGGTCCCGCCCGCATCACCATCCTCCCTACCAGCAGCTCTCTCAATCCCGGCGATTACACCTTGGCCGACCTATATATAAACTCCGGCTCAGCCTCCGTTACTGGCGTCCAAATTATTCTCTACCTCACCGGCAACTTCCCAACTGACTTTAAATTCATCCCCAACCAAGTCACCGGCCTCAACCTCCTCACCAACACTCTCACCCAAACCTCCACCGGCTACCAGCTCTCCCTAGTCTTCCTCGCTCCCTTTGATGCCAACCTTGGTGGCTTTGCCCCATTTTCTTCTCAAAACCAACCTGCCAAACTCGGCGCCTTTGCCTTTACCAATCCCACAGTCGGCCAATTAAATTTTACTTTTGACAAAACTTTTACCAAGATCGAAGACGCTTCCAACCAAGTCAACCTTGCTGGTGCTAGCGACTTAACCTACACCTTTGCCCCCATAGCCACCCCCGTCCCCACACCCACTCCTGTAGTCACCTCCATCCCCACCACCACACCTGACCCCACTTCATCACCCAGTCCCACCGAACCTCCAACTTCCACCGAAATCCTTTCCGTCCAAGAGGCTCGACTTACTCGCATCAACAGCAAACTCAACCGCCTCACCGTCTCAGTCAAGAGTAGTTTAGGCAACAACGTATCGGTTTCTGTTACCGACTTTGGCACCCTTAGCTACAAAAACAAAGACCAAGCATTCGTTGGTACTTTTGCCACCCGAGATATCCCTCAATCCATTAATATAGTTTCCTCAGGTGGAGGTAGCCTTACCACTCCGGTAAGTTACTAAATCCCTCTCATTGTCATTTGTTTTCTTTCTGCTAAAATTACCCCTGTTGCATGTCAACCACCCACCTCGGTGATCTCGAGGTAGCAGGTCTCCTAACCGGCCCGCGACACTTCTCTTTCCTCTTGTGTGTCGTGTGTGACCTAAAATCCTAACCTGATTTACTCAGTCTTATAGTCTTTACAAATCATCTAACCAAAACTATGGCCAAAAAAGTCAAAACCATCCTTAAACTTAATCTCCCCGCTGGTGCCGCCAACCCCGCTCCTCCAGTCGGTCCCGCGCTAGGTCAACACGGCGTTAACATTATGGAATTTTGTAATGCCTACAACGAAGCCACCAAAGACAAACGTGGCCAAGTCATTCCCGCCGAGGTCACCATTTTCGACGACCGCTCCTTTACCTTTGTAACCAAACTCCCCCCTGTCTCCGAACTCATCAAGCAAAAAATCAAAATCAAAAAAGGTGGCAGTGACGTTAAAAAACTTAACGCCGGTAGTATTTCCTCCACTCAAGTTCGCGAAATCGCCCAGGAAAAACTCCAAGACCTAAATACTTCCGACCTAGAAGCCGCTGTCCGCACTGTCTCGGGCACCGCTCGGTCAATGGGTGTCAAAGTCACTTCCTAAACTATCATCAATCATTTCACTCCAAATCATGGGTACTAATAGAATCAAACCATCTCAAACCAAATCAGATCCAGAAACCAACCAACCCGAAACTCAAGCAAAGAAAGTTTCTGCCAAACCTAAAAAGTCTCGTTCCAAACGCTACACCCATGTCCGTAGCCTCGTCGATCGCACCATCACCTACCCCCTGGATCAGGCTATCGATCTAGTCAAACGCATCAGCCGCACCAAAGCTGGCAACACCCTCACCGCCGACATTAACTATCGCCAGTCCGGTTACTCTACCGAAATCTCCTTCCCCCACTCCACCGGCCAAACCGTCAAGGTTGCCATCGTCGACGAAAAATTATTAAGCCAAATCGAGGCTGGTAACATCGATTTTGATGTTTTGCTCTCCGAACCCAAGTTCATGCCCAAGCTGGCCAAACATGCCAAACTTCTCGGCCCTAGGGGATTAATGCCCAACCCCAAAAACGGCACCATCACCGACAATCCGGCCAAGCGCCAAAAAGAACTCGAGGCTGGCAAAATCGCCATCAAGTCCGAGCGCAAAGCCCCCCTACTTCACGTCATCATTGGCCAAACCGACTTCCCTTCAGAGCACCTCGTCGCCAATATTACTCACCTGGTCAAAACCTTAAACCCGACCCTAATCTCCAAGCTCACCCTCTCCTCTACCATGAGCCCGGGTGTCAAAGTCGATCTTAACTCCATCAATCTCGAGTAAATTTCCAAAGCCTTATGGTCATCTTTAATCAACCAGAATGGTTTGTCTATTACTCTTACTTCCTTATCTGGGTCATGGGTGTATTGACCGGTTGGCTTTTTAAGTCCGGCATCGACACCCTTAGATCTCGCAAGCCCAAAAAAAACAAACCCTCCCGTTAGTTTTTACTTGTCAGCCTTGGCCACCTTTGACTATACTGTTTGCATGTCTCCTCGTCCCAAATTTACCCTCCCCTCTGATTGGGCTTTTTTAGCCGGCTACGTTGTTTTGGCCCTAATTCTCTCCCTTTTCATTCATCTCAAAACCTCCGGTCAAATCGCGGGCGTGCGCACTCAGATCCCCTCCTCCACTCCGTAACTCACCTCAAACGCTTGTCGGGCTCGTAGTATTTTTCTCAAATCTTCACCTTTTAGTCTACCCTCTGCCTCGTCCAACACTTCCCTTGCCCTGTCAATTTCACCTAGTCTTACCCAAGCCTCTGTTAACCATAAATATCCCTCTGCGTTCCGGTTTTCTAGACTCGTTTCCTCCAACACCCCTATCACCTTCTCCCATTCCTTATCTTGTCTGTACCAGCCTACCAAATTGATTACTGCCAATCTGTGGTAATAACCCCCCTCTGTCTCCATCTGCCTCACCAGCTCCCATTCCTCAATTGCTTTTTCTGGTTCATCGAGATTCATCCACGCCAATCCCAGATTCACTCTCGTTCCCGGTTCATCTATGTGTGCAATTACCCTCCTGTCTTTGGCCTCAAGAATTTGCTCATAGTTAATTCTAGCCTTATCCGCCTCTCCCTGGTCTAACCAATAGTTCCCTAGATAATACCTGCCTTCCAAAAAGTTCCGGTCCCGTTCCACCTCTCCCTCAAACAATTGTCGGTCGTTGTCATACCTACCCGCCAAACCAAAACTTTGACCAGCCAACAATACCGCCCAAACAATCAAAGCCACTCTTAGCCATAAATTCTCTCTCGACCACAACTTGGCTGCCATCACTCCCACCCCACTCAAAGCCAAATACCCATAATGTACCGAATAAAATCGAGGCATCTCCACGAGATTGCTCATCGGCACCAACGTTATTACCAACCACCCCACCACCCCCCTCCATGACTTCCATCTCCACAGCCCCACAGCAAAACCTAACATCAATAAGCCTACCATTGTTTCCACACTCCAACCCATCAACACTGCGTCACTGATTCTCTCGGCTCCCCAGCCAGCCAATGCCAATCCCATCCTACCCAAAACCGTCAGTCTCACTCCGATTTCCTCGGCTGTATTCATCGCCAAATCCCGGCCTTGCCAGTTTCTCGGCTTGACTACCAACCATCTCAATAACCCATATACTACCAACAATCCCCCCATGCCAATTCCAACCTTGTAGTGTTTCCAGTTTTTCCTCTCTACCAAGTTCCTCTCTCTCAACCACACCTCCCACCAAACAACGCCTCCTATTATCCATAGTATTGCCGTCTCTTTAGACAGCCACGCTAGGACTGCCGTCACCAAACTCAACCCCGCCCACCTCCAGCTTTTATCCCCTTTTACATAAGCTCCCAAACTCAGCATGCTCAAGCCGCCTGCCAACAATTCCGGCCGGTAAGCAATCAAACCAATTGGCATACTAGCCACCGGATGTATCGCCATCACCAAACCTACCCACCACTGCTCATGCTTCTTCATTCCCCAATAAACTCCTGCCCACCACCAAGCCACATATGCCACCAACGCCCCCAACATCCAATTAGTCAAATGAAACCCGCTCCACCACTGTCTATAAAGGTAGGCATCCACACTCAAACTCAGACTCACAATTGGTCTCCAAAACCCAGTCTCACCATATGGGATCAACCACTGCTTCCATCCGTAATGCCACAAGCCTCTCCCGAGTCCTATATCACCGTGATCCAGCCACGCCAAACCACCACCAACTACGCCCAGATGTATCACCAAAGCCAAAATAACTATTCCCCACCCAGGCATAGTCACTCTTTCGGTTAGTCGACTAAAATTGCTTCTTGACATCATCATCCCCACTAATGATAGTCTTAATTTGCTTCCATTAATTAAGCACCTATTGTCTATGCCATCAACCCCTGCCTCTTCTAACCAAAAATCAACCGACTCCTCCACTAGACCTCCTGAAAACTCCAAGGCCTTCTATTTTGGTCTCGCAGCTATCGCTGGCTTAGCCGTTCTGCTCTTAATTGTCCTAGCATTTATCGAGCCTACTGCCATCAAACAAAAGCTCTCCCAGTCTCCCCAACCCCAAGAAGAACCAGGCAAAGAAGTTGTCGAGCGCGCTTTAGTAACTGACTTTCCCGATGTCCCTGTATACCCAGAAGCTCGGGTCATCGAATCCTATGCCAAAGACGTTGAGTCTGGCAAAGGTTATGAAGCCCTTTGGATTAGCCACGATGCACCTTATCAGGTTGCCTCTTGGTATTTAGACACTCTTAGAAGCTCTGGCTGGGAAATTGTCGAACCTGAGACCATCGATCCCGAAGTTGGTGAGCCTTACGTCACTGCCCAAAAAGGCGGGCAATTATATTACTTCTATTTTGAAAACACCGACGACGACGATCCCACCGAAATTCATTTAGAAATTCCTTCACAATCTTAATTAATTTATCTAAACTATGAAAACCAAAGCCCTTTGCCTCCAACTTTTAATTATTTCCTCCTTCTTTTTTGTCTTTTCTTCTTTAGTCTCTGCCCAAACTGCCCTTTCCCCCACCCTTTCCTTGCAAGATTCAGCCGCTGACGACGTCGACGATGCCGCCATCTGGATCCACCCCACCGACAGCAGCAAAAGTGTCATTATCGGCTCAGACAAATATGGAGACCAGCTTTTCGTCTACGACTTAAATGGCAACACCATCCAGAGAGTCACAGGCTTAGCCCAACCCGGCAACATCGACCTTTATTACAACTTCCCCCTAAATGGTTCAAATATTGACGTAATCGGTGTCAACGAACGCAACACCAGTAAACTTGTTCTCTACAAACTCGATCCTTCCACCCGACAACTTACTCGCATCGACGATGGCAATATCAACACTGTCTCAAGCAATTATGGTTTTTGTTTCTACAAAAGCCCCACTTCTGGCAAAGCCTACGCTTTTACTCCTCATGAAAATGGTGTTGTCGAACAATTTGAATTATTTGGCAATGGTTCAAAAATTTCCGGTACAGAAGTCCGAACCTGGGATGTTGGTGGTCAAACTGAGGGTTGTGTCGCCGATCACACCAATAAAGTTGTCTATGTTGGTGAAGAAGACAAAGCTGTCTGGAAATATGGCGCCGAACCCAGTGACTCTACCACTAATCGCACTCAAGTTGCAGTTAATGGCCAAAATGGTCTCAAATCTGATATTGAAGGAGTTACCATTTATTATGCCGGCAGTGGCGGTGGTTACCTTCTCGTCTCCAGCCAAGGCAATAGTTCTTTCAAAATCTATGACCGTCAAGCTCCCCACACCTATCGCGGAGATTTCAAAGTTTCTGGAGCTTCATCGACCGACGGCATCGATGTCAACAACTTTAACTTTGGCTCGAAATTTCCTCAAGGAATGTTTATTGCTCACTCTGGCAGTTCTGCCTTAAAAGTAGTCCCTTGGCAATCCATTGCCAATTTAAACAGTCTCACTATCGACACCACTTTTAACCCCAGAACTCTCTTTGGTGGACCAATTCCTACCAGTTCACCCAACCCGACCCCTACTTCCACCCCTACACCTAAACCTACCCCCACCCCTACCACTAGCCCCGCACCAGGTGGCACCATTCCCACCGAAGCCAACCTCAAAGTCGCCATTATCGGCGACACCGGCTATACCAGCAACTTCCGTTCAGTCCTTCAATTAATCAAAAGTGAAGGTGCAGATCTCGTCTTACATCAAGGAGATTTTGACTACAAATACGACGCCGACGGTTTCTTTGATTTTGTTAACGCTGAACTTGGCTCCACTTTCCCCTATCTCGGTTCCGTTGGTAATCACGATGTCAGCTCTTGGAACACAGGTTGTTCAGATTCTGACGGTTGTTACGCCGACTTCTTCAAACAACGCATGCAAAGCATGGGCGTTTCCCCCGATAACAGCGACCTTAACGACCAAATGTATTCGACCACTTTCAAAGGCCTCAAAATGGTCTTCGTCGGTCAAAATGGCGCCTCAACTGGCGACAACACTTACGCCCCCTACATCCAAAACCAACTTCAAAATGATAATCACATCTGGAAAATTTGCTCCTGGCATAAAAACCAAAAAGCCCTTCAGGTTGGTGGTAAAAGCGATGAAATGGGCTGGAACGTTTATGACAATTGTATGAACTTGGGTGCCATTATCGCCACTGCCCATGAACATTCCTACCAACGCACCAAAACCCTTACCAGTATGCGCAATCAAACCGTCGATCCTGCTTGTTCGGATCCAAATTCGGTCTGTGTCGCTCCTGGAAAAAGCTTTGTCTTAGTTTCAGGTTTAAGTGGCAATAGCATCAGAAACCAAGACCGTTGTCTGCCTACCACCTATCCTTATGGTTGCAACGGCGAATGGGCTAGCATTTACACCTCCGACCAAAGTGCCAAATATGGTGCCCTCTTCCTTGAATTCAACGTCGATGGTAACCCTTACAAAGCCCGCGGTTACTTCAAAAACATTAGTGGTCAAATCATCGACCAATTTACCATTAACAAAGCCTCAGTTGGTGGCCCGGTTCCCAGTCAGACACCTACCCCTCAACCATCCAACAGCCCCACTCCTCAACCCACCAACAATCCTACCCCACAACCCACTTACAGCCCCAACCCCACACCTTCTGGCACTTGTAGCGTCGGAGATTCCTCTTGGCAGAGCTACCAAATCCCCAACTCCCCTGTCACCTCTATCACTTTCTCCGCCACTCCTAATGCCAACAACATGGATGGCGTTATCGGGTTCGGCCAAGTTTCAGCTACCACTTATTCAGATTTAGCAGCTATCGTCCGCTTCAACCCCGATGGTTTCATCGATGCCAGAAATGGTGAAGCTTACGTCGCTGACGCATCAGTTCCCTATGTAGCCGGCAATGCCTACAACTTCAGTCTCCAGTTCAACCTCTCCTCAGGCACGTACAATGTCACTGTAACCCCTGCTGGCGGCCAAGCTGTCACTCTTGCCAGTAATTACCAATTCCGCTCCGAACAGTCCGGTACCAGCCAAATCACCACCTTTTCCGTCCATACTGGTGATACCAACACCTACTCAATCTGTGATCTTGGTAGCTCCTCTGGTGGTGGCACCGGTGGTCCAACTGTAACCGGACCCGCTGATTACCTCCAAACTTATACCGGAACTAGCACGGCTTCAGATCTAGTTACCACTTCAGGTGATGTCACCGATTCCGGCAATTTATTCCTAGCCACTGTCACCTCTCGCAGTTCTTCCACTATTCAGTCAGTTTCCGGCCTTGGCCTCAACTGGACTCGATTAGTCAATCAATGTTCAGCCAGAAACGCCACCGGACTTGACATCTGGGTTGCCCAAGGCACTCCCAACTCCTCCGCCCCAGTCCAAGCCCAACTTTCCGCCTCGGTAGACGCAGCTGCACTAGCTGTCTCTGCTTTCCGAAAAGCTGGCAATGTCGAAACCGTTGTCGCCCTCAATACGTTAGGTATTGATGGCGCTTGTTCAGGTGGTACCGATTCCAGCACTTACTCTACCCCTATCTCCGTTGGCGCCAACCAAGTGCTCTACACTGCCGTGGCCACTCGCCACTACGACCACCAAGGTCCTCTAGAAGTAGTTGCCGACGTCAAAGCCGGTAGTGGTGGTAGTGTCGCCGGTCTTTCCATCTCGACCACATCTGTAGATACAGCCAACACCTACAATCTTTCTGGAACCTTGTCCGGAACAGTTGACTGGACTTTAGCAGCCATTACCATTACCGGTACTGGATCCGGTCCAGTTTCACCTAATTCCTGTCAACAAGCAGACATCACCAACGATGGCATCGTCGACCTTTCCGACTTTTCAATCCTTGCCAGTAATTTCTTGTCTAGAGGCAGCCACCCCGCTGATATCAATTCAGATGGTATTGTCGACCTCTCCGACTTCTCTATCCTTGCCAGTAACTTCTTGGCCAGATGTAACCCCGTCACTTCTCCTACCCCTACTCCTATTCTGACTACCCCCACACCCACCCCCACCGGATCTCCTACCCCGACCCCAACTGTCAAACCTAGCACCATCCCCACTCCAGTGCCTCCAACCCCCACTCCGGCCCCCCCCGGGCCCCCCAGCATCCCTCCCATTGGCCAAACTCAAGGCATCTGGCTCTCCAAAGAAGAAATCATGGCCCTCCCCACCTCTGGCTCAGCCTGGAACGCCGTTCTCTCTGCTGCTAACAGTAGTTGGGGATCAGCTAACCTCGGAGACAATAATGCTAGCCATGACGTTAAAACTTTAGCCGGTGCCCTGGTTGCCGTCAGAAATAACGACAGTGCTATGCGTTCCAAAGTTATTTCCGGCTTGCAGTCTGCAATGAGTTCTGGCACTTCTCGCACCCTTGAGCTGGCTCGCGGACTACAAACCTACGTCATATCCGCCGATCTTATTGGTTATCGTACCACCCAGTTCGAAGCTTGGGTCAAAAAGATGCTCGAAGACACCTCTATCAGTGGCCGCATTGGCGGAGGACTCTATGTTAACGCCATAAAAGACCCCACTAATTGGGGTGGACATGAAAGAGCCTCGAGCATAGCTGCTGCGATGTACTTAGGAGATAATTCCAAGTTAACTGAATTAGCTCGAGTTCATCGAGAATTCAACGGTGAAAACGTCTCCCCCAAAACGTTAAAGTACGACAACACCAACTGGCACGCTGACCCCAACAACAAAGCCGGTGTTAACCGTAAAGGCTCCACCATCCAAGGCCGTGACGTCTCCGGTGTCCTACCGGAGGATTGGCGTCGCGGAGGTGAATTCAAATGGCCTCCCTCTCCCACCGGCTACATGTGGGAAGGCATGCAAGGCTACGTTGTTTCCGCCGTCATGCTTCATCGTGCTGGCATAGTTCACGCCAGCTCTGGTGACAACGCTGTTGCTCGCGCCATGGATATTCTTTACAAAATCGGCAACACTCCCGGTTCTGATGATGCCTGGCTACCTTATCTAGTCAACAAATACTGGGGCACCAATTTCTCGGAACCCAGTTCAACCTCTCCAGGTAAAGGTATGGGCTACACCGACTGGACTCATCAATAAACCAAAATGTTTACTAAAACTCTTGACTAACTCCTACCCAGTTAGTCAAGAGTTTTTTCAATCATACGCTAGCTAATTGACCCACTGCTTAAAACTTGATCTAATTGATTAAACCCTATGCCCGCCAAGATTCCCCACCACCGTCTTCTTCCCCTAGCCCTCTCCCTTCTCATTCTTCTCATCGGCTTGACTGCCGTCATCACCTTAACCAAAATCTCCCAAGACACTCGCCGCCAAGCCAGTACTAGCCTCACCGGACCTGTCAAACTAATTTTCTCCCCACCCCAACAAAACCAGGACTCAACTCAAACTGTTGATATTTCCGTCAACACTCATTCTCAGATAATCTCAGGCGTGCAGTTCTCCATCACACTTACCGACCAATCCACTAGTTCAGTCACTTTCCAACCTACTTCTATACCTAACCTCAACCTCCTGGCTAACCAACTCGCCCAATCCGGCAGCGATACTCAACTCACTGTCGCTTTTATTTCCAATCTCTCTCTCGACTCAACTGGTTTTTCCAGTGGCGAAGACACCATCAAGCTCGGTTCCATCACCTTTCCCTCCCCTCCCGGTAGCCAAACTACTATCGACATCATTCCTCAAGAGACCAAAGCCGAAGACTCAACTACTCACGAAAACCTCATCGGGGTCATTAACCTTCCCATGAGTGTAACTGTTGGCTCGCCTTATCCTGATCATTGTGTTCTAAACAGTTCCGGTCAGCCCATCTGTCCTATGGCCTCACCCCCTACCTGCACTGGTGACCAAGTTTTGACCTCATCAACCAATGATTGTGGTTGTGAAAGTTATTTCTGCACTTCAACTACTCCTTCACCTACCCCCACACCTGCCCTTCCCACCCCCACCTCCAGCCCTATTCCCACCCCCACCCCTATAGTTACCCCACCCCCCGCCACCCCTTTTCCGACACTTGCCCCCACTCTTTTCCCTTCCCCCTCCGCCTCTTCCATCCCCACCCCACCCCCCGCTTGTTTCTCTGGTGACTTAAACAAAGACGGCACAGTCAACA
>CAYNMS010000016.1:0-36719 GCA_964398525.1 uncultured Pseudomonadales bacterium | reverse complement strand
CGGGCAATAACGGCAACAGAGACGGGTTCGCCTTTTCTGAACTCCTTGTCTTGAGGGCTATAGCCCATCCAGGGAATGAGGGCGACGACATGGCGGGCATTTAGGTTTCTGGCGGCGTCGGAGAGGAGGGCAAGCTCGATAATGTGTTCGTCTACCGGACGAGAGAAAGACTGGACTATGACCACCGTTTTGTCGGCTAAATCATCTTTAATCCAAACTCTTTTTTCACCATTGGGAAATTTGCTTAGATCGACTCGGGCCACCGGGACATTGAGCGCGGCTGAAAGTTGATAGGTTAAGGGTGGGTTAGAAGAGCCAGAAATTAGAATCATGATTTAAGTAGAGCACTAATTTGTAGTTTCAACTCATCGGAATATTTAACAGTATACGGAAGAGGAATGACTTTGTGGTGGCCGTTACCGTTGGGCAGAAGAACGCTGATGGTTTCATCGCCTGGATGCTTTTTGAGCAGTTGACCAATTTGTTGTAATACATCCTTACTGGTACCTCTTGGGATTTCTAAGACATGATCTGAGGTCTTGATTTCTGAAAGGTTGGAGCCAACGGTTCTGACCCGGGAGGCTAGAAGATTTAACTTTTCATCTCTTAATTCAAGCTTGCCGGACACGAGGATGGGGGTTTGGGAAGAAATTAATTCTTTGGATTCTTCCCAAGCTTGGGGGAAAAAAACGACATCAATAGTGGCATTGGCGTCTTCTAAAGTTACAAAAGCCATTTCGTGATTATTTTTCTTGGTGTAGATGGTGCGGACTTGAGCTGGAATACCACCCAAAGTGACGAAAGTGCCTTGATGAAGCCGAGGTTCAAGATCAGAGATTTTGTGAGTGATATCATTTTGCATGGATTTTAAGGCGTCGGCCATGGGATGGGCGGTAAGATAAAGGCCGAGAAGTTCTTTTTCAAAAGAAAGGAGCTGAGGTTTGCTGAATTCTTTAATGTTGGGAAGTGGATCTTTTTCAACTTTGATAGTAGTGTCTTTGCCGGAATCAAAAAGCGTACTTTGACCGGAAGTTTGAGTTTGTTGGCGTCTCAAGGCGTTAGCACGAATGGTTTCAAGACTTTCGATGAGGGCTGATCTTTTACCAAAGGCATCGAATGCACCAACTTTTATAAGACTTTCGAGAACTTTTTTGTTGACTCGTCGCCCATCGACACGGCTGAGAAAATCGGTGAGGGAAAGGAACGGACCTTGGGCTTGAGCTTCGATAATGCTGTCGATTGCGGCGGCTCCGACGTTTTTGATGGCGTTAAAACCAAACCGAATAGCATGTCCATGGGGTGAGTTTTCGTCCTTGACGATAGTAAAGTTGCTTTTGGAAGCGTTAATGTCCGGAGGCAATACTGATAGCTGCATATTTTTACACTCTTCCACCGCTTGAGCGATTTTGTCAGTGTTGTCTGATTCAGCAGTCAGAACGGCAGTCATAAATTCAACCGGGTAATGGGCTTTGAGATAGGCAGTTTGGTAGGCAACGATACCGTAGGCAGCGGCATGGGCTTTGTTGAATCCGTAACCCTGAAACGGGACAAAAAGATTCCAAAGGTCTCGAGCCTGTGTAGCTGTCATACCAGAGTGTTCTTGGCAACCTTTGATAAAGATTTTTTCCTGTTTGGCCATTTCGGCGGGAATTTTCTTGCCGATGGCTTTCCTTAACTTGTCAACTGTGCCCCAATCGTAGCCAGCAAGCTCGAGGGCGGTAAACATAATGTCTTCTTGGTAAACTAAAATCCCATAAGATGCCTGTAGATACTTCTTCATTTTGGGGTGAAGATATTTAACTCGAGAAGGATTGTTTTTTCGTTTAATGTATTCGGGAATGTTGGCCATGGGTCCTGGCCTGAAAAGAGCGATCATGGCCATAATGTCTTCAATTCGTTCTGGTTTGAGCTCCATTAGGTATCGCGTCATGCCAGTGCCAGAAAGTTGGAAGGTACCCATGGTTTCACCTCGAGAAAGCATGGCGTAGGTTTTGGCATCATCTAAGGGGATGTGTTTGTGGTCGATGGTGACACCCCGATTTTTTTTAATAATGTCGATAGCGGAGTTTAGGATGGCCAAATTTCTGATTCCTAAAATATCGAATTTGATCAAACCAACGTCTTCGGAGGCGTGCATTTCATACTGGGTGATGACTTTGTCTCCACCCGACTCTTTCTGGAGCGGGGCAAAGTCGGTCATGGTGGAGGGTGAAATGACTAAAGCCGCGGCGTGAATGGAAGTGTGACGGGCGTTACCCTCGATTTGCATGGCCAGATCCAAGATTTGCTTGGCATCCTGATTTGATTTGTACATTTTTTTGAGATCTTCGCTGACGGAGAGGGCTTTGGTGATGGTCATGGGAAAGCCTTGAGAACCCAGAGGGATGGCTTTGGCAATTTTATCGGGAAATGAATAAGGGAAACCCAGTACTCTACCGACATCACGCACAGAGCCACGGGCTAACATGCGGCCAAAAGTACAAATTTGCGCGACCTTGTCATCACCGTAAACCTTGGTGATGTGGGCTATAAGGTCTTCCCGGCGGTTATCGGCAATATCCAAATCGATATCGGGAGGGCTGGGGCGGAATGGGTTAAGAAATCTCTCGAACGGAAGATGGTATTTTAAAGGATCAACTTCGGTAATGCCGGTGGCATAAAGAATGATGGAGCCGGCGGCAGAACCTCGAGTGGTGGTGACAATACCGGCCTCTTTGCACCAATTAACCATTTCGGCGACGATGAGAAAGTAGGGTGAATAACCGCGTTGATCGATAACTTCGAGCTCGTATTCAAGACGTTTTTTAATTTCATCTGAAAGTTCACCATATATTGACTTGGCTCCCTCAAAGGCGGTATCCCGCAAATGTTGGGAGGCAGTTTTACCACCGGGAATGGGGAATTTGGGAAAGAACCAATCGCCTAATTTGATTTCAAGATTGCAAGCTTGGGCAATTTTGTTGGAATTACTGATGGCTTCGGGTTGGTCGGGAAAAAGAGCAGACATTTCTTCTGGGCTGGTGAGATAAAAAGCCGGTGAATCAAGAAAGCGAAGGCGGTTTTTGTCGGTGACAGTTTTGCCGGTTTGTATGCAAACCAGAGCATCTTGTGCGACAGCTTGGTCTTTTTTAATATAGTGGACATCATTGGTGGCCACTAGCGGAATCCCGAGTTGGCGAGATAATTCGATTAAACCGAGGTTAAGTTTGTTTTCGTTGGCTTGTTGGGTGCGGAGCTCGGTGGCAATTTGATCATCAAGGGAATCGTTGATGAACTGATCATAATTGTGGCGTTGGATTTCTAAATAAAAATTTCCATCTCCAAATAAGTCAGCGTAAAAAAGAGCAGTTTCTTTGGCTCGAGTCAGGTCGTCGGCTAGAATGTACTCGGCAATTTCTCCGGCCATACAGGCTGAGGTGCAAATTAAGCCCTCTTTGTATTTGGCCAAAGTAGTTTTATCGAATCGGGGCTTATAGTAAAAACCTTCGATGTGGGCAATGGAGGTGAGACGCATGAGGTTTTGATATCCCTGGAAGTTTTTGGCCAACAAAAGCAGATGGTTATTGTCTTTAAATTCGCCAAAATTTTTAGTCTTTTGCTTGTGGTCGCCTTTACTGACGTAGGCTTCCATACCGATGATGGGTTTGATTTCCTGGGCAAGACATTCTTTGTAAAACTCTATGGCTCCGTACATGACACCGTGGTCGGTAACAGCTAAGGCTTTGGCACCTTGAGCTTTGGCAGTGGTCACTAGCTGACTGATTTTGGAAAGGCCGTCGAGGAGGGAATATTCAGTGTGGACGTGAAGATGGGTAAATGAGGACATAGGTGAGAAAGGTTAGAGGTATTGTACAAAATTACTGAGTGAGTGGGGGAGGGAAAGTGTAACTAGATTTAAGTGACAAAATCTAGACTTGAAATTTGTGTGACTTTAACTCAAATTTTTGAGTTTGGAGACTTCTTCTGAGGTGAGCGCGCGCCAAGCTTTTGGGGCGAGATCCTGAAGAACAAGCGGTCCAAAAGTTAACCGGGTCAGAGAAATGACTTCCAGATTAAGGGCTGAAGCCATGCGACGTAGTTGACGATTGCGGCCTTCATGAAGGGTAATTTCGAGAGTATGTACTTTACTCTCGGAGGAAATGAGCTTAACGACGGCTGGTGCAGTTCTGCCTGATTTGAGCGATACTCCCGTAGAAAGAAGGGAAAGGGCTTTAGGGGTGAGAGGGCCGGAAACTTGGAGTAAATAAGTTTTGGGGAGATGAAATCTGGGATGGGTGAGTTTATGAGTAAGCTCTCCATCGTTGGTGAGTAAAAGCAGACCCTGGGAGTCTTTATCTAGACGACCAACTGGGTATAACCGATCATTGGTGTCGATTAACTCCACAACAGTTTTTTCTCCGGCTTGGGAGACGGTAGAGGAAACGTAACCAAGAGGTTTGTTTAATAATAAATAAGTAAAGTTGGATGTAGGAGGAAGTTGGCCGTTAATAAGAAGAGTGTCTTTGGAGGCGTCAAATCTCTCCCCGGGTTTTAGGACTTTTTGGCCGTTGATGGTGACCTTGTTTGACTTGAGGTACTCCCCTACTTTTCTACGAGAGACAAGGCCTTGAGAGGAGAAAAAATGGTCCAGACGTATTGATCGAGGCATTATAATGAGTGTTTTGTTAATTAATTTCTAAATATATGAAAAAAGAGGAATTTGCTTTTGAGAGATTATCTAGAGATTGGAACGCAGGGGCAGGTCTAGATTTTGAAACTATTTTTCATAGAGATGGTGTCAACTCATTTATCTTGAGTCATGATTCTACAAATAGTCAGAGAAAGCTCGAGTATACAACTTTTACCGGGATAATGGTGTCTGACCAGGATGGAAGTATTATTGATCATGTGCCGACTTTTTCATTAAATCTGGGATCAGCTGAAGGTGAGAGTCCTCAAATAAGTGTTATTGCCATTGATACTGAAGGTTGTTTTTGGAAAGTATCATATGCAAATAATGGTAAAAGGATAGGTGAAAAAACGAAGGTTGAAATTTTATACAACCAAGATGTTGAATTAGCAGTGGATCGTGGATACTATAATCTGAGTGAACTACCGGTAAGAATTGATTTTGAAAGAACAGTGGAAGGTTTTGAAGCACAAATTTTGGCTAAGGATTTGTCTAGACCTGATCTGCTGAGGAAGAGATCAAGATACTAACCGCTTTTTAAGTAGAGGTAAAACAGTGGAAGGGCTGGCTTGGCCGCGGGAAAGTTTCATTACCTGACCAAGAAGGAATTGAAGGGCTGACTCTTTACCGGAACTAAAGTCGGCTACAGCGTTAGGGTTGGCGGCGATTGCGGAATCGATCCATTCTGACAGTTGCTTGGTGTCGGTAACTTGATTTTGTTTCTCCGAAAGCTGTTTGACTATGTCTTGAGGTTTAACCTTAGTGATATCGACTTTCTTGTTGACGATGGCACCGGCGACTGAATCGGGTTTAATTTGAGTATCTTGGGCTGCCTTGAGAGCAGAATTGGCAAAACTGGCAATTTGAGGATTGGCCAGTAAAACATCGTAATATTGATCGGATAAATTAAAGGCTTGTTGCCAGCGAGTTTTGATGTCCCAAGGTAATTCCGGGATTTTTTTGCCAAGCTTTTCTACATATGCTTGAGTGAACTCTAGAGGGGGAATATCCGGCTCGGGGAAATATCGGTAATCCATGGCCTCTTCTTTGGTGCGTTGTGAGAAAGTGATACCTTTGTTTTCGTTGTAGCCTCGGGTTTCTTGAACAGGAGTCTTGCCTTGATCGAGAAGTTTTTGTTGCCGATCTAGCTCATAGTCGATAGCTTTTTGAAGGTAGTTAAAGGAATTAATGTTTTTGACTTCAACTTTATAGCCCAAATCCATACCCCAAGAAATGTTGGCCTCAAGTCGCATGGAGCCTTTTTCCATGTCTGCGTCTGAAACTCCAAGAAAGCGGATAACGGTAGCCAGGTTTTTGGCATATTCTTTAGCTTGAGCGGAGGAATGGATTTGCGGCTCGGAGACGATTTCAACCAGAGGAACGCCGCTACGGTTAAAGTCTACTAAGCTAACTTTCTGGCCGTCAACGACTTTGTGCTGGAGTTTACCGGTATCTTCTTCAAGATGGACGCGTGTGATGTCGACTTTGCCTTCTTTCGTATTGATGAAGCCTCCTTGAGACAAAGGTTCATCGTATTGGCTGATTTGATAACCTTTGGGTAGATCGGGATAGAAATAGTGTTTGCGGTCAAACTTGGAGTGAAGATTGATGTTGGCGCCTAAGGCTAAACCAATCATTATGGTCCAATCGACGGCTTTTTGGTTGGGTACGGGGAGGGCGCCGGGAAGACCCAAACACACGGGGCAAGTTAAGGAGTTGGGGGGTTGACCAAAATGGTTGGCGCTACAAGCACAAAACATTTTGGATTTAGTGGCCAGTTCAACGTGAACTTCGATACCGATGATGGGTTTCATATTTATTTAAGGGTGTAAACGATTAATAAGACGGGGAAAAGGAAGAGTGGAGCGAACGTGTTTGAGGCCGCAAATCCAGGCGACCACTCGCTCAAGACCCAAACCAAAGCCACTATGGGGGACAGAGCCGAAGCGACGTAGATCCAGATACCACTGAAAGTCTTTAAGAGGAAGCTGGTGGTTTTTAATTGAAGCCAAGAGGGTGTCGTAGTCATCTTCTCTTTGACTGCCACCGATGATTTCTCCGTAACCCTCAGGAGCTAGAAGATCTGCACATAAAGCCAGCGATGGATTTTGAGAGTCGCGTTTCATGTAAAAGGCTTTGACACTAGCCGGAAATTTTTCGACAAACAAGGGTTGATCATAGGTTTTCATCAGGAGGGTTTCGTCGTCAGCACCTAGGTCGTCGTTGGCGCCGACATCGGAGCCGAGAGTGTGGAGTTTTTCGATGACCTGCTGATGGGTCAGACGCGGAAAGGGAGTTTTGATCGCTTGAAGAGGTTTTAGGTCGCGTTCAAGTAGGTTTAATTCAGACAAATTGCGATCGAGAACCCGATCGAGAATGAATAAAATAAGGCTTTCTTGAATGTCCAGGTTTTGATTGTGGTCAACGAAAGCGGCTTCGGCGTTGGTCATCCAGAATTCGATGAGGTGGCGACGGGTTTTGCTTTTTTCGGCTCTAAAAACCGGAGCAAAATCGAAGGTGCGATTTAGAGTAAAAATTGCCGCTTCGAGGTATAGTTGACCAGACTGACTGAGATAGCCGGGTGTGCCAAAATAATCAATTTCAAAAAGGGTGGTGGTGCCTTCGCAGGCACTGGGTGTGATGACAGGAGTGTCGATCTTGGTGAAATCATGTTGGTGAAAGTAATCAAGGATGGCAGAGGAAATGGTGTCACGCACTAATTGAATGGCTCTTTCTCGAGGGGAGCGAAGCCAAAGGTGGCGATGATCGAGAAGAAAACCGACTCCGTGTTCTTTTTTGCCGATAGGATAATCGGGGTGAGCGTTTTGAATAATCTTGACTGAGGTGACTTGAAGATCAAAACCTGAAGGAGAACGGACTTCTTCAACTAAGGTACCTGTAAGTTCGAGGGATGTTTCGAGATTTAAAGTAGCAATAAGATCAAAATCCGAGGTGCTGACTTGGTTTTTGACAACGACAGCTTGGATGGTACCAGTGCCGTCTCGAACCTGAAGAAAGTGAATTTTACCGGAGGAGCGGCGATTAAAAAGCCAGCCTTTGATGGTGACAATTTTTCCCGTGTGATTAGAGGCGTTTTTTAAAAGGATCTGCATAAAATCTTAAATATTTAGTGAAGGACGTTTGAGATGATAATCAGTAACTTGTTGAAACTGATGGCCAAAATTTAAAAGCAGGCTTTCGGAAAACATAGGACCCATAAGCTGCATGCCTACGGGCAGGTTGGAGGTGAAACCAGCAGGCAAAGCAAGGGAAGGAATACCAACGGGGTTGGTGGCACAGGTATAAAGGTCGGCCAAATACATGGCAGTAACGTAATCTTCGCCAATTTGTGGTTCTCCTAAAGGATAAGGGGGGAATGGCATAACGGGGGCGAAAATTACATCTACTTGGGAGAAGGCTTGGTTAAATTCTCTGATAAGTTGAGTCCGGGCTTTAAGGGCTTGTTTGTAGTAGGCATCGTAATAACCTGACGAAAGAGTGAAGGTGCCGGTCATAACGCGGCGTTTGGTCTCAGGTGAGAATAAATCTCTAAAGCCTCCGTAGCGGACACCATCGTAGCGGGCTAGATTTGAACTGGTTTCTGAAAGGGCAAGGACATAATAAATTGAGACACCGTATTGGGCGGTGGGAATATCAACTTCGAGAATTTTGGCACCAAGTGACTCAAATTGTTTGAGAGCAGTGTCGAGTACTGTTTTCACCTCTGGGCTCAAGCCTTGACCAAAATACTGTTTAAGAAGACCGATTTTTTTGCCCTTGAGGCTTTGGTTGAGGACTTTTGAATATTGAGGGACCGACTCTTGGCTGCTGCTGGCATCCAAAGGGTCATAGCCGGCAATAGCTTCTAAAACTAAACTTAAATCTTCAACAGATTTGGCCATAGGTCCGACGGTATCCAAAGAACTAGCGTAAGCAATAGCGCCGAAACGGCTGACTCGACCGTATGTGACCTTGAGACCACAGACATTGTTAAATGAAGCAGGATTTCTAATTGAGCCACCAGTGTCTTCGCCAATGGCAAAGGTGATGGTGTCTGAAGCAAGAGCGGCGGCAGTGCCTCCACTTGAGCCTCCGGCTGTTCTAGTCAAGTCCCAGGGGTTTTTGACGGGAGTGAAATCGGTATTTTCACTAGAGCCGCCGTGACCCCAGGCGTCTTGATTATGTTTGCCTATAACGATTGCGTTTTGGTCTTGGAGTTTTTTGTAGACTGTGGCAGAAAACTGAGGCAGATAATCTTTTAATACAAGGGAACCACAGGTGGTAGTCAGATCTTTTGTGACATAGGCGTCTTTTAATCCAAAAGGGATGCCAGTTAGGATAGTGGCTTGGCCGGAACTGATGAGTTTGTCTGCCTCTTTGGCTTGGGAAAGAGCTTCATCTTTTGAAATAGTGATGTAAGCATGAGTAAGTGAATTGGTTTGGAGGGCTTGATCTAAAAAAAGTTGCGTCAATTCAGTGGCCGAGATTTTTTTAGCATCTAACTGGTGACGCAGACTGGTGATGGAGTGAGAAATTGGATCAGACATCTGAGAGTATTCGAGGAACTACAAAATATCCTTCGTGGGTAGAGCTGGCTTGACTTAAAGCTTGGGCTTGGGAAAGTGAGGGTTTGACTTCATCAGGACGTAATCGGTTGGTAACTTGGGTAACTTGATTGGTTTGAGGAACGCGACTTAGATCCAGAGAACTAATGGCCTGGACGTGCTCAAGAATTTGAGTGAGGCTGGAGGCATATTCATTCTCCTCGGCTGGAGTCAAGGGAAGGTTTGCTAATCGGGCAAGGTGATCAATATCCGAGGCGGAGAGTTTTTTCATGTTTTTACTCGAGCTAGTTTAACAAATGCAAACAACCATGACTAGTACTCGTTATAAAACGGCTAGTTTAGATGACAAACATGGGTATCATTAAAGGTGTGTCTTGGCCAAGACAGTAAAGGCGAGCTATTCTAGAAGATAATCAGCAGTGGCTTGATCGATACGGTTGCTTTGGAGCAATCGGCTGATTAAGCGGCGGCGAAACTGAGACAAAAGTGCGCTGGCGTATGGACTCTCCAGACGAGATAGCTCCAATAATTCCAGGACTTGAGGATCAAGCGTAGTATTGGCTGACATTTGATTTCACCTCCTTTGGCTTGGCTTTGGGCCAGTTTAATCCTATAAAAAAAGCCACCTGGTGGGTGGCTTGAGCGACGAACGGCTTTCCACCCTATCAAGGGAAAATCTTTTGAATGAGGGTAAGAAAGGTCCGGCAATGCATGATCATGATTTAAACACGCGTGTTAACCGGTTGCAATGCGTATCACGTATGTGTGACTTCTATACGGTCGTCCTTGAGGGAAGCTTTAAGGGTGGAGCCGGCGGGTATGGACTCAGTCGTAAGCAAGTTGGCTAAACGGTCCAAGATCTGAGACTGAATGGTGCGCTCTAGTGGACGTGCGCCAAATTGAGGATCATAGCCAAGGTCGGCTAAACGCTTTTTGACATCTTGAGTAACTTCTAGTTTAAAACCCTGTTCCTCTAACCTTTCGGAGACTTTATGCAGTTCTAGGTCGACTATTTTAAGAACATTTTCTCGAGAAAGTTTTTCAAAGATGATGATTTGGTCGATTCGATTGATAAACTCGGGAGCAAAGCGGGAGCGCAGAACCCCCCAGACTTCTTGTTGGAGACGAGATTTGTCTTGGGAGAGTTCTTGTATCTGTTTACTGGCCAGGTTAGAAGTCATGATGATGATGGTATTTCTAAAATCAACAGTGCGACCTTGGCCGTCGGTTAACCGGCCGTCATCAAAGACTTGAAGAAAGACG
Organism: uncultured Pseudomonadales bacterium; assembly: GCA_964398525.1. Classification (GTDB taxonomy): domain Bacteria; phylum Patescibacteriota; class Microgenomatia; order UBA1400; family CAYNFZ01; genus CAYNMS01. The sequence continues at coordinate 26,222 of CAYNMS010000016.1, read as the reverse complement.
TTAAAAATTTCTTCATGGGCTTTTTCAATTTCGTCTAAGAGAATGATTGAGTACGGTCGCCTTCTAACGGCTTCAGTAAGCTGACCACCCTGCTCATAGCCGACGTATCCCGGAGGAGCGCCAATAAGACGGGCGACAGAATGACGTTCGGAGTACTCGCTCATATCAATTCGAACCAAGGATCGGCGATCGTCGAACATAACTTCGGCCAAGGCTTTAGCTGTTTCGGTTTTACCGACACCGGTGGGACCAAGAAACAGAAAGGTGGCGATAGGTTTATCTTGGGAAGAGAGACCGACTCTGGAACGGCGGATGGCATCGGCAACTGCTTTGATGGCATCCTCTTGATCGATGACACGTTGGTGAAGTTGCCTCTCCAGATTGGCAAGTTTTTGAGCTTCTTGTTTGAGAAGTTTGGTCATGGGGATGCCAGTCCAACGGGAGACAACTGAAGCGATGTCTTGAGACGACACAATTTCCTTGATTAACTTTTCATTTTCAGGAATGTCAGCCCACTCCTGTTCAAGAGCTTCAAGTTGTTTTTGTTTTTCTGGGAGTTGGCCATACTGGATTTTGGCTGCTTCTTCGAGTTCAATCTGGCGTTGAGCATCTTCTAGGCGAGCTTTTAATTGATCAATTTCCTCCCGAATACCGTTGATTTTTTCCAACAAATCTTTTTGTTGTTGCCAGCGGTTGGATAGTTGCTGGGATTCTTCTTTCAGATCGGCTAATTGTTTGTCTAGGTCCTGGCGTTTCTGTTTGGTGGCTGGGCCTTTTTCGCTTTTAAGGGCTTGTTTTTCGATTTCAATTTGGGTGATACGACGATTAAGATTATCCAAGACTTCTGGTTTGGATTGGGATTGGATTTTGATAGCAGAAGAGGCCTCGTCTAAAAGATCGATGGCCTTGTCGGGGAGAAAACGGTCAGTCAGATAACGATTGCTAAGGTTGGCAGCGGCTACGATCGCATCGTCGCTGATAGCCAGGCCATGATGGACTTCGTATTTTTCTTTGAGGCCCCTTAAAATAGCGATGGTATCTTCTAGGCTGGGTTCACCGACATATACTGGTTGAAAGCGACGTTCCAGGGCGGCGTCTTTTTCAATGTGTTGACGATATTCATTGAGAGTGGTGGCACCGATAATATGAAGCTCACCTCGGGCTAGCCCTGGCTTGAGCATATTGCTGGCGTCAACGGCACCTTCGGCTGATCCCGCGCCCACTATAGTGTGTAATTCGTCAATGAAAACGATAAACCTATCTGACTCGGAAGTAATTTGTTTTAAGATAGCCTTGAGCCGTTCTTCAAATTCACCTCTAAATTTGGCTCCAGCCAACACTGAAGCTATATCTAAAACCAAAAGATCTTTGCCTTGCAAAGATTCGGGGACATCACCGGCGTAAATGCGTTGAGCTAAGCCCTCGACAATGGCAGTTTTTCCCACACCAGGATCTCCGATGAGGACTGGATTATTTTTGGTCCGCCTTGAAAGTACTTGCATTACTCGGCGGATTTCCGAATCACGACCAATGACGGGATCTAGCTTGCCTTCTTTGGCTCTTTGAGTCAGACTGATGGTATATTTCTCAAGTACATTGTAGGATTGATCAGCACCAGGGGTGCTAGCTGATTCTCCACGGCGCATAGATTTAATCTCCTGAATAACTGTCTGATTATCTAATTGATGGTCTTTGAGGATTTGCGAAGCGGGAGTGTTGGATTCAAGTAAACTTAGAAGAAGCAATTCTTGAGGGATGAATTGGTCCGAAAAGGTCTGTGTAAGTTTATCGGCTTGACTAAGAATCTGGGAGGCTGAAGGAGAGATTGATGGCTGGTTTGGGTTTGAAACTTGAGGCAGGCGAGCAAGAGCAGAACCGACATCTTTTTGGAGGGAGGTCAAATCCGGCAAGAGTTTGTTTAAGATGTCCCTGGAAATACCGTCGATGGTTATAAGTGCATGAAGTAGATGAATATCCTCGAGGGTTGAGTGAGAATTGTCGGTGGCAGTTTGGAGGGCTAAGGCTAAGGTTTCTTGAGCTTTGTGAGTAAGACGATTGGGGTCGATCATAGGTTTAGGCCATCTGCCGGAGAGCTTTAATTCTTTCCGTTATAGGCGGATGAGTGTTGAAGAGATTAGCAAACCAACTAACTGAATCTTTGTGGTTTTTCAAGGGATTGGTGATGTAAAGGTGGGCGGTGGCTTTGTTGGCCGCCTCCAAAGGTTCACGATCGCGTGAGAGTTTTTCTAGTGCCCGAGCTAGACCTTCTGGGAAACGGGTTAAAGCAACCCCTGAGGCATCGGCTAAGAATTCCCGGCGGCGAGAGATGGCCAGTTTAATTAAATTGGCGATTAGTGGGGAAAGGAGGGCTAAGACCAAGCCGATAATGACGATAAAACCGCCTCCGCCTTCACGATCACTTTTTCTACTGCCATAAAAACTCATTCTCAGGAACCAGTCAGCCAAAAGTGTAACTAAGCCAACCAGAATGGTAACGATGGACATTACCCGGATATCATAGTTTTTGACATGGGACAGTTCATGGGCGACAACGCCTTCAATTTCACTTCTGTCTAATCTGGAAAGTAAACCGGTGGTGGCAACCACAACAGCGTGTTGAGGATCACGGCCGGTGGCAAAAGCGTTCATGGCAGAATCTTCGATGACATAAAGCTTGGGCATGGGAATGCGAGCGACTCTGACCAAGTTTTCGGTGACGGTGAAAAAATCAAAATCTTTGCTTTTATTGGCAGGACGCGCACCTGAGAGAGTAAGAATGATCCGGTCGGAAAAATAGTAAGAGGCAAAACTCATGGCACCGGAGAAAACTAAAGCCAGGCCCACAAAGGAAAGGCCAAAATCTAAGACTGTGGCAAAGATATAGGAGATACCAACAACAAAAAGGATAAAAAGAAAAATAATTAGAAGACTTTTTTGTTTGTTAGCATCAACTTGTTCGTAGACGTTAAGCATAGAAAAAGTATAAATGATGGCAATACAGTTAGGGTTAGAGAAGGGTAAGAAAGCTTATCATTTTCTTAGCACTTAGTCAATTAGAGTGCTAAGTTTATGATTGTTCAAGACCAAGACTGACAACAAAACCCAGAAGGGTGCCAACGATTAGGCCTAGGGCGAGTTGATCAAACATGACTCCCATGAGATAGCCACTGGCTGCACCCAAGGCCAAGCTCAAGCCAAGATAGGGATTGATAACCGGTTGGTTTGAGGATTTGGATGGCTTAGATAATTTAGAAAGCTTTTTGGTTTTAGGAGCTTTTTTGGTGACAGCCTTACTTGTTTTGGTTCGTGTGGGTTTGGTACGAGTGGAGGCTTTGGATCTAGTTGTTGATTTGGTTTTTGGTTTGGATTTGGTTTTTTTGGTTGGGCTCATATTAACTAGTATGAAAGTTTTGCTTGGTGAGTGCAAGGGCTTTTTGTATACTGGGCAAATGAAATGGATAATTTTGATCTTGATTGGAGGAATTTTGTTGGTTCTGGGAACCGGTATTGTTATTAGGAGAATTGGAATCGGTGAGGGAATTAGGCCTGGGGAAGTAGTTGAATTTAGTCAAATAAAGAATAATCTTAGAGAAACAGAAAAAACAGCGGTTGATTGGAAACTTGAAGAAGTAGCTAGAAACTTGGAGGTGCCTTGGGACATTGAATTTACCAGCAACAACAGATTTTTGGTAACTGAAAGAGGGGGGAGAATTAGAGTGTATGAAGATCAATTGAAAAGTGAGCCTTGGCTGGTGATTGATGATGTGGGAGATCAGGGAGAGGCGGGGTTGATGGGAATGGCCTTGGACACTGACTACGCGAGCAATAAATACGTTTATGTTTGCTATGCCTATGAGGATGAAAACAGCTTAAAAGATCGAGTGCTAAGAATTGTTGATCAAGGGGAAACTGGGGCAATTGACCAAGTTATCATTGAAGATATTCCGGCGGCAATATTCCATGCCGGGTGTCGGCTGGCATTTGGCCCAGATGACAAACTGTATATCACCACTGGAGATGCCAGAAATGGAAATTTAGCTCAAGAGACCAGTTCTTTGGCTGGAAAAATTTTGAGAATTAACTCCGATGGAAGTATCCCGGTAGACAACCCTCTGACTAACTCCCCAGTGTGGACCTGGGGACACAGAAACCCTCAAGGAATTGCCTGGCACCCGGCTACAGAAGAGATGTATGAAACTGAGCATGGACCGTCGGGTAATGACGGGCCTGGTGGTGGCGATGAAATTAATCGAATCGTGAAGGGAAGCAATTATGGCTGGCCGGTAGTTCATCACGAAGAGACCCGTGAGGGTATGAAAGATCCTTTGGTAACTTTCACGCCGGCTGAAGCCCCTGGCTCGGCTCTTTTTTATAAAAGTGATAGATTGCCCCAGTGGACAAATAAATTATTGTTTGGGGCTTTGAGAGGTGAAGGAATTATGGTGGCTGCTATTGACCAGGAAAACCCCGATCGAATAGCCGGTTATGAAAAGCTGGATATAAGTGTGGGTAGAATTAGAGATGTTCAAGAAAGCCCGGATGGTTTGGTCTATTTTTCAACTAGTAATCAAGACGGAAGAGGGACACTGAGGTCTGGTGACGACAAAATATTTAGGATCGTACCTCAAAATTAGTTAATGCTTTGGCTTAGTGGGCCTTGTGTGTAATACAATGTGAAGATGGATTTTAGCAAGTGGCAAAGTTTAATTGAAAACGATCGATATTTGGAAACCTATCAGGATAAACTTGAAGCTAGACAAAACAGACTTAGGCAAGCTTTAGAGGAGATAGACCGAACTGTGGGCGGATTAGACAAGATGAGCCAGGGTTATGAATATTTTGGGTTTAACCGAGGAGAAAAATCTGGAAAACCGGGAGTTTGGTACCGGGAGTGGGCACCTGGAGCGGAAGAACTGAGTTTGGTGGGTGAATTTAATGACTGGAATCGAGCAGAGAATAAATTGAGTCGGGATGAGTATGGTATCTGGAGCATCTTTTTACCTGATTCAAAATATAAAGAAAGATTGACACACAAGAGCTTGGTAAAAGTAGCAGTCAAGACTCACGATGAGGTAAAAGACAGAATTCCGGCATATATAAAGCGGGTGGAGTTTGATGAAAAAAATCGAATTAAAGGGGGAGTGTATTGGAATCCAAAACCCTATAAATGGCGCCACTCCCCTCCCCCAACTCCTAAGAGTTTGAGGATCTATGAAACTCATGTCGGTATGGCCCAGGAAAAACATGGAGTAGGAAGTTTTGTGGAATTTAAACAAGAGGTTTTGCCTAGAATTGACAGACTTGGATATAACTGTATCCAGCTGATGGCGGTGGCTGAACATCCTTATTACGCCAGTTTTGGGTATCAAGTGAGCAATTTTTTTGCGGTGAGTTCAAGATTTGGTACACCAGAGGAGTTGATGGAATTGATAGATGAGGCACATGGATTGGGAATATTAGTCTTAATGGATATTGTTCATAGCCATAGCGTAAAAAATATCGACGAAGGGCTTAATAATTTTGATGGTTCTAATCATCAGTATTTTCACCACGGAGGCCGAGGTGAGCATCCTGCCTGGGACACGAAGCTGTTTGATTACGGGAAATTTGAGGTAAAGCGGTTTTTATTGTCGAATGTGAGATATTTTCTCAAGGAAATTGGTTTTGACGGCTTTCGTTTTGATGGAGTGACTAGCATGATTTACAACCATCATGGACTAGGTGTGGATTTTAACCACTATGACAAATATTTTGAGAATGTGGATGAAGAGGCTTTGGTGTATTTAAAATTGGCTAATCTTGTCTGCCAACAAAATAAAGTGACATCAATTGCTGAGGAAGTTTCGGGAATGCCTGGAATGGCTTGGCCGATAGAAAAAGGAGGGGTAGGATTTGATTACCGGTTGGCAATGGGTTTGCCGGACTTTTGGATCGCCCTGCTTAAACATGAACGAGACGAAGAATGGGGAATGGAGAAAATGTTTGAAACTTTGGTAAATAGACGCAGAGGTGAAAAGCATATTGGGTACGTGGAATCTCACGACCAAGCGTTGGTAGGTGATAAAACGGTGGCTTTTTGGTTAATGGACCAGGAGATGTACTGGAAAATGCACCAGAAGGAAACGAGTTTGATTATTGAAAGGGGTATGGCTCTACACAAGATGATCAGGTTAATTACGTTTTTGTTGGGAGGAGAAGGGTGGCTTAATTTTATGGGCAATGAATTTGCCCACCCTGAATGGATTGATTTTCCCAGAGAAGGCAATGATAATTCATATGCTTTTGCCAGAAGACAATGGTCTTTGGTAGACAATGAAGAATTGAGGTACAAACACTTGAATCAATTTGATGTGGAACTAAACAAACTTGACAAAGAGTTAGGGTTACTTTCGGAGACTAAGTTAGAGTGTCTGGAAGTGGATGAAAAGCATAAATTATTGGTGGTAAGAAGAGGAAGCGTGGTGGGAGTATTTAATTTTCATACCGATTGGTCCAGGCCTGACTTGCAGATTCCAGTACCCGAGAGGGATGATTATCAAGTTGTACTGAACACCGACGGGGTAAATACGGGCGGGGCAGGAAGAGTTAGAAACGGGCAAATATATCCAGTGGAGCCATGGCCGTGGAAATCCAAACTGCAAAGCTTGAAAATTTATGCTCCTGCCAGAACCGCTCAGATTTTGGTGCCTCAAGGGAATTCCCCACTTGCATCGGATACAACTTCTATCTCTGGATCCGGAACGAAGACTTGATCTGACGTGACAGGAGTTCGCGTGATGATGGAAAAAGCCAGAAATAGAAGCAGTAGTAAAGTAACTATGTAAGCAATTGCCCCGAGAGCTGAACTGACAAAGTTATCTTTCATTTATCCACCTCTTGTCAGATACTAACAAGAAAGGATCTTAGAGAGACAAAAGAGGGGTAAGAATACTGAAAGAGAAATATTAAGATTGGCGGGTAGCTTGAACCAAAACCAAACCTTTAGCCTGGGTGGGTGATACTTGTAGGCCATTTTTATAGATTTCGTAGCTAAAGCCTAGTGAAGCTAGATGGTCTAGAAGCGGGCTTATGGGACGAAAATCCCGAGGGTGATGCTCTATAAAAAGGTTTTTAACTTCTCTAAGACGATCACCAGCTGAGACAATTACATCAACTTCAGCTGCTTCAATATCTAGTTTTAAGATGTCGACCGGCTTTGTAAGAAGAGAGTTTAGAGTGACAGCTGAGACTAAGACCTCTTGAGTGGACTGGCTTCGGTTCCAGGCTCCCTGATAAAGGGAGGCAGTGGAATGCCAGTTTGAACTTGAATCATCGATATTTAGGATTACTTCGCCTGACTGAGGGGCTAGAGCAACGGGTAAAACGTCTACATTTTTGATTTGATTTTCAAAAAGGTTTTTTTCTAGCAAACTTAAGTTTTGGGGTAAGGGCTCAACCGAGAGAATGTAAGATTTAGGGAAGATGGATTTAAAGTAAAGAGTGGCTAGACCAATGTGGGCACCAGCGTCGATGATATAGGGGTGACTGGTATCGAGTTCAAGATAATAACAATGCTCTTTAAAAATTTCCTTGGCAAGTTGGCGGAATTCCCGGCGATTTTGAAAATACACCTGAAAACCTTTTAATTTAGCTGAGTCCATATTGAGAAACGGGAATTACGGTGATACCCAAGGGCGCGGGCTTGGTAAGGAGATGTTTGGCTAAAATATTATAAGTGTCTAGATCGAAGACTACTTTACCCAGACGGGTAAGTTTAGCAGAAATTTGATTAAATTCTCTGACTGAGCCCAAGTAACACCAACGATAAAATAAATGTATGGCGGTTTTTTTGGTTTGGGGATTTGATTCAGTTAAAGCGATGGCTCCTTTGAAAGGCCAAGACTTGAGTGAGAATTGGCTAAGAGCTTGGGTGAGTCTCAAGTTGTAGCTGGTTGGGTCTTCTAGGTTCAGGCAAGCGCCGCTACATTCCCTTAAATGATAGGCAAAACAAGAAGAGTTGGATTTTTCAAGGCCAAGAAGTTTGGGACATAATTGGTGCTCTTTGGCCAGCGATAAAAGAATTTTTTTGGCTGAGGCTTTGGTGCGAGCAACTAGGATTAAGTTTTGGAGATCGGCTAGATACAGATGTTTAACGGTGCTGGTTATTAAGGTTTGATAGCCAGATGGGTTGGTTTGGCTTTTGATGGCCGTAAGGGTTCGGTAGTATCTGAGCCGGCGATTGTAAAGGGGTTGGTGAAGTTTGATAAGTTGAGATTCTAAGAGTAAAGCCTGAAGTTCACCCGAGGTGGTGATGGTCTCGATGCGGTTAAGCCGGTTTTTTAAAAGTAATTCTTTTAAGTTATCAGCAGCGGCATAAAAGTGGCTTAGGACTCTTTGTTTGATATTGACACTTTTACCGATATAAAGGAGCTGATCGTTATCGCCATAGAGCAGATAGACACCTGGGGTTTGTGGCAGATTGGCGGTTTGAGAAGGTGTGAGATTGATAGGAAGAGAAGAATGTTTTAACAATTCTGATATGGTGGAGGCAAGGCGTGATTTTTCGACATTTAATAAAGTGTGTTGATAAAACTGCCAGATGATTTGAGCGTCATCTAAAGCACGGTGGCGTTTGGTGACAGTAAACTGGTAACGGTTGATCAAAGCATCGAGTCCATGGCGCTTAAATTGGGGAAAGAGGCGTCTAGAGAGATTTAAAGAACAGAGAAGTTGAGGCTTAAACATCTGATCTAAACGGGAAAACTCGGCTTTTAGAAATGAATAGTCAAATCCAACGTTGTGAGCCACAAAAAGCCTGTCCTTAAGAATTAGGGAGAGTTCGGGGGCAATTTGAGAAAAAACCGGAGCAGTGGCAAGTGATGAAGCCCTGATGCCCGTCATGCCGGAGATGAAAGGGTGGAGACGCTGTTGGGGATTGAGGAGGGTGTGCCAAGTGTTAGTAACTTGGCCTGAATCAACTAAAACAACTCCAATTTCGATGACTTTGTCACGCTGCGGACTACTTCCAGAGGTTTCTATGTCAACAAAAGCTAAACTTTTTGGTAGCATAAGTTCATTTTAAACTGCCTAAAGACTGAGGCCAAGCTTTCTTATAAAAGGCGAGGTTGGAGCGGGTTTGCTTCCTCAGGCTTATTTTCAATCGGACTTTGGACAAAATGAACATAGGCTTGGGTTTCATACAATCTATGGCCTGTAGAGACAATAAACAAATATTTGGTTTTAGGATTCTTATCTGGAAATTGTTTTTCCCAAATGTGTAAATTTGTCTGTCCAAAACTTTCTTTAAAGTAGGGGAAATTTTTTAATCGCCAGCTAAAATGATTTACCAAGTATGCTGAATTAACGGTTACAACGGCTAAACCGGAGTCTAAGAGGTTTAGTTCTTTTAAACAAGAAATAAATTTTTTTGGATGAAGTGGCGTAGGCATAGCTTGAGCCAACCTTTTGGCTTCATCATAGTCGGTAAACCAAATAGGTGGATGAAATCGACTATTGTCTTGTTCTATATGATTCATTTGATCACAGATTACCACATATAAATAAATTTTGAGTCATACCCAACTCTTACAGTATTGCAGAATATTTTTTACACTAAAGTCATAATCTAAACGGGCTTAACATAAGCAGGGGCAGAAAGGGCAAAAGGCAGCTTGGCTGGTGAAACACTCATCAGCCAAGCTCAACTCCTGAACTTAAACTAAAAACAGCGTGACAACCGGCGCCAAGGTGAACTTGGCGTTGGTGTTTTAGTGGTGATGGTGACTTTCAGACTTGGCGTCTGGATCGAGGTGGCGAAAACCAAAGTTGGCGGCTATAAACGTGGTGATAGGGACAGCCGTAATTAAGCCGATACTGGCAACTAAGGTTCTGACTATTTCCTCGGCGATAATTTCGTAGTTGATGACAGTACTAAAGGAGCGAGATTCATCGAGGGTGAAAAGCAAAAGTAGCGGAAGGGCGCCCCCGGTATAAACTAAAACGAGAGTGTTTACCAGTGAGGCAATGTGGTCTCTGCCGATATTCATGGCTTGAGAATAGAGTTTTTTGACTTTGATCTTGGGATTGGCTAATTTAAGTTCGCGAACGACTGAGGCTTGAGAAATGGTGATGTCGTCGAGAACTCCCAAGGCACCGATAATGATCCCGGCCAAAAGAAGGCCTTGAATGTTGAGATCGCCGCCCTTGATGACTTGGAGAAAGGCTGCTTCTTCGGCGGCAAAACCGGTAATCTTTGCCAAAGAGAGATAGACAGTGGCTAAAACCGCAGTAATGACCAAGGAAATAAAAGTGCCTGCAATGGCGATGGTGGTTTTTTCATTTACACCGTGAGTCAAATAAAAGGTAATAAGCATGATCAAAAGAGAACCTATAACAGCCACAACTATTGGTGAGAATCCAGATTGAAGCCCGGGAATAATAATCAAGCCGATGATAACAAAAGTGGAGGCTAAACCTAAAAGAGAAGTTAAGCCCTTGGTGCGGGCAACAACGATCACCAGAGTGGCAAAAAGAGCAAATAGACTAAACAAGGGGCCAATCCGGACATAATCGATGATATAAACCAGTTCCTCACCGTCTGGAGCAGTCAGAATGTTGACCATAACTTGGTCACCAACTTGATACTGAGATTCACCGGTGCTTAAAAAACGATTGACGGTAGACACGACAACTTCGCCTTCTCGTGATCCAGAACTAAGTCTGACTTGGAGAGACTGGGTAAGAATATCTTGTCCGGGAGTGTAATTCTCTAGGCCAGTTTCATTGATGGCCACAATTCGGCCTCTAAAAGTCTGACCAGAATTTACTTGAGCAGAGACAGGAGTAACTACGACTAAACAAGCCAGAAGTAGGCTTAGAAAAGCTAAAACAGACTTCATGAACTAAAGATCAATTTTAACGTCTTGAGTTTCTGAGGAACTGACTTCTATATGTTTGCCTGAAACTGGAGTAACTAGGCCTTTTTCCTCACCAAAACTAAAGAGCTGGGCGACTAAATTTGATGGGAAAGTAACCCTTTTGACATTGTAGTCGGCAGCTAAATCGATTACCGTGCGGCGAGCATACATGAGTTTGTCGGCTGTATCTCGAAGTTCGTTCATCAAGTTGGTAACGACTTGATCGGATTTGAGCTCAGGATTGTCTTCGACGGCGATTTGGAGACGAGGCAAAAGGGATTGAAGCTGATCACTGGCAGCCTCAATTTGTTTCATGCTTCCAGAATCAGCTGCTGCAACTACTGATTTTCTAGCCTCAGTGAGCATTTTGAAAATGTCCTTTTCTTGTTTAAGGTAGCCCTTAACTGATGTTTCAAGATTGGGAATTAAACTTGCCTGGCGTTTTAACTGATTACCAATTTCCTGAATTGAAGCCTGAATGCGAGTTTTGGTGGTTTGAAAAAAATTGTAAGTGGCAATTAAATAGCCAACAACACCAAGTGCAACGGCTCCTAAGATATATATAAATTGCATAGTGCCTCCTTTTTGATGATTATATCTGACTCTATGACTGGAGCCAATCCTTAGATTTTTACTAAAACTTGATTCTAATTCAAACTGCAATTGTTACTCAGGTAAATAGTGTGAAAAGTCTGAATTGAAAGGGGGCTGAATTTGTTTGAATTGAATGATGAAAATTAATTTTTTTGGAAGTATATAGTTTTTTAGGTGTGACTTTGAGTACTTTTGTTACCTGTCTTTTCACACTGTTTTCACTAGAGTAGAAATTGATCAAACTTTAAGTTTTTTTAAAATTGATTAATCTTGACATATCAAACTTTTAGAATGTAAAGTTAAAGCTGTATTGATCTAAATAAACCAGATGTCTAAATAAAGAATTGTTGAATAATTTGATTAGCTTTTTCACGAAGTTTTAACTTAAATTTAGACAGTGGCTTCAATTAAAATAATATTTTGTTTTATAACTTGCTTGGTTTTTTTCAAGTCGTGACCAATAAACTTTAGATGTTTTGAATAGACTAAAGTATTCACGAAACAGGACGAGGGCATTTCCTAAGAACTAAAACTTGGAAAATGAAGGATATACACTTTATGAGTTATGGATGGCCATATCTCAACAAATCAAAAATTAGAAAGCGTTGATTTGAGGTGTCACGCTTTAATTGAGTTAATTTCATTTAGCTAACTAACATCTCTGGTTAACTTGATTGAGCTGAATTATTTCAAAAAAAACCAGCGATGAAGCTGGTTTTTCTTGCGGGAGTGACCGGGCTCGAACCGGCGACCTCTGCCTTGACAGGGCAGCGCTCTAACCAACTGAGCTACACCCCCAATTTATTACGGCGATTTTACCAAGATGTGCGAGAATAGGATAGAGCCGATTATATCACTAGCAAATATGTAGCGGTTAGGTGTTGACAATTGGCGTTGCTATCGGTAAATTTGGCCTTGTAACCCACAGAGGAGGGGTTTTTGGATGTATCTGGATAAAATTATTCGTAAAATTGAGATCAACGAGTCTCTGATTAGCACAATTTTCGGAGGTTTGGTAATGCTAGCGGTGGGTTTTTTGTTGTTTAATTATTTTGGAAACAAAGACAAGGCTCAAGAAGCTCAGTTGAATGTTCCCAGTGACGAAGAAATTGCCTCAACCAAGTTTGCAGAAACTGAGTGGGAAACGCGGGATTTAGAACAAGATATGGTGATAAACCATTTGGAAGGACTAAATGGAGCTGGTGAAGTAAATCAAGAAACATCAAACGCTCCTGAAACGCTATCTAACCCTTCCGAGGGCTCGATTAGTGCTGCTAGTGTCACAAGTTATACAGTTGCTCCTGGAGACCATTTGTGGGCTTTGGCGGAAAGATTTTACGGGGATGGATATAAGTGGGTGGAAATTGCCAGGGCAAATAACTTAAGCAATCCAAATATTATTGTGAGTGGCCAGGAATTGAATATGCCTAGTTTAGCTCAAGCTGAGGGCGAGACTGTACAAACTAGTGTAAGTGAAGGTCAAATAGAGGCCAACCAAGGTGTTTATGAAGTGCAACAGGGAGATCATTTGTGGAAAATTGCTCTAGATCTTTACCAAGATGGATTTAAGTGGGTAGAAATATGGAGAGCCAATCAAGATAGTTTGGCTGATCCGAACGTGATTTTAGCCGGTCAAGTGCTAACTCTTCCGCCGGCTTCCTGAGAATGAGATAATCGGATTTACTGAAATAGTCGCTTGTGATCTAGAGAAGAAGCGGGATTAGTACAATGGTAGTATATCTGCTTCCCCCGCTTGCAAGGCTATGCGGCCATAGTTTAGGGGTAGAACTTCTGCTTCCCAAGCAGAGAGCACGGGTTCGATTCCCGTTGGCCGCTCACCAATTGCATTGCGGGTAGGCAAGCAGAAGACGGGGGTTCGATTCCCCTATCTCGCACTAACCAGGATTAACGTCTAAAATAATCAAAATATCATCTTTTAATTGAACTTTAAATTTTCAAAAACGAGTATTTGGGAAACAGCTTGTTTATTTAAAACCCCTAACCATTGGATTTAATGACAAGTAAGTATCAATTTTAAGAAAGTAGGTCTGGATGAATAAAGAAATTGATCTAAGCTTCTTGACTCAAATAGTACAAGAAGAAGGAACAATCTCTGATTATAGATTTGTAGATATTTGTGAAGAAATGGGAGTTGACCTAGAATTGGCATATGCCTACATGCTAGCAAAAGATACCACTAATAGAATCAAAGGTTTGACTGGGCTGAAAAAACGGTTAGTGTATGATGGTGAAAATGTTACAGGGTTCTTTTTTGAATATACTTCTCACGAGTTTTCTTGGAATGAATCGTACTTTAGAAACAGATGGTATTATAGGTGGGTGAGAATTAAAGAGATTCTACAATCTTCGAAAAATTTTCCGACAAAAAGCCAGAAATAGATGTGTGATTTGGTTTGTTCACTAGAAATGACAAGTCAATTTGGGATTTTGAGGTAAGATATATGCCAAGAGATGCCGATGTAGCTCAGTGGTAGAGCAGTCCCTTCGTAAGGGAAAGGTCGGGGGTTCAAATCCTCTCATCGGCTCAATATAAAGGTTAAAGACAGGCAAATCGGTTTAACTTGAGAGTTAACCTCGGATGTATTAGACTGAAGGACAGATGGCTAGGAGACGTTATCGATCCAGATTGGCACGAAACGAAAGTAAGCGCATGATGCGCCAGAGTATGTTGTTGTTGCTATTGACGGTTTTTGTAATAGGGATAGCGATTTTTTATGGTATTCCTGCTTTGGTGAAGGTGGCAGGTTTGTGGGGAGACATAAAACTTTCAAACGAGCCGATAGAAGAGGCAGACACAATTGCTCCATATGCTCCGCAGATGTCTTTGCCGTTTACGGCGACGTCGAGTGCAACCATAAACCTAAAGGGTTATGCAGAAGCAGGCTCGAGAGTGATAATGTTTAATAACGGGAATAAAGCCGGGGAAGTTATGACAGGAGACAGTGGAGAGTTTGAATTTATTAATCTTAAGCTAAATTCGGGAAGTAATGAATTAACGGCTCAAGCGGTGGATACAGCAGGAAATGAAAGTCCCCTATCTCAGTCTATTGGAGTGAGGCAAGACCAAAACCCCCCTGATCTGACGATTACCAGTCCGAGTTTGGATGGAGACAGGGCAGAGAGTGAAGAACAAAGCGTGGTGGTGGCGGGTGAAACTGAAGCCGGAGCGAGTGTAACGGTAAATGGCAGGTTTGCCAGAACCGGAAGTGATGGAGCATTTTCGATAACGATTAACTTGAGTGAGGGAGAAAATGAAGTAACGGTTTTGGCTGTAGATGAGGCAGGAAACCAAACTGAAAAAAAGTTTAAGGTGACGGTTTACTAGCCAATAAATAAGCGGCAATGATTAGGTAGGTTAGCAAAAGGAAAGAATAGAATAGGGTATTGTTGGCCAGAGCGTGTAAGGAAAAAGCTAGGGTGAGAGTGGCAAGAAGGGGTGATTGTTTAAGCCCGTAAACTAAGATTTTTGCTTGCCAGGCAAGAAAAAGGCTAAAGCCAACCAGGCCGGTTGTGGCAAGAATAAAAATATAGCTGTTGTCAGGCGCACTGGGATGATAAGAATGATTGAGGGGGAGATTGGCTGGTTTGGGGTAGTGATTAAAGCCAATACCCAGAAGTGGCGATTTAGTGAAATGATCGAATCCGGAAATGGTGGTTTGAGTGCGGGTGGTGAGTGAATAAGTGCGATCAAGCCTGACCCCTTCCCCTTCTGATGAGGGGAGAAGATAAATTAGAAGAAAGAAAAAGGGGAGTAATACCAGAAGGCGCAGACGTCGTGATACTAGGGCAAAGAATGAAAGAGCAAAAGCAAATGTTAGATAGGTAGCCCGGGAGAAAGTTAAAACCATTCCGATAAGAAACAAAACTGAAAAGGTGACTGAAGTGGTTAAAGTAATAAAGAAACCAAAAAGAAAGAAAAGTCCGGTAAAGGCAGGGTCAAAAAAAGTTCCAATTAAACGATTGAGATGGTCGTCCCAACCAAATTCCTTGAGGAAACGAGTGTCGGGTTGAAATATAAATTGGGAAAAGCCAAGGATTAGGGAAAGACTGAAGGCAAAAGTTAAAAATCGAAATAGTGGAAGCTTTAGGTGTTGATGCTTAAAAAGCGAGTAAAGAGCCAGAAAAAAACCAATTTGGATAGCAAACCTGAGCCAGTAAAGGAAGGCAAACAGATTGGTGGTTGGGTTCCAATTAAATAATAGGGATATAAGGGCAAGACTCAGGAAGCCAAGGATAAAGCTAGTCCCTGGTGGCAGTGAAAATTGACGGCGAGGTAGATAAAAAATTAACCAAAGAAAAAAAATAGCTGTTATTAAAATGTCGTGGGGATAGATGCTCAGGTTTGGAGTGAGCTGAAAGCGAAAAAGTTGACCAAACGGGAGCACTAGGAGCAAAAGGCTGAAAAGCAGGTTAAGAAGGGATCTTGTCATATTGCTTTATTTTAGCGCAGAGGGAGTGAAGACTCATCATAAAGGCCATGACAAAGCCAGGGAATCCGTCTAGAAAACCTAGTTTGAAGAAGTAGTTGTGGAAGAATTTAGCCGGAGGAAAGACTAGAGTCTTGAAGAGACTGAAGGTTTCTCCTTGGGTTTGACGAAAGGATGCCTCCAGGCTTGTGTAATGATTTAGTTTGGATATAAAGGAACTTATTGTAGGATGAGGGAAGTGCAACAGGGGGTGTTTTAAAACCGAAGTCGGACCACTAATTTGCCAGGTTTCGTGAACTGGACGGACCCAGATACCGGCATCTTTTCTGGCTAGGCGCAAGAGATGTATTCGGCCGGTTTCACCAAAGTGAAGAGTCCGGCCCAGGAAACGGTCCTGGCGAGGAAGATAGTAACCTTGAAATTGAGAGTCGTTGACTACTTGGGAAATTTCTCGGGCAAGGGCTGGAGTGACAATTTCATCAGCATCAACAAACAATGCCCAACGAGTAGCAACTTGCTCTAGGGCATAATTTCTTTGAGCAGCCCAGTCGCCTGCTAAGGGCCGGGTAAAGACTGTGATTTTGTCGGAGAAGGAATCGGTTTTGATAGGTTTAGAGGAATCAAGAAGAAGCAGAATGTGGGGGACAAAATCAAGAGAGTTGAGAGTGGAATGCAAACCAGAGTCAATCCGATGGGCGAGAACTACGGCAGTGATCATTGGAGGGGAACAGCAATAACTAATGAGTCGAAATGGTAGAGATAATGATTGGCTGGCGGAGAGTCTAGAGAAGAATAGAGATAAATGGGGAGACCGGTAGAGGAAGTGGGAATGGAATGAAGTAAAAGCAAATAAGTGAGGTCAACATTCGTGTGATAATTCAGGTTTACTGGTTGGTTAAGGCTTTTTATAAGTGTAACGGCAGAAGTTTGGGTGGAAAAAGGGGGAGCTAGATGACCAAAGGGGTTGGCAAGATTGGCTTGGGGCAGGGAGACCAAGAAGTCCCGACTGACCAGAAAGTGAGCGTTAACTATGCCGGTGAAGATGAGTATGCCGGCAAAAAGAGGCTTCCAGAAGGTTGGACTAAAGGAATATGCCCGTGCTATCAGTAGAGCCAAAGGCACAAAGGCAATTGAGGCAGCAAAAGGGGTTGAAAGCGGCCAGAGTGTGGAACTTAATAAGGCCAGGAGACTCCAGATAAGTAAAAATTGAGTTTGGGGTGGACGTTTGAAAAAAAGAACAAGAAGGGTTGAAATAAGAATAATTAATGTTGGCATAATGGAATACCAGGAGAAAAATTGCCAGGTCTGAATTGGGAGTGAAGAAAATTCGGGATTAATGAGCTTGGGCTGAAAAGGTAGAAAAGCTATAAGAATAAGAATTACAAGCCAGACTAAGGTGGGCTTAGTTGATAGCTTTGAGGGCAAAAAGGCAATTAATGGGGCTAAAAGCAGAAAGGATGGATGGCAGAAAACTAAGAAGATGAGTGTCAAATATATCCAAAATGTGTTAAGACGACGTTTAATAACTTGAGTGAACACAGCAAAAAAGATGAAAGAGAGAGTGGGTAGAAATGACTCGGGTAGAAACATGCGGGAAAGGAGGACGGAAGGGACAGATGTGGCCAAAATGAAAGCGGAGGTTGCCGCCATTGATTTTGAAAAATAGTCTTGAGTGACTAAATAGAGCGTACTCAGAGCAAGAAAACCGAACGCGGCAGATAGCAGGGCGGTGAAATAAGGGTCAAAATTGAATAGAGGAAGTAGAAAAGAGAGCAAATGTTCAAAGGGTGTGGTGATAAACAATGCTTTCGACTCGAGAGCCCGGACAAAAAGCTTTGACTGAAAAGGGGGAAATGGTAACAAAGTCTCCAGCGACCACAATCGGAGAGCTAGAGCTAAAGCTAGAACTGACAAGAGGATAAACTGGTTAACGGTTTTCTTGGACGACATCATTTAAGAGTTGGTGTACTTGGTAAACTTGGGTAGTTAAATCATAATGCATATGGACGCGTTTTGTGCCGGCTTGAGAAAAACTCTTACGAAGAGAGGAATTGGAAAGAAGATGAATAATGGCTTGAGAGAGCGCTTGAGGGGTGTTTTTATTAAGAACTATGCCCGTATCTGAGGTGATTATTTCTCGAGTGGTGGGCAGATAGGTAGCCACCACTGGAACCCCGTGGGCTAGACTTTCAATTAAAACCAAACCAAAACCTTCCAGTGGCCAGAGAGAGGGAAAGACAAATAAATCAAGTTGTTGGTAAAACTTAGATTTATCTTGGACAAAGCCCAAAAGTCTGACGGATTTTTCAAGACCATATTGGTGAATAAGGGATTGGAGGTGCTTTTGATCGGGGCCAGAGCCGGCAATGAGAAGTTTGGCTCGAGGGAAGTGAGCATAAACTTGACGCCAGGCTTTTAGAAGGAGGCGTTGGCCTTTTTCAGGGGTAAGCCGGGAGAGATGACCGACAGTAAGGGAAGCTGAGGGTTTGATTGACATGGAGCGCGTACCTGGAGGAATAACCTCGAGTTTGGCTGAAGAGATACGAGCGGAGGTGATTAACTTGGAGCGAGCGTGGCGAGTAAGGGTAATTACCCGGTGAGGCAAGTGTTTGGTGAGGCGATAGAGAATTTTGGGGAGAAACAAGTTTTTTCTGAAAACAGTATCAAGGGGAGCGTATTCATACCAAACCAAAGAATAACCAAACAACCGACTGAGCCAACTAACCAAAAGTTTTTCGGAAAAGCCGCTCATGAGGATAATATTTTTTTGCTTTCGGTGATGGTAAAGAAGCCGAAGATACCAGAGACTGGCTGGCACAATAAAGAATATTGATTTAAGTAAGCCTTTGAAGTTGCCAATAATATCTAAAACAAAAGGTAGATGATGGGTTTGGATACCTGGACAGACTTGATTTCTGAGTTGAGGTAAATTGGTATAGAGAGTAATTGGTATGTTTTGAGTGTGGAGCTGGTTTAAAAGGTCAACCATCCAAGATTCGGCACCACCCCAATCTGGGGATTGTTGAAAAACCAAAAGTTTTGGAGTGACTGGATCTAGTACCTTACTAGCAGTGAGATGAAAGTTGGTAGTATGGGTGGACATATCCGGTGAGGAAAAACCGGTGCGTTTGAGAGTTTGGGTGATAAGGTCGGGGGTATAGCCGTATTTGTGAGCGCCCCAAACGCCATTTTCCCGAGTGTTGCCATAAATAAACTCCATCATAACGGCCTCATCACCTGAGAACTGATCTATAATGGCGTATATGTTTGGAAGTCGAAGTTCAAGTGTGCCTGAGGGGGTTAGGATGCGATGGCATTCCCGAAGGAGGGCTTCGGCAGATTCTTTGGTGAGGTGTTCGAGGACATCTTGAAGCCGGATGAGCGAGACGCTGTTAGGCTTGAAAGGCAAGTTGTGAGTTAAATCAAGAATGATTTCGGGGGAAACTCGAGGATCAATATCGGCATTGATCCAACCGGTAAGGTGGTCGCGGCCGCAACCTAGATTGAGTTTAATCATATTAGACTGAGTAATTTAGCGAAACGGTGGGTATAGGTATGTTCCTTGAGAGTACGCTGATAGCCGGCTTTGGCTATTTGTTTAAGTTTATAAGGACGGGCGAGATAGTAGTTAATTTTAGCCACTATTTCTTGAGGAGAGTTGAAGAGGACAATTTCTTTGTCTGGTGTAAACCACTGCTGAGGACAGCGATTGGTTAATTGGAAAGTATTGGTGGCGGGAATTTCAAAGGTGCGCATATTGCCACCTTGGGGCATAGAATCCACGACCAAATTGAGGGCAATTTGGGAATTTGAGTAGATGGCGGCAGCGTCTTTGCCCCAGACAGGAGGGTGAAAATGTGTTTTTAGTTTAGGATGGAGGGAAACGCCTGGGGGGAGGTAGCCAAAAAGCTTAAATTTCAGGTTGGCTTTGACTAAGTGCAAGAGGAGTTCCTGCCGTTGCGGTTCTAATCCACCAATAAAGACGATCGGAATTGGCGAGTTTTTTTGAGGTTGAGGAAAGTAAACTGAAGGATCGGCGGCGGCATATGGCAGAGCGAGTGAGCGCCTGGCTCCAAATCGACGCCAAAGTTTGGGATGGCCGGGGTCATTGGTGACGACGAGATCGAAAAGCTTTATGTGATCGGCTTCAAATTGAGTCATGCCCTGAGTAGGGTTAACCCCATGAAGGAGAATTGTAGGAATGCGTTTGGCATGGGCATGTTTAAGAGGAGCGGAAACAAGCTCGGATATGCCGCCGGTAAAGAGAATAAGCTCTGGCTTGAAAGCATCGATGATTTGCTTGAGAAAGAAGGAGCGTAAATGATTGTCAGGAAAAAAGGAGTAATAGCGATTACGAACCAGGCGGTAACGGGAAAGAAGTCGGGGGGTGAGCCGGTGAGCCATTAGATGAGAAGAAGCAGATAGAGAATTGGGGAAAAAAGGATGGTTAGAAGTGACAAAAGTTTGGACGTTATGGCCAAGCTCTCTGAGAGCTCGAAGCCAATAAGTTTGGGCTTGATAAGGTGGGAAGAGACTATCTCCACGGTCAAAATAAAATTGGGGAGGAATCTGGCCAAGAAGTAAGATTTTCATATTAAACTCTGGTAAAGTTGTTCACGCTTGGCAGTTTGCTTGATTGTATCAAAGCTGGTTTCGGCCAAAAGCCTACCGGCTTGGGCATATTTTGGCCAAAGATTTTGGTGTGAGGCCAAAGTGACAATGGCTTGAGCTAAAGCTTGAAGATCGTTTTCTTTGACCAATAAGCCGGTTTTACCATGTTTAACCATTAAAGGGATGTCAGCGTGTTTGGTGGAGATAACCGGCATACCGGAGGCGGCTCTTTCAATGATACTGGTGGGGTTGCCTTCTACGACCCCCCCCGATTGGGTTAAAGAGGGATGAAGATAGATGTGGTGGGTTTGGGCGAATTTTATGAGTTTGGGTTGAGGCATGAAGGGATAGAAATGATAGTTTTTAAGTTTCAAATCTTTGGCGAAAGAAATGAGTTTTGGAGTCTGTGAGCCGTTACCAACTATAGACAGACTCAAGTGTGGAAGTTTTTGTTGGGCAAGTTGGAAGGATTTAAGGGCAAAATCAATGCCTTTGATGGGTTCATGGCGGGAAGCAATTAGAATTCTAGGGTGAGGAGTAGATGGTCTAACTTGGAAAGGTATGTCGATCAGATTGATGCCGTGATCGAGGCTAATAACCTTTTGAGAAGGGCAACCCAAGTCGATGAGTTTTTCGGTCATGGTGGGACCTTTGGAGAGAATTAATGATGCTCCTCGGAAGAGTTGAAGGTAACGATTTTGCCACAATTTTTTTGTCGAAAGAGAATAAGCGTCAGAGCCGTAAAAACTAACAACTAGAGGTAGATTTAAACGAGTAGCCAGGGGGAGAGCTAAAAAGCCGGTGGGGCCATAGTGAGCGTGAATTAAACTAGGTTTGAGTGCGGTGAGTTGGTTGAGAAAGTAATTTTGCTGGTGGTGAGTTAGGTCAAGTGCGCGTTGGACTAAAGACAATGTTTTTTTAAGGGGAAAAAATAATTTGTTTGGGGGAATGATCTCAAAAAGTTTGGGGTAGACGTAAACTTTTGGTCTAGGATAAAGATCTGGGTAAAAACGGTTGCGGGCTAGGACAAAAGAGTCAAATTTTTGTTGAGTGATAATTTGATGATATATCCATGACTCCGAGAGATGTAAATAGTCTAGGATTATATGGGCAACGGTTGGTCGAATTTTACTAGAGCTCATGGCGGATTTGCCAAATGAAAACCAAGCTGCCAATGGTGATGGAAATGACGGTTGCCCAAGAGGCACCGACAATACCAAAAGTTTGAGATAGGGGGACGATTAGGGCAAAAAGGATAATAAATCTGAGGAGACCATTGGTAGCTACCATTTTAGGTTTACCAACGGCTTTGGCCAATGATCCAAGGATGGTGATGACGGCACGAATGGCTCCATAAGTACCCAGGACGCGCAAAGCTGGGACCAGAGGCAACCAAGCTGGTCCGAAAATTATTAAAGTTAAGGGACGAGCCAGTAGAACTAAGGCTAAAGTGGCTGGAATAGTGGTGAGGGCGGTAAGCCAGAGGGTTTTTTTAAGGGCTCGTCTAAGGCGAATTTTGTCGGTGTAGATGTTGGCAAAAGCCGGAAAAGTAACTCTGCTGATGGTATCGGTGATTTGGGTGGCAGGAAGCGAGGCAATTTTGTAGGCATTTTGATAAAAGCCCAGTGCCGAGGTACCTAGAATTTTGCCTACGACTATATCATCGCCCTGATTGATAAGGTAGGCCAGGGCACTGGTGCTCCAGAGCCAGCGGCCGTAGGAAAGTAGTTTTTTGGCGGATACAAGTGAAGGTTTCGAGAGCTTGGGTAGGGGCATGAAAAGATAAGAGGCGGCCAGTTCCGCTAAGGCGCCAGCAACAATGGAAGCGACCAAACCCCAAACAGAATAGGTAAGGAGGGTGACGGAAATGGCAGTAATTACCTCGATTAAGGAGCCACTCATAAGCATAAAGGATTCGGGTTTGAAATTAAGATCCTTTTTCAATTGGGCGGCACTGGGGTTTCTTAAAGCCCGAAGAGGCGGAGTGGTGGCTATGGCCCAAATAAATGGTTCTATACCGGGTGTGGTAAAGTAGGCGGCTATTAGGGGAGCTGATAAAAATAGGATTAGACCGACAATTAAGCCTCTGGCTATTCCCAGTAACCAGGCGGTAGTAAGATCGGTTCGGGCAATTTTGTCTTGCTGAATGAGAGCGGTTTCGATGCCGGCGTCGGAAAAGGTTTCCAAGAGGTTGAGGCCAATGGAAACGACTCCAAAGACACCGAATTGTGTGGGAGTCAAAAGCCTGGCGAGAATGGCGGTTTTAACGACACCTATACCTTTGGAAAAAAAGCGATATACCGTCAGCCACAAACCAGCACGCAAAGATAAGAGAGTGAGGCGGTGGGTAATCATAAGTTTAGTATAGCTTATGAAATTTTGGCCTGGGGAGGAAGAAACCAGCCAGCAGACCACGCAAACTCCCATACATTACTGCAAAATCCGAGACAACTTGTAGTGGAGGTAAGAAGATTAGACAAAGCGGGTGCTTGATCCAAGTGTAGTGCTTAAGAATTGGCAAGAGAAGGTAGAGAGGATAAATGATGGGGAAGATGATAAAGATTAAATAGCGAAGGTATATAGTGGCGATTTTTATTAGGTGAGGGGTGTAGCGGGCTTCGACATCGCCTTGGGCATAATGGGTGATTTGTTGGAAAAATTCCTGCCAGGAGGTGGTTTGAAGCCAGTAAACCAGAGCATTGGGCCTGACCAGCATACGGGAAGAATTTTTGAGACTGCGAGCAAAAACCAGATCTTCGCAGTAGTTTAGGTGCTCGGGATAGTGCCCGGCCTTTTCCCAAGCTTTTTTGGTGAAGGCTACAGAACGAGATGAAGGAAGAAAAGTTTGAGGATCGAGTTGTGATGGTTTGACGGTGACAAATGCGGCTACTGACTTTTCAAAACAAGTTGGGGTTATGGGTAAATAAAAGCCAGCGACTGAATCGGCTTGGTCTCTAAGGATGGGGGTGGCCAGATGTTTGAGCCAGTTTTTGTCCAGAATACAGCCGGCGTCGGTGACGGCAATAATAGGATAAGTGGCTTTTTGAATGGCAAGATTGCGGCCTTGAGAACGGTTGAGGTTGCGTTTAAATATTCGCACTGGAAATGAAGAGGTTTGGGCAAATTGTTTGAGGATCTCCACCGTTGCGTCGCTTGAGTGAGCGTCGACACAGACGAGTTCGTCAGGAGATAGGGATTGGCGAATTATCGAATCCAATAGTTGAGGCAGGGTTTTGGCTTCGTTTTTGGTGGTTATGATTAAAGAAATTTTCAAACTAGTGTTATTTTATGCGATAGAATCGATTTTTCTTATACATCGGAGTTATTCATGTCTAAACCTGCCACAAGTCGAGGTAAAGTTGGGCTAGTATATCCCAAGTCTGATTTTTAGCCCAAGACCAAGCTTTTTTGGTTGACTCCCCTACTTTGGAATCTCGAGCGGAAAAGTATTGTTCGGCCAGCTCTTGAGATGATGAGGCAAGCTTTAGACCTGAGGCGGCCGGATGCATGGTTAGATAATCTTTTTTGAGTGGATTGCTATAAACGGACAAAACTTCACGCTGGGCAGCTAATGAATCGAGTATTGATAAATATGAGGAGGTGACAACAAAACGAGATTCTGATAAATGTGGAGAAATGTCTGGTTGGAAGCCTAAAACCTGACCAACTTGACTGGCTTGCCAAGTGAAGTCGCCATCACCCAAGAAGGAGACTTTTAATTGTGGGTGTTTGATTTTGATAAGCTTAATCGCATCTAAAACCAGAGGAGTGTCATTGTCATGACTAAGACGGCCTAAGACTAATAATCGGTCTGGGTCGCCTTCAGGAAGGGTTTTTTGATATGTGGCGCCGTAGGTGACTTTGGTGGGTTTGGTGCCATACCATTTGGAAATAAAATCCCCAACACAAATGTTTCCTGTACTTCCAGATTCGGCTAGTTTGCGCCAAATTTTGGCTTTTTGAGTAGGAGGAAAGCGGCCTTCCCATCCATGAAAGGTCGTATAGATTGGAGTTTTTTTGAATGGACGAAAGGGAAGGAGCCACCAATAAACATCATGGGCATGGATTATGTCGGCGTTCTTTAGTAGGTCTGGATGAGAATATAACCATTGCCAGAGAGAAATTTTGCTAGAGAGAAAAGCTTTGGAAATGCGATGAATTTTAATCTGATGAAAGTCTTCTTTGAGTTGGAGTGAGTGGTCTTCTTGGCTAGTTAAAAGGCTGATTTGGTGGCCTTTTTTTATGAGTTCTTCAGAGAGGTGCAGCGTGTGAAGTTCAACGCCACCTATGTGGGGGTAAAAGAGACGAGAGAGGAAGAGAATATTCATTTGGTAGCAACTATAAGATAATCTGATACACCAAATACTTTTATCAAAAAGTTGTCTATTTTGGTAATTATTTTGGCTAATATTTTTGATCTATTTATGATTTTTAAAACAAATTTGCCTCCAATGGTGGAAGTATAGATGAAATTCCTAAGTATCCCTTCTCTTTCCTCAAAAAACACTATTTTTAGTTTAGCTTTTTTCATAAGTTTTTTAATTGTTTTCTTTGAGTACCTTCTTTTGTGTCCTACTCTAGCATCAAATTTTTTTAAAAATCCTAATCTGTATAGTGGGGCAGATGTCGAAGGTGTTGATAAGATTAAAATTCCTTGTTTTTTTAAAAGAGTTTTAATTTTTAACAAAACTTCAAAGTCTTCTTCAAGGTGTTCAATTACTTCTAGCATGAGAACAACGTCAAATCTTTCTCCGCTTCCAAATCTTTCAATTGTTGTTTTTAAAAATGTACACTTGTTTGATAATTTAAATTTTTTTGCATTATTACTGGCCGAATTTATTGCTTTATTGGAAATATCAATACCAACAACCCTATTGTTATTAGATCCAATTAAAAGTGAAAGAGAGCCTGTTCCGCAACCTACATCTAAAATAATTTTTTTAGAGCCTATGTATTTATTGAACACTTCAACTAAGTGACCATTTGTGAAGTCGTTAACTGTAATTAGGTGATTGTGTGGTTTAGTTACTCTATGAAAGTTTTCGTATAAGTTATTTTGATCCATTATGTACCTTAAAGATAATTTTGACACCGATATTTCAAAAATGATGGCATAAATTAATTAACAATGAACAATGCAAAGAACAAATGGTAAAAAAACTAATTGTATTTTTGTTTGCTTCGTTATTATTTCATTTTTTCCCTGGAAATGTACATGCAAAGGTGTTGTTTAGTGATAATTTTGATACTCCCAATCCTTCAAAATGGAGTTATTATTTGAGGAATTGTCCCGATAATTCATGGAATTTTTTAAATGGTAAGTTTGGTGGCTCAATCACAAAAGCAGGTGGATGTTACACGATGGCAGTTCCATCAGATGATTATTGGAACAACAACGATAATGACTATACCGTTGAGTTTGATATGCAAATTGTAAGGGGTTACGACAAAAATATTGCATGGAGAATCAATAGTGAATTGTCATGGATTGGTCTGCATATATTTGGTTCCAATTATGAATTGCAACGCGCTGTTATTACAAAGGCAATTAATCGACAACCTTTTATAAACGGCAACACTTATCATATTAAAGTGGTGGCAGAAGGACACAATCATTTGCTTGAGTATTTTAATATCAATGATCCAATAAACTTAACGCAAATTTATGCAAAGA
>CAYNMS010000015.1:20993-37278 GCA_964398525.1 uncultured Pseudomonadales bacterium | reverse complement strand
TCACAACAAATCTCCTCTGGGAATACACATGCCCTTGAGTGTGGATTGAACCACTAGTAAAACGCCATATGACGTTCATGGTTAACTTTATAAAGTTTGTATATTTTTATAAAGTTAGATATAATTGCGTGTATGACTGTCACAAAGAAACTCCACCAAATTCAAAAATACAGCGGCAGAACTCAAGAGGAACTAGCTCGTGATCTTGGTGTGTCTTTTCCTACATTAAACAGTTGGATTAATGGAAAGAGTTATCCTAGAAAGAGAGCTACCGAAAAAATTGACACTCTTTATATTGAGTATTTAGGTGATGTTTCTATAGGTGCCGATGTACTTGATAAGAAAATCAAGAAGCTTCAAGATTTTCAGCAGCAATTTCGAGACCCTTTTGAGTTGATCATGTCTAGGAAAGATATTTATGATGACTTCTTACTGTCTCTGACTTATCACACAAACAGCATTGAAGGTAGTACTTTTAATGAACCTGATGTTAAGGCCGTGTTGTTTGATGACGTAACCATACCCAACAAAAGCGTTCGTGAACATCAGGAGGCAAAAAATCACCAAGGTGCTTTAGGGTTTGTAATGAGGTGGATCAGAGATAATAACAGCGTTATTGATGAAGAAATGATTAAACATCTCCACCAAATACTTATGAACGGCATCATGCATAATGCTGGAGAATATCGTAATCATAGCGTCCGGATTGCTGGAGTGAATGTTCCCACTTCTAACCATTTAAGTGTTGGCAAACACATGAAGGAATTTGTTGAAATTTTAAATAATTTCGAGAATGATTTACTCAATCAGGTGAAACATATTGCACAGACTCATTCTCGATTTGAGCAAATACACCCCTTTTCAGACGGAAACGGAAGGGTTGGCCGGCTAATCATGATAATTCTTGCCTTTAGATATGTCATGGCGCCTGTTTTGATTAAGAAAGAAAGAAAACAAGCATATTACACCTATTTAGAAGAAGCTCAGGTAAAAAATAACATTGTTCCATTAACATCGTTTGTTTTTGATGGCTTGTTCGAAGGTTATAAATTGCTGACCAGTTAAGATTGTGTTTCATTAAATATCCGTAATCGCTCAAAATGAGCTAAAAGCGGTTCAAACCAAATCCCCTTAGGGACACAAAAATCAAGATTAGTTAGAAAATAGCAGATAATGAAAAAAGCAAAGAACCGATTGATCGAAAAGTGGTTTGTTTGCAGAGTAACATCAGGAAGAAAAAGTGCTCAATACGGTATCCGTTTTAGCTACCCTTTTGTAGCTAATGTTTCAGAAAAACTCACCACATTAGACAGATTATGGATGTGGCCAGGTCACGTTGACGCAACTGGCAAAAGAAGAAATCGAGGGCGAGTAATGGATAGCTAATGCCAGAGGATGTTCGGAGATTAGTTGGGTTAGGGAGACATCAAGCACTGTCTCGGAGTTACCCGGTGCCAGGTTAGTGTGCAAGTCATTGCTTAGCGGAGTAAGGGTATGGGCGATCTGGCCGGGGAAGTCGCAGTTGCCATGGTAGAGATAAACCGGTTGGCCGCTGCCGGGGACATTATCAATGTCTAGCTCAATTAATGTTTGGTTGCCTTGGGCAGTGAAGGTGGCCGTGCCTGCCTCGCCCGTATCCGCAGCTTCGAGCGTGACGACGAAACTGTTGACAGGAGACGGGGAAGGGCTGGAGACTACAGCGGAGGCGTGAGAGTCTCGGAAAAGGCTGAGATAGTCGAGCTCTTGGGGTACGATCGCCAGGGTGGTGGAGAGATCACTTAAGATGACGACGCAGTCGCCAGGATTAAAGACGCGCCGACCGAAGAATTTCACTCCCGGCGGGGTGGAGAAGGAAAGTTGGGCTCGGTCAGTGGTGGTACGACCAACCCAGATCTGATTTGCTTCCTGTCTGATGAGAGTACCGGCGAAGCCATGGAAATGACCCGAGGTGGGTCCGGTCCAGGCTGGAGGTAGGAGCAACTGCCAACCAACCTCGATAAAGTTATCACTTTTCAAACTGGGGTAGCGATCCTTATTGATCTGTTTGAGCTCCGCAACCCTATTACTATCGTTCAATTGGGTTACGGCGATAGAAGTTAAAGAGTCACCAGGGGCGACTGTATAGTATGTCAGAATCTCTTCGGCCCCCAAAGCGTCATATTGACAGGCATAGGGCTCCTGAGGAAATTCGACCTGTGTTGGTGTCAGAGCTGGTGGCTCAAGGGTATGCAAACCGTTTGGTTTGGCTACCACAAGATCGTAGTCGTAGCCCTCGTCACGAATGACTAAGAGACAGTCACCAGAGGTAAAGCTTTCGGCACCAAAGAATCGACTTTTGAGCCCAAAGGCGATGGGCGTGCCGGTGGGAAAGTTATATGGATCGGAGACGATAAGGGGGCGGCCAATGCCGGAGGTTTGAGTGTCGAGACGCAGGCGACCAAGGCTAGCTACCAAGTCGCCGGAACTCTCAGGGAGTTGAGGTGAGGGTAAGAGAAGCTGGGTACCCTCCTCAATCTGAGTGGAGGTATAGAGTGCGTTGAGGCTGGCGCGGTTGCGGTTTAGAGTGATGATCTCCCCCACCCTTCTGGTTGAACCAAGTTGGTGGTTTGCGATAGAAAGCAGTGTGTCGCCTGGGACAACGGTGTAGAGGGAAAGGTACACGGGCAGGGGGGCTGGGCCGTACTCGCAGGTATCAGTATCAGGGACAGTTGAGAGCTTGATGGGTTGGGGGGTGGCAGTTCTAGAGTAAATGTACAGAGCAAAGCAGAGAGATGCGAGCACTAACCCTAAAGCTGCAAAAAGCGGCGGCCGGTAGTCAGGAGGTAAAGGGGGTGCCGAGAGTGGTAATGCCATACTCTGAGCATATCATTTGCGGTTTGAGGTTACATAATTTACCGACGAACCCACTGCCAATCTAGACACAGAATCATTAGGAATAGTATTAGATATTTTCAAACAACTGTACCGAGATGGTCAGACAATTGTTAACTCACGCATGAGCTCGAATTATGCCCACCTTAGCTCAATCTCGGTTGTTCCGGATCAATTTGTTAAACCTAGTGAATTTATCGGTAGACAGGGTGATACCGGCTGGGCAACCGGAGTCCACCTTAACTTTCAAACTAATGTTTTTGGGATATCAATCAAGTTGAGTATGTCTCGGGGAAATTTTTATCTTAAGCAAACGTACTGTCAGTCAGACATATGATAAATTACACAAATTATGAATGAAAGTGATGCAAAAAGGTTTGTGGATGTGACCCTTAAAAGGGCGGTTGAATTGGAGAAAACTTTACCGCAAATTTGGATGAGATTGCCGGAGGAACTGTATTTAAGTGGCAACGGAGTGTGGAGGGTTATTGCTTCCGAGATTGTGGCTCAATATCCACAACATGAACGAATGTTGTCGAGAACTGATTTGGCTTTTAGAGTAGCATTTAGACCTAATGACAATAACACAACATTGCCAGGCTTTGGGGATCGAAATATAAATACGAATACAATTATTTTTTGGTACGGAATGGAGTATGTTCCAGAGGTTGGTGACCATATAGGCTTGACCCGAGGGGCACCCTGGGAAAATTATTTACTGCCGGACCCAAATTTCTTTCAGCCAAGTAAATTTCAATCTTTGATACTCGTTTACGACAATCAAGGAGACCGGTTGGTTCTTCCGAACCAAATTACTACTGAAAGAATTCCACGACAAGATTTTTTGATTGATTATTTGCAAATGGTAGTTAATGTAGGCTGGCTTCAGGTGCCTAATCGACAAAATTGGGATGCCCTAGTGTTTGACAGGTCTGTTGATGAGCTCAAAGATTTGTTAAAAAGGGCTGGGGTTTGATAGTTGATGAAATGCGAGGCGATGCCTTTTTTATGACGAGATTAAAGAGCACAAGAAGCTTGGGTTTGATAAAGAAAGGCAGTTAAAATTTTTGAAATCACACCAGGACTAAGTAGGCTAAAGGCGTTTTTGGTGCACAAAATTGTTAGCAAGCATATCTAAAGCAGAGTTAATATCAAAATCTTCACGGTGAAGCTTTAAAAACATCATACCGGTAATCACCACTTTAAACAGTTCAGCAGGTATTTTTTGTTTAGCTCCAAATTTATCATTTACCCTTTTTACAAAAACGGCTTCTTCTTGGTGGAACTTTTGGAGGGAGCGTTTAACACTAGCCAACTTTTTTGAGGTTTGCGGTTGCAGCATCAGTTGAGCATAAAGCCGGAACTCTTCTTTGTGTTTTGAAATATCTTGGGTCATTAAACGAATAATATCTATTGAATTGTGTGTTTGAGGATCCGTTTCCTCCAAGATCTGTTGAAACAATCGTCTTCTACCTTCAACAAACTCCAGCAGCAGGCTACTTAAGATCTCTTCTTTGCTGCCAAAATACGTATATGCCAAACCCAGCGAGACATCTGCTTGGTCAGCAATATCTCTCATGGTCGCACCTTTAAAACCTCTTTGGGAAAACAGATGCAGTGAAACGGCCAGAATTAATTGCTTAGTATCTTTACTTACGTTCGTATCAATTTTTTTCATGTTTCTCCTGATTATATCATTTGTTGGTTGACAAATGAACAGATGTTCAGTAGCATATTGAACATATGTTCATATTGAAGTTAATATTCAATTTGTCAAAAAACTCATAACCGTGAATTAACAGCTTTTTTCTATGTCTAAATTAAAAACTTTCTTTTCAAAATCGCGTTGGTACCTTGTAGTAGCGACCATCCTCTTTCTGGGTTTGGTGATCAGAAACTTTTTGCTTACCAAATCAGATCGGGTTTTGACCTATACCGTTACTCGGGGAACCATGGTGGATACTGTCTCGGCCACCAGTACTTATCAAGTTGCCATGCAAAAACCGGTATTTTCCACTGCCAATGGCGTGATCGACCAAACCTTTGTCACCAACGGCGATCAAGTCAACCAAAATGATCCTTTGATGCGAATAATTAGCACAGCCACTATTACCCAAAAAGCCGAAGCCAAGGTGATTTATGCTAAAGCGCTGGAGGCTTACAACACAGCCAAACAAAACAAGCTATCCCTTCAATCCCAGCTGGAGCAATCTCGCCGCGCTATCCTTGAAGCCGAAGCGGCTGTGGAGAATATGGAATATAACCTTGATTCCGGTGCGAGCAATCCAACGACTAAACGGGAATACACACAGGAAGAAAAAGAGGCCATTTATTCTCTGGTAACATCGGCCCGATCGTCTTTTGCAGCTGTAGAAAATCAGTATAAAGATAGTAATCAAAGCATTTCTGCCAATTGGGCTAACGTTGAATCGGCAAAACTGGCCTATGACGCCACTCAAGATACGACTCTGTATGCTCCGGCGGCAGGCAGGGTGGTTAACTTGCTTAAAAGCCCCGGAGATGAAGTTAATGCAGACAACCGGCCTATTTTAATCATAGCCAATAGCCAAAACCCTTCTTTGGTGGTTTCAGTGAACGAAATCTATATTCCCAAAATCAAACCCGGCCAGCCGGTAAGCGTTGTTTTTGACGCTTTACAAGACAAGACTTTTTCAGGCAGCGTTGACGAGATTGAAACAATTGGCAGCAGTCTGAACGGCGTGGTCGATTACCAGGTCAAAATCATTCTCGCGGATATTTCTACTGAGGTAAAGCCGGGAATGACAGCCACGGTCACGATTGAAACACTCAAAAAAGAGAGTGTGTTGTCGGTTCCCAGTAGTGGAGTGTTTGAACACAATGGGTCAACGCACGTACTGGTTAAATCAAAGGGTAAAAGCGTACCAACTGAAGTGTCTACAGGAGTCTCGACGGCTGATAAAACAGAAATCACCTCAGGTCTGACTGGCGGAGAGTTGATTATCATCAGCCCTGAAGAGATTGAAAGATATGGACAACTTTAACAGCTCGATCAAAGTTGGCATATTTCTGGCCTCCAAAGATATTAGAAGAAATAACGTCTGGACCACGGCTTTGGTAGTTTTTGTGATGAGTTTGACTTTTTTTAATATGCTCTTGATGGGCGGATTGCTCATGGGTATCACCCAAGGCATGGAACAAACATTTAAAAAATATTACTCGGCCAATATCAGGATTGCTCCGGCTCGCGAGAGGCTTGCCATTGATCAATCCCAAGATGTCATTGCTTCTATCAACACCCTCGAGACCCTAAAGGCTTATTCAACCCACTACAACACGCCGGCTATTTTAGAGTATGGGTACAAGACCAAACTCCGAGCCTCAGATCTGAGTGAAACTGCCAGTGGAACCTTGGTTGGAATCGATCCCGAAAGTGAAGACGCAGTCACCCGATTATCATCCAAGATTGTGGCCGGTGGGTACCTCAACTCAACTGATATGGACTCCATTCTGGTGGGCAAAGATTTGCTTGAACACTATTCCACAGGTGCTCCTGATGGAGGCAATACTAACGCTTTAGTCAATGCTCGGGTCGGATCTAAAGTTATCATGAGCATTGGCAAGATTCAGCGCGAGGTGGTTATCAAAGGGGTGGTCAATACCAAAAACCGGACTGTCGATAGCCGTATATACATGCTTGATCGAGAGGTTAAAAACCTGACCGGCAACACAGAGTCTAAAGCCAGCGAAATTATCATTGCTCTTGCCCGGGATGATCAGGATGATCAGGTAAAACAGTTCCTCCGTCAAAATATCCAAGATCCGGATTCTGTCAGTGTTCAAACTGCCAAAGAGGCCATTCCTGCAGCCAGCGCTGATATAAACAAAACCTTTGCCCTATTGAGCAATATCGTTGGCGTCATTGCTTTGGTTGTGGGCGCCATTACCATCTTTATTGTTATTTTTGTCAACGCTATCACCCGGCGTAAATACATCGGTATTTTAAAGGGTATTGGAATTTCCTCCCGGGCAATTCAAATTTCGTACATTATTCAAGCTTTGGCTTATGCCGCCAGCGGCATCGTCCTGGGTAGCATTATCATTATGGTTTATCTCAAACCATATTTGGACCTCAATCCAATTAGCATGCCCATCTCCGATGGCTCATTGGCTGTTGGCTACATGGATCTTTTTGTCAAAGGCACCATTTTGCTCCTGACCGCTTTGATATCCGGTTTTGTGCCTGCCTGGCTGGTTACCCGCCAAAATACATTAGATGCAATCCTTGGGAGATAACATGATCACCGTCTCAGAATTAACCAGAAATTTTATTATGGGTGAGGAAAAAATTCAGGCTCTTAAAAAATTATCCTTTAGGATTCCTCATAAACAGTACTTGTCCATAACCGGTAAATCCGGGTCTGGCAAAAGTACTTTGCTTTATCAGCTTAGTTTATTAGATACGCCTTCTCAGGGTGAAATTATAATTGATGATCTGGATATATCGAAGCTGTCAGATTCAGCTAAAGTCCATTTTCGCCTTAACAATCTTGGCTATATCTTTCAAGATTACGCCATCTTACCCATGCTCACTGCCAAAGAAAACGTCATGCTACCTCTTCTGATGCAAAAAATGTCCCCAACCAAGGCTGAAAAAAAAGCTTTAGTGTCTCTGGATCGGGTTGGTCTACCTGACAAAGCTAACAATCTGCCCAGTCAAATGTCTGGTGGCCAGCAACAACGGGTCAGTATTGCCCGGTCGATTGTGCACGAACCGAAAATCCTTTTTGCCGACGAACCCACGGCTAATTTAGATAGTGAGTCGTCGGCCGTAATTTTAGACATTTTTAAACAGCTCCACCGAGAGGGACAAACCATTGTCATGGTGACTCACGAACCCGAGTACGCCAAATTAACCCAGAGAATAATTGAGTTGAGCGATGGCAGTATTGTCAAAGATTATAAAAACAAGTTACCCGGCATTAAAAACAGGTAATATAGCTTAAAACCTTTTATTTGAGCCCGGCAATTCAATTGCCCATCACTATGTTTGTGAAAAAAGATTAATTCTCTTTTTCAGCCTTTAAACCACCCGGTGAAAAAATTGCTTTTGTGGGAGAAAACGGGGCGGGTAAAAGCACTCTGATTAAATTACTACTTAGATTTTATGATGTAACTCATGGGGAAATATTGATAAATGGAATAAATATCAAAAAGGTGGATTTGGTGAGTTGGTATGCACAAATTGGAGCTTTGTTTCAAGACTTCATTAAGTATCAGTTTACTCTGAAAGAAAATGTGTTTTATGGAAACAAAGATGAGAACAGAAATATTGAGTTGTTGAAAAAAGCAGTGGCACAATCTGGGGCTGAGAGTTACATAGAAAGCTTGCCTCAAAAATACAATCAAGTGGTGGGGAAAATGTTTGAAAAGGGCATTGATTTGTCTGGAGGCCAATGGCAAAAATTGGCTCTTTCCCGGGCGTTTTTTAAGGATGCGCCAATTCTGATTCTTGATGAACCCACTAGTGCTATTGATGCCAAAGCGGAATATGAAATTTTTGAGCGAGTCCAAAAATTACAAAAGGACAAAACTGTTATTATTATTTCCCATCGATTTTCTACGGTTCGTAATGCAGACCGTATATTGGTCCTAAACAACGGTCAAATTATTGAAAATGGAAATCACGACGAATTAATTAGACAAGATGGAGTTTATGCTGAATTGTTTAAAATTCAGGCACAAGGATATAAGTAACAAAAAATGGTTCTAAGGAAGCATAAACTTACAAAATGTAGCCTGTCGGTCAATTGAGTTGCTTAATTAAGAATTTCAACATTAAGTGATATGATTGTACGCAATGGATAAAGCCACGGAAATAAACCAAGCCATTCAATATCAAGAAGGATCGGTAGTCAGCCGGGAAATCGTTAATAAACCAACGGGTACTGTCACTTTGTTTGCATTTGATAAGGGTCAAGGTTTAAGCGAACACAAAACCGCATACGATGCCTTAGTGATGATATCAGACGGTGAAGCTGAAATTACCGTGTCTGGCAATAAGAATATAGTTAAGGCTGGGGAAATTTTGCTTATGCCCGCTAATGTTACCCATGCTCTTAAAGCGGTTGATAGATTTAAGATGATGTTAATAATGATTAAGTCTTAGAAGTAAAATCTAAGTTCAATTGGTCTTAGGCTGCTTGACTTAACTCATTGGGTGTTTGAGATGAACTTGTCAACATTTCTTTAACATCTCTAATTGCAGTGTAACTCGCCTGATTCTTTTTTTCTAAGCCAATTGCTTTTTCAACGGTTACGGTTGGGAGTGGCCACCTATAGCCACCATTAGGTTCTCGAACTCCCAATGCAATATACCAAACACCAGGTTTTTGTCTTTCTTGAGTTAGTACAAGATTGTGAATTGCACCAGATCTCCTGTCGGTATAAGAAAAGCGGGCCCTTCTATAGGAACCAGTACCAGTTTCACTTTCACCAACAGGCTCATTGAGATAGGAATCATGGCCATATTTGTCGATAGAAAGTCCATCGGGCATTTCAGGCAAGTCTTTAGTACTACCACCTAAGAAGTTAAAAATTTCCTCAATATCTGAATTCCAACGCCTTATTTTTAATTCTGCTCCAAGTCTTTCGTTTGCCTGCTTATAATCAATGATGTCTGGATCTTTTAAGGGATGTTCTTCACTCATAGGACTAGTACTTTAATTACTAATTTATTAACTTGAGAAATACCAGACAATTATATCAAAATACTATAATTGGAACATAAATTTATAAACAGTACAAAAAATATTGGCTGGTAAATAAAATTACACAAAATAGAATGTTTAACAAATGAGTGGCAACTATTTTGTTTCGAAAATATTCAGAGGGAATAGGCTGGGAAGGACTATCGGCTTCCCGACAATTAACTTGGATGTGGATGTAATTGAGGGAGAGAATTTAACAAAGGGAGTTTATGGAGCTCAAGTAATAGTTGAAGGAGAAGAGTATACGGGGGTGATGTATTACGGACCGAGGCTGGTACTGGGAGAGACAAAAGATGTGTTGGAAATTCACATCCTCGACTTTGAGAAGGACATTTACGACAAGCAGATTGAATTTAGAGTGGGTAGGTTTGTCAGAGGGGTGATGGATTTTGGCTCGATGGAGGCGATGCAAAAGCAATTGAAAAAGGATGTCGGTGTAGTGAGAGAATACGTCAAACAAATTTAACTGAAGGAATAAGTTTGAGGAGAAAGATGAACTGGATAGGCGTAAACTGGCAGGGGTTTTGGGGGTATTGTTGGGATTGGGATTGTTGTTGGTTTAGGAAGAAAATGAAACACTCAAGAACCGATCACACCTGTAATTATGGTAAAAGCTTTATCGATTGACCAAAAGTTTAATTGAGAGAAGGTTTGATGTTGGAATTTTTTTCCTCACCAAATACATCTTCGACAACTACCAAAACTTGAAGAAGATCGGCAATGATTTTGGCAGTTTCAATTCTGAGCCGGCGAAGTGTGTCTTTATAAATTTCAGAGTTTTCATCAAGACCAATCAAGGCTTCAGGAATAGTTGTGCCGGTAAAGTCGTGAAGCACAACCACCGCGGCTTCTTGTGAGGGAGAGTAAATAAATCCGCCGTCAGTAACTAAGGGAGAGCCATTTGTTTGGCTATCGAGGCAGCCAGCCTCTTTGGCAATTTCCTTATGATCTCTACTAGGTTCATCAATATGCAATTCATTTCCACACCTTACAAACTTGCGACTAACAAAGGGATGGCCTGGAAGTTGGTCTAATTCAGTTAAAACGGGCATGAAAGAGGTCGGGATTAATTAATAGTGAATTGATGAGTGAAACAAGAAGTAAGGATTATACCTGACTTGAATATAGGTGGAAACTAAGCTAATGGTTTATACTTGAAATCGAAAGAGAGATAAAGCAATTTTTGTCCGAAAAATAAATAAACTTAAAAATAATATGAAAAAGTTAAGCAACAGATTGGTGGCTAAACTAATCAAACTCAGCTGGAAACAAAAGCTGTTGATGCTGGTTTTGGCACCTTGGCTGGTGTTTGGCTGGTGGGTGAATAGCGACTTTGTTTATGATGACTATATTGTAATTAAGGATGAATCAGCAAGTTTTGACATCGAGGGGATTGGCCAAATATTTGGAAGGCGACATTATCCATTTTTGCCTTACTATCGGCCAGTTACTCGGTTGACTTTTGTGGCGCAAAAAGCAATTCATGGAGATAATTCTGCCCTGTTGTATCATGGTGCAAATATTTTGATTGCCTCTGGACTGGGAGTGGCGGTGTATTTGTTTTTGAGTTTAGAACTATGGAAAATTAAAAAGCCATTGCCTTTATTGGGGGCTTTGATAATCTTGCTCCATCCGGTGACATCATCGAGTGTATATCCGGCAGCGTCAGGACGCGAAACACTACTGCCGGTAATGCTGATGGTTTTGACACTCTATTTTTATTTGTCAGACAAAAAACACGCATATGTTGGGTTTTTGGTAGCCTTTTTCTTGGCACTATTTAGTAAAGAGCAAGCTGTGATACTGCCGGTTCTGGTGGGCATGTTGGAGATAATGAAGATCAAGAGGCCGGAAGAATCTCTTAAAAAGAGAGGTTTGAGATTGATACCGGTATTGGTAATAACCGGAATGTATTTATTTGTTCGGTGGATGATATTCAAAGGTGAAGAGTTGGAGTGGGCAGACAACATCAAGTTGGTGTTGGCTACCCCTGTCTATGCACTAACTCAATGGCTTTGGCCGATGGTCAGGCTCCACTATGAGCCGATGAAAATTGAGACTTGGTTTTCGCCTTTAAAGACCGGGGCTTGTCTGGGACTACTGGGATTAAGCGTGTGGATGGGCAGGATTTGGCAAAAGCCTAAAGTAGTATTGGCTTTGTTTTGGTGGCTGGCGGTAATGGTTAGCCTCTTGCCAAGTGCCAATATTATCAAACAGGATGCTTATTTTTCCGAGCGGTATATCTTGTTGGCCGGAGTGTTTTTGGTGGGGTTTCTGGGACAGATTCTGACTAAATTAAAAACTGGTAAAAGGGAAGTGGCAGCAGGATTGTCGGTGATTTTGATAATAGTGATGACAGTGGTTTCGTGGCATCGAGGGAAGTATTTTGAAAACAATCTGGTGTTTGCCCGAGAGTGGAGCCAGACCAGTCCTAACTATTATTTGCCGTTTTATAATCTGGGCAGGAGTTATGAGGAACAAGGGAATTACACCGAGGCAAAAAGGGCTTATGAAAAAAGCTTGGAGTTGGAGCCGTCGTTTGCGCCCAATTACTTAAACTTGGGAACACTGAATCTTAAAGAGAGTGAATTGATTGAGGCAGAGGCATATTTTATAGTTTACAAAAATCTCGTCCCCAATTCATCTAAGGCAGATTATCATATCGGCCTGATTAAATTGTATAGTGAGGCTTACCAAGAAGCCAGAGATAGATTTGAAGAGGCAATGAGAATTGAGGCCTTTCCTGAAGGGTACAATAATCTGGGGATAACCTATGAAATGCTAGGTGAATTTGATCTGGCTAGAACAAGTTATTTAAAAGCTCTGGATTTGGCTCCGGACTTTGAAGCGGCAAGAAATAATCTGGAGAATTTAGAAGAATTGGATTGAGACTGATGGTGTTGATATGAGGAGAATGTGAATTGCCAATCAATTTAGAGACAATACTCAAAATAAACATTGATTGCGGCAGATGAGCTTGATTTTTGCTACACTAAAGATAAGTTAACAATAGTTGTGAGGATATATGGCTAAAAATAAAGATACAAGCTTGTGGCAAAACTCGGGAATCGTGATGGTAATAAGTTTCCTGGTATTGTGGCTGGTTAATGCTGTGGTAATTTATTTGATAAACGCGGTTTGGGGCGAGGCACTGGTTTTGGGGACACTTCACTTGGGAAAGACTGCTGCTTTACTGATGAGTAGTGGCGCGTTGGCATTGATTAACACTTTTACGATTCCGTTTGTGAATGAATATGAAAGCAGAAGAGGCAAGCCAATGACCTCATCCGATTGGATGGTGGCATATTTTGTGATTAACTTTGTGGGA
The DNA here is from genome assembly GCA_964398525.1 of uncultured Pseudomonadales bacterium. GTDB lineage: Bacteria > Patescibacteriota > Microgenomatia > UBA1400 > CAYNFZ01 > CAYNMS01. Next base: position 24,330 of record CAYNMS010000015.1, on the reverse strand, counting down.
GTGTGGCTCGTGAGCCGCATGGCCGTTCAACTGGGATTGGGGATTTCTGCTTGGTGGGTGGCAGCAGTGGTGGCGGTGGTTTTGGATGTAGTCCAAGGTATAGTTATGATGCAGATGGAGAAGATGAGGGTAAAAAAGTAAATTAGCCGGAATCAATTACCTAGAAAAGCAGTTAGACTGCCGGTTACAAGTTCCTTCTCAACAGCCCGATCAACGGCTACTTCATTGTTTTGGTTGGGATTCAGCTTCAGCCAAATGGACTGAGACGATGGACTAGGAGTTGAAAGTCTAGCTTGATGAACACCAAGCTGGTGTAAACAATAAATGGAAGCACTGATTAAGAAATTGCCCAAACCCAGGTGTCGGTAGACTGGTTTTTCCAGGGATTGGTTTTGTTGAGCAGATTTGATTAAGGCTCGAGTGTCTAGATTCGGATTCGACTCCCAGAGTAGAGCTTGGTAAACCAGGGTGCCTAAGATAAAAAGTCCATAGGTGGAGGTATCAAGATAATTAATAGCCTCGTTTGAGCAGGGAATTTTGTCGTGGTGGCCTCGATTACACTCGGCTAAATGAGGCTCAAGAACCTGCCAATCTTGGTAGCCGATATGGTTAAGTCGTGATTGATTATCTGCAAATAAATTTAAGGATAAAAAAACAGGTGAGCTATCATTTACCTGACTAGAAACGAGCAATTGTTCCCCTAGTCTGCTTGGAACAGCCAAGGGAATAGGTTGCCCATCAAATCTAGTTAATTGATTTAAATATTGGTTGTATTCAGCCAGCATGATTCGCTCTCTAAATTGGTAGAAAGATTGCAATTTTAGCTTAAGTTAGCTGATGGGAAAAGAGTTGAGTCTAGGGATCTGAAAAAAACGAATCTATGTAGGAATTGAAGTCTCTGATGGATTTGAGCCAAGCTTTTAAATCTTTGGTTTGATGTCTGCCGACAAGTTCCAATAAGTTATGTTGATTGGTGCGGGCAATCATCAAGTGGAAATGATTAAAGAAGGGAACAAAAAGCTTGCCCACCAGAGTATCTTCGGGAAGAAGCCGGCGGTGAGCAAATAAGGTGTTTGTACCGGGTGTTTCGATTAACTGCCAAGAATAATTATCGGGACTGGGAAATGAAGTGTTAGCCACGTCCAGAAATTGATTGGAGGTTAGAAATTTACCCGGTATGTAATTTTTTCCCATCTGAACGCTTAATCTTAGACTTTCTGGACTAGGGAGGCGGCGATGATAAGAAATTCCGGTTTTAAAATGACTGTCAGTGAAGGTATCTGAGTCATTGGCTAGGAAAACGTGACTTTGAGGCAGAGTTTTGGTTATTTTTGAGTGGATGTTCGGGTGGGTTAAGTAGGCAATAATCCAGGATCCGGCTTCCAACTGAGCGGCGATGAGATCACGGCGTAATTTTTCGTCGGCTAAAGGATAGGGGATGTCACCATGGGCATAACGCCACAAGGCTGACGCTTCGGATGAAGCTTGACTGAAATCTCCAGGCTGGATAATACGAGATAATTCCATGATTTAACTTACGTTTCTTGTCAGAAAGAAAGACTAAAGGTACTGGGTAAGAAGCTGATGGAGGGAGTGGTGGTCCCGGGGAAAATCGTAGCCTTTGGTTTCAAAATACTGGGTGAGGGAATAGATACGATCAAAAGAAACCGGCAAATCTTCTTTGGTATAGCTCGAGTAGCGGGTGAGCGTGTGGCGGAAAGATTGCCAAGATTGATCTTTGGTGTAACAGAGAATGTCGTATACCTGGTCTTGGGTGAGCTCAGCCATGGATTCAGGCTACAATTATTTTATTAGAAAAAGGTATGGGAGGGGTAAGATTAAGGAAAGTAGATTAGGCTGGGTTTGCTGAATCAAAATTTCACACTTTGGAAATTTTTCTTGCGATAGAAGAGCCTCTGGGTGTCGATAACAGGAAAAATTATAGAACTCTTTAATCACATGCAAATTTATCGCAAGGCTACCCCTGGGAATATTGTCCGAAACTTTGTCACCAGATACAAAACCAGCTATATTAGTGAGGCAGAAGACTAAAATCAGCTAGTTTTTACTGTTTAACATTGAAAAATTCAAATATTACTTTTGTAAAAGAAATGTATCAAAGTTGACGGAATTGACGATTTCAACACTAGCGTTGTCATAGGTCTGAGTAAACTCTTTTTCAGTACTTTTACTCACCGTTGCATCTTTGGCCCATTTGAACTCAAATCCAAAAAGTTTGCCACCAGATTCCTCCACTAAGTCAATTTCCTTATGGTCATAAGTACGCCAAAAATATCTGTTAGCGGAGCGATTGTGGTAATGATTAGACTTCATTCGTTCGCTGACACAGTAGTTTTCCCAAAGTTGCCCGATATCATCTCGCAGATTAAGTGCATTAAAATTCTGAATCAGAGCGTTACGCACACCGTTATCATAAAAATAATAACGGTGGTTCTTGACGACTTCTTTTCTGAGATTCCGAGAAAATCCACTAACTCTAAAAACAACAAATACCCTCTCCAATAAATCCAAATATCGCTCAACAGTTTCCCGGTTTAAGGCTAAGTTGCTTGCCAGTTCAGCTATTGATACCTCTTTTCCTATTTGAAATGCAATTAATCTCAGAAGGTCCACAATTTTGTCTGCCCGCTTAACTTCGTCGAGTTCCAAAATATCTTTATATAAATATGAGCCGACTAGTTCACTTAGCAGCCTTTCTCTTTCTTGAATAGATTCAGTAGTAACGCTGGTAGGATATCCTCCCCAAATGATCCACCGCTCTAGTTGCTTCTTGGCTTCAAACAAACCTGAATCTCTCACCAATTCCTCAAAACTGATAGGGTATAGGGTCAAGGTGGATTTTCTGCCCGTTAAAGGTTCGTTGATTTTATTTGCCAAATCAAAAGAAGCTGACCCGGTAGCAATGATGGCTAATTGAGGATAAGTATCAACCAGAATTTTCAGGTTAAGCCCAATTTCACGAACCCGTTGCGCTTCGTCCACAACCAATAAATCATATCCCTGGACGAGTGCACCCAACTTTTTAGCATCTTGACTCTCCATGGCTTCTCGATTAGCCAACTCGTCGGCATTAAGAAACAAATATTTACCCTGATATGAATCCAAATACTCTCTGACTAAAGTTGTTTTCCCAACTCGTCTTGGGCCATAGACTACCGTGACCTGACCAGGATTTACCCTTTCCTCAAGCTGTGGCAAAAGTAACCGTTGTATTTTCATAAATAGATGATACCACACCATCTGTATTTATACAAATACGTATGGTTGCTTATTTATTTAATCTTGCCACATTTGCGTCATTCAACTGACGGAATTT
>CAYNMS010000015.1:15416-20893 GCA_964398525.1 uncultured Pseudomonadales bacterium | reverse complement strand
TAATTTCGGGAAGCTAGAAAGTGTTGGTGTTGCTCACGTTTTTTGTTGTACATGTAGCCCCTGAAGCCATAGCGGCCAATAAGTCGGGCGGCGTATTGGGCCCCCAGGAAGTGGGGCATAATAACGTAGGAGGAACCATGGTGGTAAAGAGCTTGGGCGTCTGGGATGGTCGAGGCCAAAAGGAGAGTGAGAGTGGCGGGATTGACTTGGTTAAGGTGTTTTTGAATCAAAAGATTGGTGGTTTGGTCGGGGATGGTAGAGATGACTAACTTGGCCTGATCCAAGGGGAGGCTAGAGAGAAACTCGGAATCTGAGGCGTCGCCGAAGAGGTGGGGCAGACCGTTATCCTCGAGTTTTTTGATGGATTCGGGGTTAAAGTCGACAACCAGAAAGGGCTTTTTCATGGACTTGAAAGTTTTGACAAAATCACGACCAACTCTGTCGTAACCAAAGAGAATGATTTGCGCCCGAGCCTGATCGCGCTCTGACTCCAGCGGCCGGTTTTTGACGATTTCAAAGAAACTGAGGAGTCCGGTGAGCTTGGGATAGAGGGAGTCGGCATAAAGAATTAAATAAGTGGAGCCGGCGATTGTGATTAAGCCAACTAGAGTAATTAGGGACAAGACCGGCTGGGAGATGTGGCCGATTTGAAAGCCTAGGGTGGCCAGAATGAGGGAGAATTCGCTAATTTGGGCGACGGCTAAACCGGCTTTAAAACCGGTCTGGCGGGAGTAACCCAGGAGATTCATGAGGATAATGATGATAATCGGATTACCGATAAGCACAAAGGCGGAAAGAGCCAAGGCCGGAATGACTAAGCTTTGGAGATTGGAAAGCTCCATTTGCGATCCCAAGAGAATGAAAAAGATCAAAATAAAGAGGTCGCGGATGGGTTTGAGGCGGGAGGCCATTTCTTCTGAGTAGGGGGTGATGGCCAAAGTGACTCCGGCGACTAAAGCGCCGATTTCCAAGGAAAAGCCGGCAGCGTCCATTAAGGCGGCCAGACCCAAAGCCCAGGCAGTGGAGAAGAGAAACAGGAGTTCCTGAGACTGGGCGAGAAACTTACTGACTCTTTGGATTAAAAAGTGGGTGAAGGTTAGCAGGGCGATAAGGATAAAGACACCTTTGACTAGGGTATAAAGGAGAGTGAGCCCGAGTTGGCCGGATGTGTCGCCGGCAAAGACTGCCACGGAGATCAAAATGAGGGTGGCGACAATATCCTGAACCAGAAGAAAGCCGATGGCGATTTTGGCGTAGAGTTTTTCCAGGTCACCTTTGTCAGAGACGAGTTTTAAAATAATGATGGTGCTGGAAAAGGTTAAAGCAATGGCAACATAAAGGGCAGCGAGGCGATCAATTCCCAATAAAAGGGTGAGGACAAAGCCGACGAGAGAAGTGAATAGAATCTGGCCCAAACCAGTTACAAGGGAGACTTTGCCGACCTCCCGGATGACATTGGGGTTTAAGTGAAGGCCGACGATAAAGAGTAAAAAGACAATGCCGATCTGGGAGAAGAGCTCTAACTCGTGAGAGGATCTGAGGAGATTGAAAGCAAACGGACCGGCAAGAATGCCGGTGAGGATATAGCCGACTATGAGGGGCTGGCGGAGAAAGTGCATCAGCACGGACACCGATAGTGCCAAGGAAAGCAGGAGAGCGACTTCTGAGAAAATAGTCATGGATGATCTATCCTAACTGGAATGAGTAGACAGAGACAAGAGGAAAAGGGGGGTGAAATGATTGCCAAACATCGTCTCTGGTGTTACGTAGATACCGAAACCCGTTTGAGTTTTAACTTGTTCATTTGGTAAGGATAGAAATCTTAGGTAAGAGAAAACAGAAGTTAAATTTTTTTGGGACAGATTGGTAGCAAGAAGATTTTTAACATGAGGCTGAAGTGTTTTTAAGGTAGTTATCTAAACATAGGACAGAATTAAGATGGTAAGTTTGATATAGGTAAAAGTTTTTAAGAATCTTTGCAAAGACCTATAATATTGACATAAATATTATTCTCAAGTAAAATCCTTCCACTAACAATTATTTGCTAAAAATGCCAAGTCCAGAACACCCCACAGATCGAAAAGAAAAGATTCTGACTGATTCACCTTTTTTGCGTACATTTATTGGAGGAAATCCTTTAAGCGAATTGTGGCCGATAGATTTAGAAAGTGCGTTTGAGCCAATTGATCAAGAGATAGAAATCGTAGCTGGTTCAGATTGGAAAACATTTACTACGCTGCCGCTGTTTTTAGTTGCAAACAGTCACGATATATTTAATAAATCTCTCTCGACTGAAGAGAGGTGTGGGACAGTAAACACGGTAGTTGGCATTGGTTTTGAGGTGGGAAATTATCCAGATTGTGAACTATTTCTCATTGAAATATGTACTCGCCTTCGAGACATTTCTGCTTTAGATCCTCTTATGTTAATTGATCAGTCTTCCAGAGAAAAAGTTGTCGATTCAGTGATTGGGCTATTAAGAGTCGGAGTTTTTTTGAATCATAATAAAAAGGCAAATGTGGACTCCCCTTTCACGGATTTTATTGATTCCCAATTAGACTTGGATTGAAACCAAAAGTCAAAAGAATTTAGTCAACCAAATTGAGTTACTCTAGACCTAGGGGGGTTAATTGCCCATGCGGGCGAAGGCGCCAGTTTTCTTGGACCAAGCGAGCATTGAATTCATGAAAACGACACACAGAATTAGATAGATTAAACTAACCAGAAGGGAAGTGAATAGGTAATGCCAGATAATGGTGCCGGTAGAGAGCTGAGAACGGGTGGATTCCATAATGTAGGTGATGGGAGAAGCCAGAGAGATGACCTGGACGGCCGGGGGAAGGACACTTAGAGGATAGAAAATGGCCGAGATTGGCTGGAACAGAAAAATAAGACCCCAGGCAAGAGACTGGATGTTGGTGCCGAATCTTAACAGGAGAGCGAGAATAAAAATGGCGGTAGCTACGGCAAAAACAAAGAGACTAAGTAGAGATAAGGGTAAGGATAGGGCGAGGGTAAAAATGGAGAAGTTAAAGAGGAAATAGGCAATTGAGGCAACAATAGTCATAACCATCAGGGATTTGATCAGGCTGGAGATGATTTGCCCCAGAAGAAATTCCCACATGGTTATGGGAGAGATGAACATGCTGGAGAAACTCTTGGACCAAATCTCCCAGAGCATACTGGCAGTAACGGTGTATTGGACGACCCGGACGACTTCCCAGAGGATAATGCCGGCGATAAGAAAGGTGCCAGAATCAACTCCCCGGCTGAGATACTGGGAAATAAAGCCAAAAACGACCACATCGATGATGGAGAACCAAAATAGATCCACCCAAGTTTCAACACTGTGGGTTAAGTGGTAAAACGAGTGGAGGATGGAGGCGGAGATTCTATGCCATTTCATGAGTTATTTCCCGATAAGCTTTTTTTGGCAAAGGAGAGGAAGACGTCTTCAAGAGTCGGTCTTTTGATGTCGATATCGGAGATCCAGACTTTTTGTTTGTGAAGGTCAAAAAGAATGCTGGGGATAAGTTTTTCCTCTATTTCGATTTCGGCTATTTGGGAGCGGATAAAGCGGTGAGGGTAATCCATTTGGGTTAAGTAGTCCTTGACTGGAACCTTGTCGGTAGAAAAAGTGATGGTGAGCCGGGAGGAGCCGATGATTTTGGTTAAGTTAACCGGGGTGTCAGTAATGTGGATTTCGCCTTGATGGAGAAACATAACCCGGTCGCAAACGCGAGTGACTTCCTGCATGTTGTGGCTCGTAAAGAGAATGGAAACGCCTTGTTTTTTCTTGAGTGAGCCGATTAGGTCGATGATTTTGTTGACAATATCCGGGTCGAGGCTGGCGGTGGGCTCGTCCATTAAAATTATTTTGGGGTCGTTAATCAGGCTTTTGGCCAGGATGGCCCGGGTTTGCTGGCCGGAGGAGAGATGCCAGAAAACTTCGTCGAGGAAGGGTTCGATTTCAAAGATTTGGGATAACTCTTGGATTTTTTGGGTGGGGTTTTTGACGCCATAAAGGCCGGCAAAAATGCGCAGGTTTTGGCGCACGGTCATTTTGCCTTGCATTTGAGCGTAGGCAGAGGCGAAATTGATGCGGGAGAGACAATACTCAGGGTGGGTAGTTAATTCGCGGCCAAAGTAGTTAATCGAGCCTGAGGTGGGCGTGGTCAGACCAAGTAACATTTGGATGGTAGTGGTTTTGCCGGCACCGTTGGGGCCAAGTAACCCTAAGATTTCACCCTCGTTGAGCTGGAAGGAAATGGATTTAACCGCCTGGTAGCGGTCGTAGGTTTTGGATAAATTGGTAACAGTCAGGACTGGTTTGGCCATAAAGGAGTATTTTAGCCAAATAAACTGCTTGAGGGAAGGGTGGGGGTGAAATGGTAGGATAGGGATATGACAAAAGGAATGGGGCAAAGATACCAAGTCATTCCCAGAGTATTGTGTTTGGTTTATTTTCAGGACGAAGTGTTACTTATAAAGGGGTCGAAGGCTAAAGATTGGGCTGGGGTTTTAAACGGGGTTGGAGGGCATATAGAAAAAGGTGAGGGAGTAATTGAAGCAGCCGAGAGAGAGATAGAAGAGGAAACGGGTCTCAAAGTCAAAAACACTAGACTTAAGGGAGTGGTGCATGTAGATAATTTTTTTGAAAAGCAAATAATGATGTTTGTGACTACCAGCCAGGCTGAAACTAAAGAGGTGGTGGCCAACGAGGAGGGGGAACTGGTTTGGATAAAAGTTCATGAATTAGGTAACCACAAAGTCATGGAAGACCTGGAGGAGATTATGAGAGGGGTTGATAGCCTAAAGCCTGGGGAAATGCTAGAAGGTTTGAGTCGGTATGACGAAGGGAAACTGACAAAACTTAAATTGAGAGTAGTTTAGATTCTGATAATTTGGACTGACTCCCCTACCGAGGATGGAAAAAAATAATGGTTGAAATTGGTTATGTCTTTGGCGATCAAGCTTGGATTTTTTGATAAAAATGTCTGCTTGAGGAAATTAGTGACAATGTATAGTAGAATACAGGGGCAAGGAGAAATCAAATCTTTGCTTTGTATCGTAATGCAGGTTAGCACCATTTATTATTTTAGGCTGCTACCAGGGTTCCTTGTACGTAACAAAGCAGCCAGAAAAGAGGTGAAATAATAAATGGCAACCAAATTATACGTAGGTAATCTTCCCTTTAGTGCAACTAAAGACCAATTAGTCGAATTGTTTTCGCAGTTTGGAGAAGTCACTGATTCAGTGGTTATCTCAGATCGCGCTACCGGCAGAAGCAGAGGCTTCGGGTTCGTGGAACTAGCTAGCGAAGAAGCCGCCAAGGAGGCAGTAGCCAAGATGGACGGTTTTGAAATGGACGGTAGACAACTTAAGGTTAATGAAGCTCGTCCCAAGAGCGATAACCAAGGGTTCAGACCTCGACAATAAACATTTAAAGCCCCGGGTTCGCCCGGGGTTTTTTATTT
>CAYNMS010000015.1:0-15316 GCA_964398525.1 uncultured Pseudomonadales bacterium | reverse complement strand
GAAAACATAGTAACCTTAAATAACTTCTAAGACACCGGTGTACATACCCATAGAACAGGTGAAAGTATACCGGCCTTTAACTTCGGGGGTGAACTTAAAGGTTTGGGTGTCAGTGGGGGCGAGGGAGGCTTTGATATTAAAGGCAGGCAGGACAAAGAAGCTGGCGCAGGAGTAGACGTTATCTGAAGTCAGTGTCAGGGAAACAGGCAGGCCGGCTTGGACACTTAACTTTTGGGGGGAGTAGCCAGTGGGGAGAATGTTGATGGTAATTTCTTGAACTCCGTCTTTAACCGTAGCCGTGGGTGAGGGGGTGCCCATGACCCCGGCGGGGTCAAAGATAGCCTGAGTAAGTTTGTTGAAAGTCACGGGGGAATCGGTTACGACCAAGACACCATTGAGGCTGGAAAGAGACAAGAAGATAAGCAGGAGCGCGGCGACTTGGAGAAATGAATTTCTCCAGGCCTCAGAGAGTTTGGCGGTGCCAACACCCAGAAGGGCAAACAAGGGAGAGGTGCCCAGGACAAAAAAGAACATGATGCCGGCACCGATTAAGGGACTAGCCGAGCTGATGGCCAAAACTTCCATGGACTGGGTGACACCGCAGGGGACCAGGAAGGTTAAAAAGCCGATGATAAACGGAGTGAAAAGAGCCGGAGACTTGAGGGATGACTTTAATAACCGGCGGACAAAGCGGGGGGGCTTGAGAATAACGTAGCGGAAAACCGGGTGGACGTCTAATAAATTCATGGCCGTGGCGAACATGAAGGCGGCGGCAACAAGCTGGAAGACCAGTCTCGTGGTAAGGGATAATTCAAGGCGGCTACCCAATAGGCCAAGGAGTAACCCTAAGATAGTGTGAGAGATGAGTTTGCCGATTAAAAAAAAGGTAACCGGCAGCCAGTCGAGCCGGTCAAATGAAGAAGCCTTGGATTTGGCTGAAGGTTGATCAAGTTCTTGGCCTTTTTGGTTGGTGATAGCAGCGGCCAAGAGGCCGCCCTGCATGGCCAAGCAGGAGAGGCCGCCGGTCGTGAGTCCAGTGAGAAAGATAGTGAGATAGTTCATGATAAGTTAATCCTTTTAAGCCTTAAGGCATTGGCAACGACGGAGACGCTACTAAAGGCCATGGCAGCACTGGCAATCATGGGGTTTAGTTGAAGCCCGAAGAAGGGGTAGAGGGCACCCATGGCAACCGGGATAAGAACTACATTATAGCCAAAAGCCCAGAACAAATTCTGTTTGATGTTGGTTAAAGCAGCCCGGGAAAGCAGGATGGCCTGAGGGACCAGGGCAATGTCACTTCGAAGTAGGGTAATGCCGGCGGTTTCGATGGCTACATCGGTACCCAAGCCCATGGCAATACCAATATCAGCTGAGGCTAATGCCGGGGCGTCGTTAATGCCGTCGCCGACCATGGCGACGACACTTTCTGACTGAAGTTTTTTAATAAGAGCTTGTTTATCCTCTGGCAGCACCTGAGCGTGAAAGATGTCGATACCTACCTCGTTGGCTATGTGGGCAGCGGTAGCCTGATTATCACCGGTAATCATGACCGGTTCGACACCCAGGCTTTTTAACTGGGAGACGGCTTTTTTGGCAGCCGGTTTGAGCTGATCGGCAATGGCCAAGAAGGCAATAACCTTGGAGTCAACGGTGACAAAAGAAATGGTGTGGCCGGTTTGGGCAATTTCGGCGGCTTTTGAAGTTAAGGCCTCAGGAATAGAGTCGTTGGCTACAAGTTTAAGATTACCAATGGCCACCCGATGGCCGTCAATCTGGGCTTGGATGCCCTGGCCGGGAAGATCCGTAAAGCCTTGGACGGAGAGTTTTTTACTCTTAGAGAAATGCTCGAGAACGGCTTGGGAAAGGGGGTGGTGGGAAAGGGACTCGAGCGAATAGATTAGGTCAGCTAAGTAATCACGTCCTGCCTGAGGGGATAATTTTAAAGACTTAAAAAAGGAGTCGATACCGGGGGCAAGTATAAACTGACTGACTCTGGGTTTGCCTTGAGTTAGAGTGCCGGTTTTATCAAAAACCACGGTGTTAATGCGGCCGGCAACTTCTAGTTGTTGAGCGTCTTTGATGAGAATGCCGTGTTTGGCACCCTGGCCGACGGCTACCATGATGGAAGTGGGTGTGGCCAAGCCTAGGGCGCAAGGGCAGGCAATAATCAGGACGGCGATGGCTGATAAAAGAGCGCGAAGAAAGGTCGGTTGGGGGCCTAAAACCAACCAGAGAAAAAAAGTAATGATGGCCAAGACAATGACAGCGGGCACAAAAATAGCTGACACCCGATCGACGAGTTTTTGAATCGGAGCTTTGGAGGCTTGGGCGGATTCGACCAGGGAAATGACGTGGGAGAGAAAAGTGTTATCGCCGACCTTTTCGGCCTTGAGAGTTAAGGACCCGTTTTGATTGATGGTAGCCCCGATGACTTGGTCGCCTTTTTTTCTGGTAACTGGAAGGCTCTCGCCGGTGACCATGGATTCATCGATGGCGGCTTGACCGTCAATAATAACGCCGTCGACAGGAATTTTTTCACCCGGCTTGACCAGGAGATGATCACCAACTTGAACTTTAGCAATATCGACAAGTTTTTCCTGGCCGTTTTTAATTAAACGGGCTTTTTTGGCTTGAAGGTCGAGTAACGCCTTGATGGACTTGGACGTTTGGGCTTTGGCGCGGGCTTCTAAAAACTTACCCAGTAAAATAAGGGTGATGATGGTAGCTGAGGTTTCAAAATAGGCGTGAGGCATGATGCCCTGAGCCTCGAGGGGGGCGGCAAAGATGAGAGTGGCGAGTGAGTAGAGAAAGGCCGCGGAGGTGCCCAGGACTATGAGGGTGTCCATGTTGGTTAAGCCGTGGCGAAGGGCTTTGAAAGCAGAAGTATAAAACCCCGAACCAATCCAGAATTGAACCGGGGTAGCCAGGATCAACTGAAGCCAGGGATTGGAGAGCCAAGCAGGGGCTGCCGGCAGCATGGAACCCACGAGCAAGGGTAGGGTTAAAAGGATACTAGCAACGAGTTTAGTTTTTAAGCCCGAGAGTTCGTGGTGGTCATGTTCGTGGTCGTGATGGCTGGAGTCACTCAAGTGAGGGGTGTAACCCAAAGACTCGATAGTTTTGAGGGCAGACTCAATTTTGCCTTTAATAGGGTCCAGGTCGACTTGGGCTTGGTTGGAAGCATAGGAAACGGAGGCCCCCGTAACACCTGGGGTTTTTTTGAGCCGGGACTCGATGTTGGTGGCACAACTGGCGCAGTGCATGCCGGTAATGGGGATTTTGTAGGTGTTTTTAGACATATTTTTTGGGATTTGATTTGAATTTTTTGAGACAGCCTGAAGCACAGAAATAGTAGGTTTGACCCTGATGTTTGTATATAAAGCCAGCGGTTTTGGGGGAGAGGCGCATGTGACAGACCGGGTCGTGGACAAGGGGCACGAGAGATTGGATAGAGTGATTGAGGTCGGCAGACAAGCTGCTGCCTTGAAAGCGTTCAATTAAAACTTGACGGAATAAGTCGCTGCCTTTGATAAAGTTGGGGTGAGCCAGAGAGTAAAGGAGTTGTTGGCCTTGCCGGCGGAAAGTGACAATGCCAGCGTTTCTTAATAATTGGAGGTGCTGGCTTAAATTGGCTTGGGGTAAGTCGAGCATGGCCGAGATTTGCGAGACGGTGATTTCCTGGTCGCGGAGTAAATGGACAATTTCCAAGCGTTTGGAGTGAGCCAGGGCTTTGAACAATTGAGCGTGGAGTTTGAAGACTTCTTGATACATATATTCGATTATTCGAATATACGAATATTGATTCCAATTGTCAAGCGTAAATGAAACAAAAAGGGTAGGCCACGCCTACCCTGGTCTACCTTACCGACTGCCGCCTTTTCGACCGGCTTCCCGGGCTCTCTGAGAACCCTCTTCAAACTTGGTGGGGCTGGCTTGCCCGCCAGCTTGGCCGGCTTTTCTAGCCCTTTGCGACCCTTCCTCAAACTGGCCTGAATTTTGAGAATTATTTCCAGATCGACCTTGGTTGCGTCTGCCTCTGCCTTGATTGGAATTTGCCATGTGTCTCACCTCCTTTTAGTTGTTAACTTACGAGGAATAAATTAACAACTAGGCATAAAAATTTGATCGGAGGAGAGTAACAGTCCGGTAATTATTGGTTGAAACCCGGAAATTCCCTTGAAGGATTAAAGGTAGGAAAGGCTTGGTTACGAAAAGACTGAGCCTCGTCATGGTAACCTTGAGTTTCCAGTGACTGGGAAATTTCGAGACTGGCTTGTTTGGGATTTGGAGTGTGATCGAGAATGTAGTTGAAGTGAGTCAGGGCAGTGGATAAATTTTTCTGGGTTAGATGAAAGTTGGCTAAACGAAAATGCAGGAACAGGTCGTCGGGGGTGAGAGATAGAGCCTTATTAAAGTGAACTTGAGCCTGAGGGTAATTTTTTTGCTGGTAGTAGGCCAAAGCCAGGTTGGTGTGGGCGCGGGAGGAGCTGGGGGTAAACTTGAGGGTTGACTGCCAGAGGGAAATCGAGCCGGACCAGTCTTGGAGACGGTTAATTGTCAAAAGAGTGGAGCCAACTAAAATTAGGCTTAAGAGAGTAAAGGCTATAAATGGATTGAGAATATTTTTTATCAGGAGCCGGTGAAAGGCGAGAGAGAGTAAAAGGCTAAAAAAGATGGTGGCGGGGTAAGCGTAATCCTGGGCAAAAAGGGTATTGGTGGGGACGAGTTGAAGAACGGGCAGAAAAGTAAGGGGCAGATACAAAAAAGCCAATGAAGCCAAGGGGTGAGAGCGAGCTAACTTGATGCCAAGCAAAAACCAGACAATTAACGTGATGGCTGAAAGGAGTATCAGAGGGTGAGTAAGACTGAAGGTGTCGGTCATGATAGCCGGATTGAAGTCGGTGCTATAAAAGGCGGTGATGTCGGCAATTAAGGGAAAGTTGACGGTTAAGGGAAAGGGGACAAACAAGAGACGGAGGTAGTGAAACATGGCTACTAACATGACTATGAGAGTTGCTTGTCGGCTGCCTTGCACCAAGCTTGGAACTAAGGTCGGAGTGAGGCTCAAGCGCAGGAGGAAATACAGAAAAAGGATAAAAAGGTAAGGAAGGTAGGGCTTAAAACGAAAGTTAATGCCTATCACCAACCGATCGTAGAGCATAAGCAAAAGCGGTAGGGTGAAGGAGAGTTCGTAGGAGAAAAAGGCTAAGGCGGCAAAGAGAAGACTCAGGTGGTAGGCGTTTCTTTGGCCTTGACGAAACGCCAGGTAAAAATAGAAGCTTAATAAGTAAAAGATCAGGCCGATAATATCGTAGCTGGCAGTAATAAAAGCCACGGCCTCGGTGTTTAGGGGGTGGAGGGCAAAAAGGGTAGGAGTTAAAACCCGCACCAGTTTAAAAGCAGTTAAACGGGAAGTGACCAGATAGACCAGGGTTACGGCCAAGAGGTGGATGAGAATGGCTTGAAGGTGGTAATAAAACGGGTTAGTGCCCCAAAGCTGGTAGGTAAAGAGGTAAAACAGGGAGCGGATGGGGCGGAAGGTGATGCCTTGACCGTTGGGGACCTGGCCTGATAATAGCTCGGGCAGGTGATCAAAGGAGGTAATGGCCGGCCATTCCAGAATAAAGTGGATATCGTCCCAGACGAATTGATGACTGAGAGTGGGTAAGTAAACTAGAAATGTCAGGAGCAAAATCCAAAAAAGGGGAAAGCGGCGGAGAGCTGGCATAAGAATATGATACAACCTATCTCAAGAGAGAAAATGTCTCAACTAATTCTCAAGTTAAGCTTTAAAATGAAGGGGTGAGAATTTTAGTAGTCGAAGACGAGAGACGCATCGCCACTTATATCAAAAAAGGCCTAACCATGAAGGGTCATGTGGTGGATTTGGCTCATGACGGGCAGGAGGGGTACGACCTGGCCAGCGAGGAAGACTATGACGTGGTGGTACTGGATCTAATGCTACCCCTTCTAAGCGGTGAGGAGGTGTGCCGAAGGCTAAGGGAGAACAAGCGGCAAATGCCAATTTTGATGCTGACGGCTAAGGGGCAGGTGAATGATAAAGTGGCCGGTTTGGAAGCTGGGGCAGATGATTACCTGAGTAAACCCTTTGCTTTCCAAGAGCTGGAGGCAAGAATAAAGGCGCTGGCCAGAAGACCGGCTGAGATTAAGCCGAGTCAGATAGTTTACGAAGATTTGATGATCGATACGAATAACTATCAAGTGAAACGGGGCGGCAAGCCGGTTAACCTGTCGCGCAAAGAGTACAGTTTGTTGGAGTTTTTGATGCGCCACCCGGGACAAGTGTTTAACAAGGATCAATTGACTGAACTGGTGTGGGAGTATGACAGTGAAGTTTTGGCCAACACAGCTCAGGTATATATTGGGTATCTGAGAAACAAAATAGACCGAGCGTTCCCGGGGAAAAAGCCGCTGATTAATACTGTCAGGGGTTTTGGTTACCGCTTGGGGGAGGCAAATGTTTGAGTCAGCCAGAATTAAATTGAGTTTGTGGTACACGCTGGTTCTTTTGTTTTTAACTGGGAGCCTGAGCTTGATGTTTTATTGGCGGGTTACCGGGGTAATTGAGCAGGAATACGAGAGAATGGGGAGAAGGTGGGTGGTGGAGCAGGAGTTGTTGCCAGGCTCGGGCATGAGGGAAACCTGGCGGCCGTTTGCCTCCGAGGACATAACTAATACAAAAAGTGCGGTGGCGACGCAACTATTGGTCTTGAATGCCGGGATTGCGGTTTTTTCGGCGCTGGCAAGTTATTGGCTTTCGGGCAGAACGCTAAGGCCGATTGAACAGGTGATGGAGGAGCAGAGACGGTTTGTGGCGGATGCGGCGCATGAACTGAGAACCCCGATCACGGCACTTAAAACCAGCTTGGAAGTGAATTTGATGGATAAGAGATTACCGGGAAAAACCAAGCAAATACTGACGGAAAACTTAGAGGATGTGGAGGGGCTGGAGACTTTGAGCGAAGGCTTGTTGGCCTTGGCAAGATTTGACGGCCAGAGCCGGGAATTGACTAAAGTTAGGGTAGATAAAGCCGTAGAGCAGGCAGTCCGGCAAGTGAAAATTCTAGCCAAAAAGCAGGGAGTGGAACTGACTCAAGAAAAAGTGGATAAAGTCGAGGTGATGGCGGATGAGAGGTCGCTGGTGCAGCTTTTGGTTATTCTGTTGGACAATGGAGTCAAATACACCCCAAAGGGGGGAAAAGTCACGGTGGAGGTGAGAAAAAGCAATCGGGCGGTGGAAATATGGGTGACGGATACTGGGGTGGGCATAGCCAAACACCATTTGGATCACATATTTGAGCGGTTTTACAGAGTGGATTCTGCCAGAGATAAAAATGAAACGGCCGGCTACGGTCTGGGATTGTCACTGGCCCATAAGATAGTCAAGGAACTGGGCGGGAGGATAAAAGTGGAGAGTAAGAAGGCCGCTGGCAGTAAGTTTAGCGTGAGGCTTCCAAGAGCCTGAAATAATTCTCAATGATTTCTCAAATTGCTCAATTAAAGTGTGGTTATCAAATGGAGGGGAGGTGAAAAAAATGAGGAATAAGGGAATAGCCATAGCAGTAGCCGGCGGGGCAACTGCAGTCGGGAGGGGGATGGGAGCCAACCAGGCTCAGGCTATTTTCTCCGGTGCCAAACGGAAGGAGTTGGTGGAGTTTTTATCAGAAGCTTTGGATAAAGACCCTGAAGCGATCCAAGAAGCATTTGAAAACATGGGGACAAACCACCAAACAGACTCTAAAGTGGCGGTCGGGCAAAAGCTGGAGAAGTCTTTAGATTCAGACAAAATTAGTCGAGATCAAAAAAAGCTGATTTTGGTAAAACACCTAGAAATGAGACAGCAGCGACAGTCAGACTGGGCAGTTAAACCAGATTTTACCAGGAAAAATGAGGTGCTTAGACGTCAAAAACAAAGAATTGAAATGAAGGCTTGGGCAAGAGCCAACGGAATCAATTTTAGGTTTTTGAACAATGGGACAGGAAATCCAAATGGCCACAGGATGGGTGGCTAGAAAATAGTCTACGAGTAGCGAGAAAACCAACACTCCCCCGATAGGGAGTGTTTGGCGTTAGAATTCTCCGATAAAGCTGATTTCGGGTTCGAGAGAGTAGCCGGATTGGTCTTTGACTTTGGTTTGGATCAGAGAAATAAGAGCTCGAACATCCGAGGCAGTGGCAGAGCCAAGATTAACGATGAAGTTGGCGTGTTGAGGGGAAACTTGAGCCCCCCCGATAGTGTGGCCCTTGAGACCGGCGGCTTCGATCAAACGGCCGGCGCCAACACCCTCGATTTTTTTAAAGACTGAGCCGGCAGAGGGGCGAGTATCAATTGGGGGGTGTTTTTGGTGGCGCCAATCAAGGTTGGCCTGGGCGCGATTTTGTAATACGGTTTTATCCTCAGGGGAGAGCTTGAAAGTAGCCTCTAAGGCGACTAGTTTTCTCTGGTGAAGGATACTGTAGTCGTAGTCGAATTGGAAAAAAGCGTGGTCGACGGTTAAGAGATTGCCGGTTTCGTCCAGGATTTTGGCTGACTCTAAAATGGCGTCGATGTAGAGAGTGGAAGACCTATCCGGGGAGAGAAAGTGGAGGTTTTGCCAGAGGGCGCCGCCGACGGAGCTGGGAATGCCGGCAAAGTGTTCCAACCCCGAGAGACCCCGGCTGATAGAAATCTCAATTAATTGGGCAATTTCAACACCGGTGTCGGCGACAAGAATTGGCCCGTCAAAAGCAAAGGAATGGGATCGGTTTCTGATGACCAAGCCCCGGAAACCTTTGTCGCCGACCAAGATATTGGCGCCGGTACCCAGAAGAAAGTAGTTAAGGTTATTTTTGATGGCGAATCTGACAGCTTTGACTAAATCATCCTGAGAATTAACCTCGATAAAATAATCAGCCGGTCCACCAAGCTTGAAGGTAGTAAAGGGGGCAAGATCGACTTTGGTTAAAAGGCCGGGGAAATCCATGAGCCTATTTTAGCTTAGTAATCATAAAGTGACGAAAGGAGAATTAACTTTGGGTAAGAAATTTGGCTGGAGGAGAGATTGGGGTGGGAGTGGCTTTGCCTTCGGTCCAAAGAGCCTGGATAAACTGTCTGGTGGAAATGAGGTCTTCGACAATGCCGTTTTGACCAAGTTTTCGTTTGTGGAAAGTGTCGATTACTTTTTGGTAGGCAAATTCGTATTGTTTAGCCATGGTTTTATAGTTGAACAGAGCCCGGGACCGCTCGGAGATGTAGTGGCGGTCGAGAGCAAACAAGGTATCGATTTGGTGAAAGGCTTCCTCGAAGTCTTCGACTAGTAAACCGGTACGACCGTGCTCGATCAATTCAGGCATGGAACCTCGGTTGATGGCTAGAGTCGGAGTGCCGCAGTAGGCAGCCTCTAAAACTGTCAGACCGAAAGGTTCTCTAAAGTTGGTGGGGTGAAGGTTGGCTTTGGCGTGGGCTAAAAGTTTGATTTTTTCGTCCATGCCCAATTCGCCAAGGTATTCAACTAAAGGGTGGCCCAAAAAAGGCTTGATTTGCTGGTCGAAGTATTGCCTGCCTTGGTAATCGATTTTGCCGGCAAGCTTGATGGGGATGCCAAGGTTGATGGCTAGCTCAATAGCAATATGGGGATTTTTTTCGTAATCGAGTCTGCCTAAAAAGCAAACATAGTTGTCAGGTTGATCTACATAAGGAAAATCTTCTGGATCCAGGCCGTTGTAGGCAATACCCATATATTGAAGGTCGGGGAAAGGGTCTTGCTGGTTTTGGGAAATGGAGGCGAAATAGAGACCGCGGCGTTTTTTAAAGTAATCCATTTCTCTGAAAGTGAATTTACCGTGGAGGGTGGTGAGGTTGGGGAAATGCTGAAAATCAATCAGATCAAAGCCGTGGGAGTGGATGATGTCTATGTCTGGCAAGAGGGACTTTAAGATGTCTTTGGTTTTTTGACGGATAGAGCGGATTTGGCGCTTGATCAATAGGTGCTCACTCGTGTCCATGCCAAACTTGAGGGCTTTGGGGGCAATGGGGATAAGACGACAGTCGACTTGAGAGTCGGCTGTAGCCAGCAGGGTGACTTCGTGACCTTGCTCCTGAAGACCTTTGATAAGGTAGTAAATCACCCGCTCAGTGCCACCATATTTAACTGGGGGAACCGGAACGTGGGCTTCTGCAACCATGGCTATTTTCATATTCGTCTCCTTTAGTTAGTAGGCTGATTATGGAGGGACACAAGAAAAGCGCGGTAAGAGGAAGGTAATAATCGAGTAATAAAGCAATTAAAAAGGATGGATGGGTCACAAAGATGTGGTATGTTAGGAGTCAAGACAAACCTAAAAATGAGTTACTTTACTAAAGAAGACTATTATTTTGATATTGATTTACTAAACCAGTTCCGGCTGACGGGACCGGGAAATCACCTGCTATTAGGACTTGGGTTTGAGCCGGAGGTAAAAGTAGAGGTGGAAGAGTATGAGGTCAAGGATGAAGGGCTGACGATAAAGCTTAAAACCGACAAGGCTAAACTTAACTTGGGCTGGCCTTTGGTATGTGACATCAGGACATTGAGGTCGCTCACTGAGGGGGTACGGCCGCGGCCAAGTTATAGAGAACTAGGGACTGAGGGCAGTATGGTAGTGCCGCAAAACTTAAACCAGTTTGAACGCGACGGCCATCAAGTGTTGAGGTTTGAAAACAGGTACCTCGAAAACGAGACGGAATTTTTTTACGGCAGTGAACTGGTGTTTGATAAAAACTTAAAAGTGGAACTTATTGACAGAAATATTGTAGTAAAAGGCTCAAGTGACATTAGCTTTGAGGTGGTAGCGATTGGGAATGTGGAGGTGGTAGACAGGCTGATGAGTCACATTTTAGTGCCTGAAACTTCAGTGTCTGACAGTTTGTTTTCGGACACGATGCTGGAACTTTTTGAGGAGGCAGGCCGGAATATAGAACATTTAGTCCGAGCCCGGAAGACCAGCAGTTTTGAGTACGGGACGATTTTCCCCAGAGACTGGATTGAATCGGCGGATTTGGGAGAGGGGGATTTGAGCCAAGAAACGATTGACTATATGTACCAAAAATCGATGGAGTATGTTTCCGAAGAGGGGGAGGGTTGGCATGAGGAGATCATTGGAGAGTATAAATATAAATCCCAAGGGAGTGCGCATGTAGACCGGAAAATGATTGATATAGAGCCGAGATATATTTTGGGAGTGGAGAGACTGAGCAAGGACTTTTTATTAAAAAACGAAAACCAATTGGCGCTGAAAATCATTGCCCGGTATTTGATTAAAAACGCCAGAGACCATGACTTGATCGCGTTTAAAAGAGTGGAACCTAAAAAGGGTGAGTACTACAAAGTGGGCAATTGGCGTGACAGCGAGACGGCTTTTCCGGGGCAGACGCCGCCTCTGGCGCCTTATGATGTTAACTGTGTGTTTTATCCGGAAAGCTTGAAGGTGATAGCCAAGTACCGGGAGTATTTCGGAATAGCTGATATTGAAGAACTGGAAAACCTGATGGAGAAATGGGAAGAAAATAAAAAAAGATTTATTATGTCGGGGTCTGAGGATTTGCTGACTTACGCGATTGCTTTGTACAAGCCAGAACAGGAACAAATGGATGTGGCACATTTGGACGAGGCGTATGAACTGTTTTACGGACAAGCCAGTTTGGAAGAGGCAATTGGGCTCGCGGTAAAAGTACTGGATGAGAAGTATTTTTACACTCCCAGAGGGCCGATCTTGGTGGCGGCCACGGACCCGAGGTTTAATACCGGTGGGTATCACGGTAAGGTGATTTGGCCTAAGCAGTCGGCTTATGCGGTAGCCGGACTGACAAAACAGTTAAAGGTGGGCTTGGCACAAGGCTGGCCGAGGCCGGCAATAGAAACGATGAGGGAGGCGATTATCCAGACTTGCGAGGCTAGTTTTAGAGCGTTTGAGGAACTCAAGGCAGTGCCGGAACTTTACTACTTTGACGGTGAATCGGGACAAGCCAAGTTTTATACGGATCAACCGCTTTATGAAGGGCAAATGAGTTTGATTCAGTTGTGGTCGAGTGTAGGGTGTAGGCGAATGATGCGCGAGTACGCTTTTGTGAAAAAAGCAGAGTCTTTCTAAGTTCTTACGCTAAAGAAATCATTTTTTTTCACTTGTCAGTTAAGGTGTGGGTATGCTTATAAAAATAGCAGACATTTTAGGAATGAGGGTAAACGTAAATGGGGAAAATGCCGTTCAAGATGTGGATGGGGTGGTATTTGATCAGAACGAAAAGCTAATTAAGGCGTTAGTTATTGGTATAGATGATGATGAGGCAAGAGCTGTTGATTTGTCTGAGGCTCAAATTACCAGAAGTAAAATTAAAGTGGATGAGGAGGCGATTAAACCGGCTAAAGAAGTTATTCAAAAAGATGAGAGTAATATTCTCAAGCAAACTCAACTATTTGACCGTAACGGACAAGCGCTGGGACTGGTGACTGACGTAATGTTTGAACCAAAAAGCGGAAAAGTCGAGCGACTGATCATTCATTACCGTCACCCGGAGAACCACAAGCCGAAGATGATGGAGTTACCTATTCAAGTGATATCGGTGTGGAGAGGGCAAAGGGCAGATTTGACTCCTGAGGGTATCAAGGCTTTTTATAAGCAGATTCCAAAAGAGGATCAGCAAAAGGAAGCTAAAACGCAACAGAATCAGGAGTCAAAGGCGGTAGATAAATTGAAAAAGAAATCAGAAGAGAGAAGCCAGGAGGCTCAACATTGGTTTGAGAAAGCGGCGGACAAAGTGACTAGCGGAGTGGAAAAAGTGCAGGAGAAAGTGTCGGGAGATGATGAAGTGGTAGGTGAATATCTAACCAAAAACATTTTGGATGATGAAGATAGAATAATCGGCAGGCGGGGCGAGCTGGTCACCAACCAAATGTGGGAGGAAGCCCAAAATAGCGGGGTGGAAGAGAGGCTGAGTAAACACACCAGCAAACAACCTGTAGCAGAATAGTTTAAGGATTGGCTTGATTAGGTTTATTATTGTGCTGTTTACTCTTGGTAAATTACACAGACGATAATCAGGGTGTTTGATAGGCGGAGGTCAAAAAGAACAAAGACAACAGACTGGTTTGATGATTGTATGATCAAGAATTAGATCTGAAGGAGAGAAGTTCTGGTGAAAGCATTCACTCGCTCCCTGTGTGGAATATTATCCGAAACGTTGATATCAGATATGGAAACCAAAATCAGCCAGTTTTTGTCACTTAACCCTAAAATTAACTCACAAACTCTAAGTAGTTATCTTTGTTTACCAACTCAAAGACTGCTTCATTGGGATATGAATCAAGCCAGTAAGTTTTGTTTTTGCTGTCATGATTTTGCCATTTGAATTCAAAGCCGAATAACTTTCCATCTCGTTCCTCCACCCAATCAATCTCTTTCTGGTCATATGTTCGCCAGAAATAGTTGTTCGAGTAAATTGGCGTGTAAGCTTGTTTTTTTAGTCTTTCAATGACTAAGAAGTTTTCCCACAGTTGACCTTTGTCATCACGTTGCTCAACAGGATTAAAATTGCCAATCAAACTATTACGAATACCATTGTCTAGAAAATAGTATCGAGACATCTTAGTCACTGACTTGCGCGGATTTCTCCATAATCCATCAACTTTAACAATCACAAATGCCTTTTCAAGTAAATCCAAATACCGTTCAACTGTGTTCTTGCTCATTGAGAGTTTATTGCCTAATTCCTCAAGAGACACCTCGTTTCCTATTTGGAAGGCAATGAGACGTAATAAATCGGATATTTTTCTAGAGTTCTTAATATTTTCTAACTCCAAAATATCTTTATACAAGTAAGCATCTCGAACTTGTTGCAAGTAGCCACGTTTCTCTTCAAACGATTGATAATTTATTACCTCAGGATAGGAACCATAAACCAGCAGATTCTCTAGATTTTCATGAATATAAGCGGTTCCAAATTGGGCTTTCAACTCAAGAACTGATAACGGATATAGTCGAAATATATGTTGTCGCCCCACAAGAGGTTCACCAATTTTATTTGACAGGTCGAATGAAGAAGAGCCTGTGGCAATTACTTTAATATCTTTAATCTGATCAACTACAATCTTTAATCCTTGACCAATATTTTCAACTCTCTGAGCCTCATCAATTACCACCAAGTCATAACTGGAAAAGTAAGGAATAATTTGCGAAAAGTCAGAGGATTCCAATACTTGTTGCAATCTGGTGTTTTCTCCACTACTTTTATACACTCTGACAGAATTATCTAAACTACCCAGATAAGTATCAATCAAGGTTGTTTTACCAACCTGTCTAGGACCATATACCACCAAAACCTTGTTGGGAACTAGAAACTCATCTATTTTGGAATCGTAATATCTTCGCAACATTTCTAAATGTTAGCATTTTCCCCAAATTGCGTCAATAGACTGACGGAATTTGGCTAATTTGCGTCAATGTTTGATAGGCGGAGGTCAAAAAGAACAAAGACAACAGGCGGTTTGATGATTGTATGATCAAGAATTAGTTCTGAGGGAGAGTAACTGAGTCTAGGTGAAAAGCATCTCCTCCCCTAACTCTATCAATTGATATAGTTGTTATAGTTAATATAATTGCAGGAATTATGTGTAAACAGAAAAAGAGAATGGATACCACAGATATCGGGGCTATCGAAGCCCGTAAACATTTTGGGGAACTCTTGGAGAGGACTCACTACCAGGCAACTCAATTTCGAATCAAGCGCAAGGATAAACCTATGGCCCGTTTGGTCAACGAACGTTTTATGGAAGTAATCGATCAACTGATGGAAACCGAACCTGGATTGGCTGATACAGTTGCTCTACTTCTGAATAAAGAGTGGCAAGGAGCAATATCGGAAAGTCAGAGGGACTTTAAAGCCGGAAAGGTGCGCCAATTAATCCCTGCTGAATGAAATACGCGATTTATGTTTCTAAGACTTATGACACGCAAGCAACTATCCGCAGAAGCAGTAAAAGCTTTGGAGCGGGAAATTATAACTTTGGTAGATAATCCACTCCGAGGTGAAGCACTACGAAATGAATTTAGAGGGTTGAGGTCACTACACTTGCGGTACAAAAACACTGACTATAGGGCAATCTACTCCGTTGACGAAAATGCCAAAAGGATTGAAGTCCACTTCGTGGGTAGCCGAGAGAATCTCTACCGCCTGCTTGGGAAACAGTTCGACGCTTTCTAGATCAAATTCGCTTTGCAGCTGCTTGCCCAAAGAGCGGGCTTTCTGGCCGGATAGTGGCGGGGTAAACAGCCACAAGTGGCC
>CAYNMS010000014.1:0-38226 GCA_964398525.1 uncultured Pseudomonadales bacterium | reverse complement strand
GTGCCGTGTTTGACAGTAGTGTTGTGGATAATTTCGGTGACTAACTGGGTTTTGCCGACACCGGCACCACCAAAGAAGCCGATTTTGCCACCTTTGATAAAGGGGGTGAAAAAATCGATGGCTTTGATGCCGGTTTCGATAATTTCGGAGGGAGATTTGACGTCTTCGAAGGTGGGGCTTTGGATATGAATGGGGGCCATGTCGGTCGTGTGAATGTCACCCAGTTTGTCGATAGGCTTGCCAAAGACATTGACAATTCTACCCAGCATTTCTTTGCCGACGGGAACATGAAGAACGGAGCCGGTATCATGAACGGGCAGGCCGAGCTCTAGACCAGAGGTAGGCAACATGGAAAGACAGCGGACAGTGTGATTGGTGAGGTGCTCGAAGACTTCGAGAATGAGTTTGTTTTGGTTTTGGACTTCCAGGGCGTGGTAGATGTCGGGCAAATCCAGGGGAAAATGGACATCCACGACCGCGCCGTTGATAGCCACGATACGGCCGGTAGGTCGGTGTTTGGTAGGCTTTAGAGGATTGATTGCTTGTTTGACGGTGGCCATAAATTTAAGTATAGCGGAGTGATTGGAGGCGGCAAAGGCTAGCTCTCGTCGGCCCAAAGGGCGCGACCAGCTTGGACTTCTTGGATTTTTTTGTCGATAAGTTTTCTTCGGGCTTTGTTGTATTGAAGCTGAAGGTCTTTGAGAAGCTCCTCGGCGTTGTCAGCTGCCGTTTTCATGGCCATCATTTGGGCAGTGTAGAGGGAAAGCTTGGAATCGAGAATTTGCTGGCGAAAAAGAGAGTAGCGCAGTTTGGCAGTAATGGAGGCGATAAGGTCTTCGATGTTGGGCTCGAAAATGTAACGGCCAGTGGTTTCTTCTTTTTTGGCTTCGTCTTCCTGGACGTGGGGTACAGCTAGCTCGACAAAGACGACTTCACGGGTGGCGGTGTTGATGTATTTGCTGTAGACCATGTAGATTTGGTCGTAGTGGTAAAACATATTGATAAGGGAGCGCAGGTCAGTAATGGAGACTTCTTCGGGAACAGAGTAAGGGTAATAGCGAAGATTAAATTGCTTGGAGACGCGATTGAAGTATTCCTGGCCTTTGCGGCCAATGACGAAATAGTCGGCGTGGGGGTGTTGGGGAATAATGGTTTCGATTTTTTTGAAGATGTCGGTGTTGTAGCTACCGCTTAAGCCTTGGTTGGAAGTGACGATGATGATAGCTGTCATGAGGTCTTGAGGTTTGGGAGGGGTTTTTTTGGATTTAGATTTGGAAGAGGAGCTTAATTCACGTTTAGTCATGGCCAATTCCCGCTCGAGTTTTTTGGTGCGTTCGAGTTCTAACTCTCTTAAAATAACGGTGGCTTCGTCGACGAAATGACGAGATTTTAAAACGAGTTTTCTGAGTTTAACCATACGACTGGCGGCGATTTGCTGGAGTGAATTGGCAAAACTGCCGACAGAATGGACTACGGTTTTTTCGTCTTTGATTTCATTGAGGGTTTTCATAAAGGATAGTAGCTAAGAAGCCTTGGGAGGGGTTTGGTTTAAGGGAAGATTGAATTCTTGGCAAAAGGAAGTGAAGATTTGATCAAGGTGGGGATTTATGTCTTCGATGTCTCTGGTCTCGCGTTGGACTTTTTGAAACTCTGAGAGATTTTGCTTTCGGTAGAAGGGAACAATTTTGTCTTTGAAGACACTGATGTGCTCGGCTTCGAAGTGGTCCATCCGACTACTGGTAGCCAGACCCAGAAGCATGACCTCCTCGTCGTCGGAGAGATTGAGTTCTGAATCCTGGGCGAGAATTTCACGAATGCGTTTGCCCCGTTTGATGTCTCGGATAGTATCTTCGGCAACTTCGGTATTGATGGTTTCGAAGGATTTAACTTCGTTGTAGCGGGCCATAATGCGTCCGGCCAGCTCGCCGACCTTTTGCAACATTTTGGTTTGAACTTTGCCACCGATACGCGAAACCGAGGTGCCGGAGTTGACGGCGGGTAAAACTCCCTCGTGCATCATGTTGGCATCCAAGTAAATATGGCCGTCGGTAATGGACATCAAGTTGGTGATGATATAGTCGGAAACATCTCCGGCTTGGGTTTCGGCGATGGGCATGGCCGTGAGGGAGCCGCCGCCCATGTCATCGCTTAGTTTGGAGGCGCGCTCGAGTAAACGGGAGTGGAGAAAGAAAATGTCACCGGGGTAGGCATCGCGGCCCGGGGAGCGTTTGAGGAGGAGGGAAACTTGGCGATAAGCTTTGGCTTGTTTGGAGAGATCGTCGAATATTATCAAGGCGTGTTGGCCTTGATACATATAGAATTCGCCAATGGCCGCACCTACGTAGGGGGAGATGTATTGGAGGGAGGGAGGCTCGTCGGCCAGAGACAGGACCAGAGTGGTGTATTTCATGGCACCGCGTTCCTCAAGCATTTCGAGAGTGGCTTTGGCTTTGGAGGCTTGGACACCGACACCAACATAGATACAATGAACGCCACTTTGGGCTTGGTTGCAGATGATGTCAAGCATGGTACGACTTTTGCCGGTTTTTCGGTCACCGATAACCAGCTCGCGCTGACCGCGGCCGATGGGGATGGTGGTATCGATGACCATGACACCGGTGTGTAAAGGTTCATGAATAGAAGTGCGATCCATAACTCCGGGGGCGGCAAATTCAACATCACGGGTGTGGGTGCTTTTTAAGGGGCCTTTGCCATCGAGGGGAAGGCCAAGAGGATTGATGACCCGGCCTAGGACTGATTCACCGACGGGAATTCTTAATTTGCCGCCAGTCGAGCGGACTTGGTCGGCACGCTTGATGTGGGAATAGTCACCTAGAACCACAGCCTCGACGCGCTCTTCACGGATACCCAAAATGAGGGCTTTTTCGATACCACTATTGGTGTCGATTTCTATGACTTCGTCGATCTTGGCTTTGTCTAGCCCGGTGGCGTGGACGACGCCGTCACCGACGTAGATAACCTCGCCGACTTGAACCACTGGAGTGGGGGTAGTGCCATGGGGAAAGGCAAAGTCGAGCATGCGGGGGAAAGTGACCTGGGGCGGGGAGGATTCGATTTGATGGTCGGGTTCCGATTGAGGTTTGAAGGTAATATTGGAGGCGACGTCCTCGATAAGGTCTTCGATTTTATCGACAAGTTTGGGCATAGGTTTATGGTACACGAGTTTTTGGCGGTTGTGAAAGCAATCAGGTCTGGTGACGACCGACAAGTTTGTCGGTTTTTTCAAGGGAAGAGAGCCATTGACGCTGGAATTGCTGGAAGCGAGTGCGCAGGGAATAATCAAAAATCAGATTCTCCACCCGGACTTGAGCGCCACCGATAAGAGAGGGGTTGACCTGATGATTGACAACAACCTGATAACCAAAGGATTTGGTTAGATCCAGGGCGATGGCGCGTAGGGCTTCTGGGGGGAGAGGGACGGCTGTCGTTAGATAGATTAAGCCGATGTCTTCAGTGGCCATTTGAAAAGCCCGGACGAAGGAATCGAAGTAGTCGATCTTGCCGGTTTGGAATAACCAAAGGGAATCCGGCCCGATGACGTCGGCGAAAAAGTCATAGAGGAGGGGGACGTCGAGACTTTTGATCAAATAGAGAAGTTGGTTTCTTTTTTGAGCTTGAGTCAGAGTGTCGTCGGTAACAATATCGTGGGCGTGGCGTTTGAAGGCTTGGTTGGCCGCCATTTGCTCAAGAGTGTCGGAGACAATTTTAAGGGTGTGGGTAGTAAAGATTTGAGAAAGGAGTTGTTTGATTATGGCTTGGGAGGATTTCATGAGCGGGAGCGATTTTGTTTGATTTCTTCGAGGGCTTGTTTGATTAGGTGTTGGTGATCCTCGGGTGAGAGGGACATTTCGGTGACTTTTTCGGTGATAGACATAACCATTTTGACAAGGTTTCGTTCGATCTCCTGGTGGCGAGCTTGACGGTAGGTTTCCAGTTCTTGCTCGGCTTGAGCGAAGAGTTCCTCAATTTCGCTTTTGGCGGAAGAGAGGATTTCGCGCCGTTCGTCCTTGGCGTCTTTAATGATTTGTTCGTACTCGGCTTGGGCTTGTTCTTCGAAAGCCAGGGTCGCTTCTTGGACTTTTTGAACGATGGTGGCGGCTTTGGCTACTTTGAGATTGGCAGTTTTTTCAGCCTCTTTTTTGTGCAGATCAATTTGGCCTTTGGCGGATTTTAAGAAGGTTTCGAGTTGAGACTGATGGTGTTTGGTGCGCCGCAGGAAATAGAGGATCAGCAAAACAACATAGGCAGTGGTGATGACTGGGAAAATTAACCAGGTTAAATTCATGGGCAGGAATAGAGACTGGTACGTATAAGCGACGCCAACTAGGGCGCTGGTATCACTCTAGCAACAGAAGAGTCACAAATCAATTGGAGGGTTAACCGACTATCAGGAATGAGGCAAAAACAGCTAGACCGGCGGCGGCGATGAAGGCGATGATACTGGCGTAGAGATTGAATTTGAGTCTGCCTTTGGCAAAGGGGTTTCTGCCCAAGGCTTCGAGACCGCGGCCAGCCATGATGCCACCACCAAGGCTAGCGCCTAGGATGCCGATACCGGCGGCTAGACCGGCGCCGATGTAACGGGCAATGGTGTATTTGTTGAGATCCTTATCCAGAAGCAATTCTTTGATTTTGCCAGAGATAGAGGCGCCCAAAACTCCCCCCAGACCATCGCCTCCCCCACCCGTGCCTACGCCCGCACCACCGGCGCCTTTGGGAGGAACGTCAACTAACTTAGGTTCACCGGTGACTTCGAAAATGTTGCTGACTCCCACCATACCGTCGCCGGCGGCAGTGACGGTAACTTCGGGGTGGGAAAGAGTAATAATGGCTTGAACGTACCAAATACCTTGGTTGTTGGGTTCGACTAAAACCGGGTCGAGGGTGCCGGTAGTGTCGGCCAGGACAATCGGGCCGGTATAGTCGGTGATGAAATTGTTGAGAGTATCCTTGGCGGCAATGGAAATAGTGAAAGGTTCGCCGACGGCTTGGGGACTTTCGATTTCTTCAATGACCAAGCGTCGATTAAGGCCAGTGCCCACACTGCCGACAACTCGGGCAACACGGACGATGTCGCCTTGCTGGGCAGTGACGGTGACAGTGCCGATGCCGGTTTCTGAGGCAGTGAGCAGGACGGTGTTGGCCGAGGTTTGAGTGAGAGTGCCAAGGTCCCCGGAAACTGAGAAAGTAAAATTGACGTTGGCCACGGTGTTACCAAAGATGTCGACGCCTTCGGCGAGAATGGGAATACGGGCGTTTTTTAAGGCAGAGATAACGGAGGGGTCGACGTAGACTTCGTTGAGAACGCCGGTTCCGGGAGTAGCGGCCGGAGTAGGAGAGGCTGAGGCAGTGGCAGTGCCCGAGCCGTCGTCATCACCGGAGCCGGAGCCAGAGCCGGTACCATCACCTTCGCCAGTGTCAGAGCCATCTCCGATGATGCTAACGCTGGCTGTGGCGCCGACACCGCCACTTTCGGCTCGGACTGTGTTTAGGAAGGTACCGGTTTGGCTGCCTGCGTAGAAAATACCAGTGGAGTCGATGGTGCCGCCTGAGTTTTGAACGCTCCAGGTAAGATTGCTTAAGTTTTTTTCGTTGAGAAATTGATCGTAACCCTTGGCGGTGAAAGCAATGTAGCCGCCTAGAGGAATGACTCCTGTTTGGGGTGAAATGGAGAGAGACATGAGGGCATCAGGGGAGGCGGTTTCGTAGAAATGAATGGTGTTAGTAATGCCTGAGCCAAGACTGGCGGTGACGATATAGGTGCCGGATTTGCGGCCAAGAGTTAGGTTGGTGCTGGCGTTACCGGAGCTGTTGCTGACGTCACTGGTGGCTGAAAGCTGCTGGCCGGTGGCACCGGAGGGGTAACTGCTGATGGCAAAATTGACGGGAACGTTACTGATGGGATTGTTGTAGGGGTCAACAACTTTGAGAGTGAGGGCTTGAGGCAGAAGGTTGTTGACGGTTGAAGTTTGATTGTTACCGCCAATGGTAGTGAGGAATTTGATGCGGCTATCGGCAATAACACTAAAGGAAGTGGAAGTGTCAACAATGCTGGAGTAACTGGCAGTTAGAGCAGTGGTGCCTGCCTGAGTGATGTAGGCATTACCAGTCCAGGTACCGCCGCTGAAGGTGACTTGGTTGGGGGAAACGGTGTTGGTGGTGTCGGTGAGATTGACGTTTTGATCGAAAGAGGAGACGACGTTGTTACTAGCGTCTCTGGCGTAAATGGTAACCAGAAAAGGCAGGCCTGCAGTTTTGGGTCCGCCGGTGGTGAAACTGTTAAAGGTAAATTGAGTAACTTGGGCGTTGGCCTGGGGTGGGTGCTTTATTGCCAGCAGAAAAACCAGTATAGTGAAGGCAGTAATAATGAATGGCTTCATGTTAACTCGAGAATTAGTGAACTGAACTAAATCATACATCGAGTTTAACTAGTGGCGCAAATGGGGAGCCTATGCTGTTTAGCGATAGTAAAAGCAATATAGACAAACAGGCGTTAAGGCAATTTATTGTGGCGGAGTTGATTGACTTGAGACAGAAACAGGATGAATTGATTCATGGGAATGATAACAGACAGTTTTGGGAGGGATTTCATAATCAAATTGTTAATTCTGATGAAAAAGAAGAGTTAGTTAAAGTCGAAGAGCAATTAATGTATTTGGGGGAGTTTATTGATAAATGGATTGAGATGGCCGTGGAAAGTGATGAGAGATTTGAGTTTTTTATTCTGAGTAAAGCAGAGGAATTGAACACCGGAGATCAGCAGAAGGATTATTTTTGGGCGCTACAGATACGGCACGACCAGCTGGTGGGTTTGGTGGAGGTGATCAAGGCATTAGTTGATCATCTGGGACGGTTGGTGGAGATGGAACCAAAGGAGGCTTTAGAGGATGGGGTGATTGCGGGCATGAGTGAAAAGACGATCGAAGACCAGGTTTATTTAGAAGCGGAGTCGATACATAAACAAAGAGAGGCAATCAGAAATGGATGATTGGCGTTGGGCAATTAAGGATGAATTGGTAAGTGTGGGGGCATTGCTGGTAGTGGCGGCAACCGGGAGCTTTTTTTGGTTGAATCAGATGACCAACTCGAGACCTATGTCGAATGGAGCTAAGAGTACAAAAGTGATGGAGCAAGTTTTGGGTGCTACTCAAAGCCAAACGGGAAATGATTTACCAGTAAAGGAGAGTGAGGCAATGGATGTGGGAGGGGAGAGTTTGCCTAGCCCGAGTCCGAGAGTGAGTCCGAGCCCTAGCCCGACACCGAACCCGACACCCAGACCAACACCGGCGATTGACAGAGTGGAATTGATTCAAGCCTCTGAGGAAATGGTGAATGATGATTATCAGATAAGTTTTAGTAATCCGAGAATGAGTTATGGTGATGCGAATATTTTTAGAGTGGAAGTGGTGCTGGCAAATAAGGGAGTAGCAGAGGGACTGCATAATAGACTCCAGGCGACAGTTGTAAAAGATGGAACGGTGCTAATAAACGAGGCGGCTATGAGCAACAGTGAGGTAGTTATGGTTATGCCCGGGGAACAAATTACTTATACGGCGAGTCTGAGTTTGGTGGAGGAGACAGAGGTGTCGAGAGTGAGTTTTAATCCGGGTGAAGGACTGGCGAGGGCAGTGTTTAGTCTTGAATGACAAGGTCGGGTAAATTAGGACAAGGTCGGTAAAAAGATGTTTACACCGCTATACTGCGTTAAATTGATGTTTTTTTCTGGGTGTCATTGACAGTCAATTCCTTCGAGTTCTAGTATGAAAGAGCAGCAATAAAAGTGCTGGTGTTTTTTTATGAACGACAAGCCGAAAGTATTAATGTTTGGTTGGGAACTACCTCCCCACAATAGTGGAGGTTTGGGTGTGGCGTGTTACGGCCTGGCAAAAGGCTTGAGTCAACAGGGGGTGGATATCTCTTTTGCACTACCCAGGCGGATGAAATCGAACATAAGTTTTATGAGACTTCTAAGCCACAGACTACAAAATGTAGAAATGGTGGCGATAAATTCCCTCCTGAAGGCATATGCTGGGGAGAGTGAATATGTGGAATTAACGGCTAAGTATAACCGGCAGAGACTGAAGATGTATGGTAACAGCCTTTATCAGGAAGCCTTGAGATATGGAGAAATGGCAGAAATGTGGTCTCTAAATCAACCGCATGAGATTATTCATACCCATGATTGGATGACTTATCCGGCAGGAATTAGGGCGAGAGAAAAGTCGGGTAAGCCGATGGTTGCCCACGTGCACGCCACGGAATATGACCGGACCGGAGGCAGAGTAA
Organism: uncultured Pseudomonadales bacterium; assembly: GCA_964398525.1. Lineage (GTDB taxonomy): Bacteria > Patescibacteriota > Microgenomatia > UBA1400 > CAYNFZ01 > CAYNMS01. Next base: position 29,919 of record CAYNMS010000014.1, on the reverse strand, counting down.
ATAGCATGATAGCTGAGCTTGAATACCAAGGAATGCAAAAAGCGGATGCAGTGATTACGGTTTCGGAGTACACCAAGCAAACGATTAAGAGTTATTACGGAGTCAGGGACGACAAAATCACGGTGGTTCACAATGGCATTGATTTGTCTGAATTTGAGCCAATGCAGATAAAAAGACTATTTCCGAGAGATAAAATTGTGCTGTTTGTTGGCAGACTGACATATCAAAAGGGAGTGGAGTATTTCTTAAGGGCGGCAAGTCAAGTTTTGAGCCAACACCCAGATACAATCTTTTTGGTGGTGGGGGATGGAGATATGTACGACCAGCTGGTGATGGAGAGTGCGGATTTGGGAATTGGCCACAGAGTGGTGTTTACCGGCTTTTTGAATGGAGATAAATTGAGAGCTTGTTATCAGATGGCTGACGCGTTTGTGATGCCGTCGGTGTCCGAACCTTATGGAATTGTAGCGCTGGAGGCAATTGCGGCTGGTACCCCAGTGGTGGTGTCTAAACAATCGGGTGTGAGTGAGATTTTGACTAATGTTTTGAAAGTGGATTTTTGGGATAGCGACCAGATGGCAAGAATGTTAATGGCCGCTTTGACGTATCCGGGACTCGCCCAAGAGATGGCTAAACAGGCAAGAATTGAGGCAGCGGAGATGACTTGGACTAGAGCGGCTAAGAAAACATTGGCAGTTTACCGCTCGCTGGGATGAGCGGGGTAAAACTTCAAGTGATAAAGGTATGAATAAAAGGCATTAACGAGAAAAGAATAATGGCGATAGTTTTTTATTTTCAGATTCATCAGCCGTACAGACTAAAAGAAAAGCAAGTGTTTGAAATAGGCCAGGGGGATTATTATGGGGATAATAGCCAAAACCGAGAAATTTTAACCAGAGTGGCGGAGAAGTGTTATTTACCGGCCAACCGGATACTTAAAAGATGGATTGATGAATTTGGGGCAAAAGTGACCCTGGGGATGACGGGGGTGGTGTTGGAACAGTTTGAGGAATTTTATCCGGAAGTATTGGAGTCATTTAAAGACTTGGTGTCAACGGGAAAAGTGGAGTTAACGGCTGAGACTTATTATCACAGTTTGGCGTTTGTTTATGATAGAGATGAGTTTTTGAAACAAGTTGAAAAACACCGTGCAAAAATTGAAGAAGTATTTGGGGTGGAGCCGAAAATATTTAGAAATACGGAGCTGATTTACAATGATGATTTGGCACAAGTGGCGGAGAAACTAGGTTTTGATACGGTACTAGCGGAGGGGGCAGAGAGACTCTTGGATTGGAGAAGCCCGGATTATGTCTATACCCCCAGTGGCACGGAGAAAATGAGATTGATGCTGAGGAATTATAGCCTGAGTGATGATGTGGCTTTTAGATTTTCGAGGAAAGAATGGGGCGGATGGCCACTGACGGCGGAAAAATATGCCCAGTGGTTGGTGAACCAGGATGAAAAAGAACAGGTGGTTAATTTGTTTATGGATTATGAAACTTTTGGGGAACATCAAGGACAAGAAACGGGGATACTAAAGTTTTTGGAACAATTGCCAGCGGAAGTATCCAAACGAGGTGGAAGATTGGCCGGAGTGAGAGAGACGGCTTGGGAGAATGAAAGTAAAGGAGAATTGTCGACCGAGGAGATCATTTCCTGGGCGGACAGCCAAAGGGATATGTCGGCGTGGATTGAAAATCCGCTGCAACAAACAGCTGCCAAAATGCTTTATGAAATGAAAAAAGAGGTGATGGAAAGCGGGAAAGAGGCTTTGATCGAAGACTGGAGGAGACTAACTACAAGTGACCATTTGTACTACATGTCGACAAAGATGGCGGCAGACGGAGAGGTGCACCGGTATTTTTCCCCGCATAAAAATCCGGTCAAGGCGTATACTAATTTAATTAACGTCTTGCATGATCTAAGACAAAGAGTGTACACTGAAAACTGAAGGAGACCTGCCATGCAAGAATTATTGATTCCAGGAAGATATTTAACGCCCAAGTGGCAAGCTTATGTCACCCCAAGTGACAAGGCTTTTACTTTTAGTAATGGATTGCAGATCAGATCGCTTTGGGAACTTAAACAAGCTTTAGTAAGTCTGCCTGAAGATGTGGTGATGCACCATGTCCGAGATGAAGAAAATGATATTGCAGTATGGGTTGAGTTTGTAGTGGGAGACAAGGATTTGGCGGATGAGATGAGAGCCTACAAGCATCGTTGGGGTTTGATAGTAGCATTGGAGAGACAAATGATGAGGACTCTGTCTATGCCTCATTATTTAGCCAAGAGATGGTTAACAAAGACGGAGAGACCGTTTACTTTTGTAAGTGGAGAAGAGGTGTTTAGTCTGGAGGAACTGCGAGACCGATTGACACAAGTGAGTGACGAGACAGTTGAGTTTCACCGAGAAAGAATACCAAATGACATTTCTGTTTGGGTGAGCGATATGGTGGGAGATTATGAACTGGCAGGACTTCTGGAAGAGGCAAGCTCCAGAGAACAAATGCAACGGTTTGTAGCCGACCATGTGAGTATGTTGGTTGAAGCAAAATAAGCTATATTTGAGCTGGTGCTTCAATCTCAAATTTAATTTTGGTAGAGTTAGGCAGCAATGAAAAGAATTAAAGCTCTAAATAAAGAGTGGTTGATTGATGGATTGGTGGCAGCCGCCATATTATCCTATAGCGGCCTGGTGTGGTGGCCGATTAGAAATTTGCCTATCTCGGGAGAAAATGGAGTGGAACTGGTAGGTGGGGCGGTAGGCCTTCTAGGCCGGAACTTCACTCCCCTGGCTTTACTGGAACTAAATAGTTCTCAACCACCCCTGTTGCAATTACTGTTAGCTCAACTGTGGAATTGGCTGGGAAATGAATTGTGGGTAGCACAAACGATGATGGCATTGGCACTACCGGTATTGATGTTGGGGACATATTGGTTAGGCAAGAGAATAGGTAACCCTCTAGTGGCGATGGGGGCCGCCTTTTTGGTGGGGGTGTCGCCGAGCGTGTTGGCAGCATACGGGAGTGGGGAGGGACAATTGTGGATGGCAGCATTGGGAGTGATGGGCGTGGCAGGGTGGTGGTGGGGCAGGAAAAAACTGGGGGTGATGGCGCTAACACTGGCTACTTTGATAAATTTGTCTGCCTGGTTTTATGTAATCGGTCTGTGGGTGGGAGTGAAAAAAAGTAAGGAGGAAAATAGGGATCAGAAATGGCTGTTGGTGCCAATTTTAGCCGGATTGGTTTGGCTAATGTATCACAATGGTGTAGCGGGGTGGTGGCTTCTGCCCCCCGGAAGTGATTGGAACGGTTGGAGTAACTTGGGGGCGTTGGGGAAATATTTTGGCTTTGTGGCACAAGTAATACTGACTTGGCACTGGAGATTTTTAATTAGTGTTCCAGCTTTTATGGTTTTAGTCTGGTGGTGGAGGCAGAAAGAAGTGAAAGTGCCATATAAGCGGCTGACGGGCATGTTGGTGATAGCAGGACTGTTTTGGATATACTGGAGCCTGAAGGGAGGGTTTGAGGAGACTTTGGTAGCAGCAGTATTGCCATTTCTAATGGTAATTGGATGTGGAGGAATTTATTTGTGGTTGCAGAGGGTGAGTGGCTTTAACAGCAATGGTTATTTTATGGTGGTAATAGGACTGCTGGCCTTAAGCTTTATCGGGCAGTGGAGGGGGGATACGAGCCAAACTCAAGATTTTGTGTTTAGATCGAGTGGGGATTTAGGCTATCAGGACCGAGTTTCGGTAAGCCGCAAGGCTGCTGGTTATGTGGCTTATGCTTATCCAGAGGCGGAAGTGGTGGGGGGGTTCCCTGAGGTGAATGAATTAACAGAGCCAATTTTGGGATTTGTGGAGGAACCGGTGGATTTTTTAATGTGTAGTGAATTTGAAAAGAGCCAGCGGGTACAACTCTTATATATCCACCCTTATGACCCGAGTCAGTTGAGTTGCCGGGAGGTAGCGAACAGATACCAGATAGAGATGGAAACGAGATTGGTGAGTAGAGGCAAATGGGTGGAAATTTACAGAATTGGGGATGAGATTGGAAGAGAGGGTAATACCGAGGAAGTCCAAAACGGGCGGGAGTAAGTGGTTTTAGAAATTGACCAGGAAGATGTGGGAGGCGCCAGGCTGGAGCTCAACGAGAAGTTGACGGCCGGAACGGGAGTATTTTTGGTTATCTAACAGATCGGTTAGGGTGTAGGAGCAATCGAAAGCGTCTGGCAAAAAGATTAAAGCCGGACCGGCGCTACGGTGGACATCAAAATTGACGACAACGATAATGATTTGATCCTGATGGCGGCGGGCAAAAGCGAGAAGTTGAGTATTATCGTTTAAATCCTGATTGGTAGGGAGATATTGGTAGTCGCCACGCTGAAGGGCGGGAAACCAATGGCGGATACGATTGACTTTGGCGATGAAATCTCTGAGGTCGGCGTCTCTTTCCCAATCGACAGCACCGTAAGAGAAGAGGTTCAAGGGTTCCCATTCGATTTTTTCAAAGCCGTTGAAGATAAGAGGAATTCCGGGCAATGTGGCGGTTAAAAGCCAACGGGATTGGTTTGCCAGAAGTGCGGCTTGAAGTTGATTGGCGCCTTCACCGAGGATCTTTTGAGGATTGCGGCCAAAATCGTGGGCCTCGGGGTAAATAAACCAGCGAGAACCGGGCGGGAAGAAGTCACCGGTGAGATTGTACATATAATCGAGGTAGCCTTTGGTTTCAATTGGGCGGGAGAGTTTGTTGGAGTAGTCACCGTAGACGGCAGTAAAGCCGACTTCTTGAAGCAGCTTGAGGTCAGTGGTGTAAGATTCGGCAATAAAAACCACATCTGAGGCGAGATTGGTACGAAGTTCTTGGGCGAACTGGCGAGACTCGGCAATACAACCTTTCCAAAATTCTGGCGGTACATGGTAGGCCATGTCACAACGGAAGCCGTCGACACCGAAATGGCGAATCCAGTACTGAGGAATGGATTTGAAGTATTGCCACATTTCTTTGAGACTGGTGTTTGGGGGTGGAGGATTGGGTCCGGGTGGGAGATTGTATTCCCAGTTGAGTTGGGCGGTATCTTCCCACCAGATGCCATGGTCATAGGGAGAAAGGGTGTGTTTGGGATCACCCCAGGGCTTACCCCGTTTAATGTCTTCAGGGTAGAGGTAGGGGTCCTCGAGGCTGGTAATATTTTCTTTGTAGAGGTACCACTCGGGACGGATGCGCTGAAAAACAAAATCGTGGGCAGTGTGGTTGAAGACCAAATCCATAATGACATACATGCCACGTTGGTGCGCAGCGTCAATGAGATCTCTAAATTCTTGCTGAGGGTCGGAGAGGAGATGTCTTTTAGTATCGCGGTCATAGGTGAGTTCGGGGTCAATGGACTTGTAGTCTTTGATTGAGTAAGGACTACCGGGTTGAAGATATGCCGGAAGTTCATCAAGGAGGTTGTATTTGCGGTAAAGTTCGCCGATAGTGTGGATGGGGTTGAAGTAGAGAGTGTTAATGTGAAGTTTTTTTAACTCATCAAGATGGGCTTTGACGTCATCGAAAGTGCCCCCTTCCCCTGGACTGACTACCTGATTCCAGCGGGCGACTTTGCCTTTGAAGAAGCGGACAAAGACGTTATAGACAATTGCCCGGGAAACCCACTCCGGATCGACTTGAATATCTCCAGAGACGGGGTTACCTTCTTGGTCTTTGAGCCATTGCCATTTTTGAGCCGATTGGGAGCGGTAACGGATTTTCCAAGTAAAAAAACCGCTTTTTTTTAGGGGTACTGTAACTGAGAATCGGCCTTTTTTTTCTTTGAATGGATGATTTTGGGGTTCCCGATTTAGGTTGGTAAAAAGCTCGATTTCGTAGGAGGGGTTTTCAGGCTCCAGGGCAAGGGAAAAAACTTCCCCCACAAGGAATTTGCTCAGGTCAGGGAGACTGAGATATTTAAGATGCATAGGATAATACTAGACGGAATTAGTTTGGGAGTAAACATTCAAGCGATGACGAGATCAAACATACCTGGCAGAAGTTGGGAAGTGGGGTGAGGGGAAATAAGACTTTGGGAGTCAGGTTGGGGGTGGGGTTTGGGAGAGGAAGTAAGATTTAAATAAAGTAAGTGGGGTTTTGAATCCAGGGTGAGTTGAATTTCGACTAAATCCAAATTTAATGAAGCTTTAGAAAGGGAAGGTGTGGAATGAGCGCTAAGGTGAAAGAGGCGTTCGAGTTGAGGGTCGAGAGTGGGAGAGAGCGGATCGGAGGGTAACTGGTCAAAATAGTGATGAGCCAGGCGACGAGTTAAGCCAGAGAGGGAACCGTTATAAATAAGCGAGGGAGAAGGTAGTAAGAGAATGAGAGCAAAGAGGGCGGGAAGGAAAGTCGCATCAGAAGTGGAACAGGGGTCATCGTGATTGGCAAAATAAGAGATGAGCCGATCCAGGGGTAAATTTTGACTGGCGTAATTGAGGTGGTCGACTAGGAAACTAAGCTGGTGGTCATTGATGGCAGATTTTAAGTTGTTGTAGAGGAGACCATGGTAGAGAGCGTCAAAGCCGACTTCTAGATGTTGATGATAAGTTTCCAATTGAAAGGGTGAGGGCGGATAAACTTCTGCAGCGAAGAAAAATTCAGGGTGGCTTCTCTTGATGGTTTGAATTGCAGACTGCCAAAAATCTAACGGAACAAGATGGGCCATATCGACCCGAACACCGTCGACGCCCCAGGAGGCAATTTGCTCTAATATAGAAATCATTTGAGAGCGGAGGTTTTCGTTTTGGTAGTTGAGCTTAAAAACATCGCCGCTGAATTCGCGAACCGGTTGGTTTTGGTCAAAGACATAGAATTCAGGATGGTCTTGGACCCACGGATGAGAAGTGGAGGTGTGGTTGGGTATGAAATCCAGAATGAGCTTGAAACCAAGCCCATGGAGATGGTCTTTTAATTCGAGAAACTCGGGCAATGAGCCTAAGTCGGGGAGAGGGCGAGAGTGATCGATTAGGGCAAATGGGGATGGGAGGCGGTGAGGAGTATTGGATATATCTTGGCCGGCTTCTTCTTGAACCAGAATAGGTCCCCGGTTGTCAAACAACCCAAGTAGATATAGGTGAGTGATGCCAAGGTCGAGTAAGGGTTGGAAATCTTTTTTAATTAAACGAGTAAAGACGGCTCCCGGGTGATCGATGAGGTTGGCTGTGGGGTCGCGGCCGAGAAAGTATTGATAAAAACGAGGAGGAGCAGAATTCATAAAAAGACAGAAATATAGGTTTGATTTGCTAATTACCTTTAGGTATGATGGCTAAGTTTATTAAGTGACTAATCTCATTATGCCGAAAAAGAAGGAGCAAGGGCAAGCGACACTTTTGAAGAATATGTGGTGGGGAATGGGATTGGTGGTGCTGGTTTCTGGAATTTTATATTTGGTGACGACTCCCCGAGTGGCTACGGGTTATGGGATGAGTGATTGGTTGCTTGCAATGGGAAAACATTTAGGGGTGGCATATTCACCGGGATACCCGATGTATATTGGACTGTTGTGGATAGTGATGAACTTACCCTTGGGGCAAATCAGTCCGGCATATGCAGGTAATTTGTTGTCAGGGGTGATGGCGGTTTCAAGTGTGGCGATGATGTATGGTTTGACTTGGAGGCTTTATGAGAGAGTCCGGGAGACAAAAGATGGGTGGAAAAAAGAAGAAATTTGGGAGCGGTGGGGGTTGGCAACACTAAGCAGTTTGACATTGGCGGGTTCGGCTATGTTTTGGAATTTTGGAATTATTGCGGAAAGATTTGCGTTGAGTGGCTTGTTGGGGACAATGATTATCTGGCTATTATTGGAGGTGTGGTGGCGAGGGCAGATCAAACCGGATTGGAAATGGTGGTTAATAATTGTGGGAATTGGTTTGGGAGTGGCTCATCAATGGTTTTTTTGGTTTTTAATGCCATTTGTGATCTGGCTTTACTGGGAGAGAAAAGAAAAATGGGGAATTGAAACCGGAATTAAAACGCTACTACTGGGAATGGGTATGGTTTTACTGATGTTGATGCTTTTGTATCAATATGGAACTCACGAAATAAAATATGCGGCCAATTTTAGATTGTCTCCGGCGGGGGTCTGGCAGATGGCGACAACCGATTACTGGGGAGATGGATTGGGAAGAGTGAAACAGTGGCAAGACTGGTGGAATCAGGAGGCTTTGGCCACGGCGATAAACAATCTGGTGATTGCCGGAGTTGGAATACTCAGAAGCTTTAGTTGGTTTATTGGATTGGGGTGGTTGGTAGCTTTAGGATATAAACGGGTAAATAAGAAAAGCAAAGAGTGGAGCTTGGTATGGATGATGACGGCGGTGATGTTGATTGGAATTTCATGGTCTTTGATTACTCCAGCCGGAAGATTTGAGCGAGGAGATTTGTTGGGCCAATTTATTTTGGTATTAATTTTGAGTGTAGTGTGGGCGTGGTTTGGCTTTTATGTAACCGTTAAAAGACTGGTGAAAGGCTTAGGGGTTTTGACCAAGCAAAATAGGGTTTATGCCGGGCTAGGTGTGTTGGCGCTGGCCGGAGTGGTTTTGGCCGGATACAACACGTGGAGAGGGATTGAGGGGCGGAATATGGAATTGAATAGTCAACTTTACGGGGAAATGCTTGAGAAAATGGATGAGGATAGTTTGTTGGTATGTTTTAGTTTTGAGTCGTGTTACAGCTTGATATATGGACAATTAGTTGAGGGAAAAGGGACCGGAATAACGATTGTGCCATTTTATTATCGAAACCAGAATTTAGTACTAGAGCCGAACTTGGGATATTTCGATTACAACGAGTTTCCAATGGTACTGTTTGATATCATTTCCCACCAAGTAGATATGAAGCGAATTTATGCAGTGGACTTGATGGAAGACTACCATGACATTTTAGGAATTAAGTTTGGCTTTATAAACTATATTCCTCATGGATATTACGGAGAATTGGCGCGGGGCATACCTGATACACTACCTACCTGGGAAAGTGAAATTAGCCAAAAAGCTGTTGATCAAAAATTAGCCCAGTGGGATTGGTGGGCAAAAGAAGTAAATGCGGATTTGGCTCAGAAACACGTGATAAATGGTTTGATCTTCATGCTTATGAATCAGCGGCAGTTGGGATTTGAAGAAATGAACTGGGCGTCTAATCTTTATCATCAGTTTGGGGAAGATGAAAAGGCTGAAGTGCGAACTTTAAGGGAAGCTTTGGAGAGAACTCCTGCAAGTGAGTTTTTTGTGCTAGGCTACCAACCGCCGGAGCTGGAATTTGTGTTGGGTGAGATTGATAAGTTGGTTGAATTCGGAGCCATGGATAGAGCGTTGACAGTATCGCGGGGAGCAGTGATGCTGGAGCCAAAAAGTGCGGGGGCGAGAGTTAATTGGGCAGAGTTGCTCCAGCAAGTTGAAGCAACGGAATCTGCCATAATTGAGTACAAAAATGCGCTGAAGCTCCAACCGGGGGACGAGGAAATTGAACAAAAATTGAGTACAGCTTATGAGTCAATTTTGGGAAACTAAGAGGGTTTGATTGGTATTGGAGAAGTTAAGAAACTTAAAGTGAGGGAGTATCAACTTGGAAGGTGGATTGATGGTATTTATCCAAGACATTCTTTTTGGTGCCGATGTAACTTGAGAGCCAAAGCCGATGAAATTCTTCGGGTTCTAGACGGAGAGTTTCTTCTATGAGAAAAGATTTGTCATACCAAGGAAAAAAGATGGGGCGGTGAATTTCTTCGGCAATTTCGATGGGGATTTGAGCGACTTGCTGCCTGGAGTTGGCATCGATGACAAACCAACGATTGGAGTTGGCGAGAACGTAGATTTGGTCTTCAATTCTAGCTAAATCGGTGATAACGGATTCGGGTTCTAGATCAAAGAAGGGTGTTTTCTCCTGGGGATTCGTCTGAGAAACAAAAGTAAGCCTATAATTGTCTTCGACGACGATAACGCCGCTGGAGTCAGGCGTCCAGACAATCAGATGCCGTTGACTGGAGGGAGAAGAAGTGGAAAACCGCCGGGGAGATTCACCCGAGATGGTAGTGAACATATATTCCGGATTGACTGGACCAGTTTGGAAACCTGAGACAAAGACGACGGAATTACCGTTGGGGGCGAGCTTGAATAAATTACCAAAGGGGTAAGGGATGGAAATAACAGAGGCGGTGTTGTTGTCTAGATTGATGCGGACTAAATCCTGACCCTGATTGTCTACAATAAAGACTACGTCTTGGTTTTCAGCGAAAGAGAAATGAGGGTTTTGATTTAACCAATCATTGGCCGGACGCAGAATATCAACCTTTTGTTTTTCAAGATCGAGTTTTAAAAGACCTTGATTGGCAGTGTACCAAACGATGTGTTTTTTTTCGGGAGAGAGGCGGAAATTGAATAACTGGTGGGTGTTGGGGCGTTGGTCTGAAGTCAGAGTATAGACGGAAACTGGTTGGGGAAACTCTGGGTCAACTAAGACAAGTTGATCATCCTGGAGGACACTGATGAGGTGGTTACCAGCCAAAACATCGGTTAAGGAAACAGTTGAATCAACTTGCTGGGTGTTGGAGTTTGAGTTGGAATTGAAAGGATTTTTGTTGCAGCCGGAAAGGGTTAAGATGAAAACAACAAGAATTAGCTGGCCAGCGAGTTTGGTGGAGAAAAATATATTTTTGGTAGTCAATGTTGGAAAAGCCACATGTTTTCCCGGCTGATTTATGCGGTGCTCTCGAATAATTGGAGTTGAGGCTATTGTATCACAGGGCAATTATTTAACCCTTGGATTGCTCTGAAATTTTTTCCCTGACTTCAAATAATTCCTGTTTAATACGTTTGTTGGCGTCTTTGCCGTCAAAGGCTCCGAGCTTGCTTTCGAGAGTTGCCAGTTCGCTATTTAATAGCTCTTGCATATGGATGGCGCGCAATTTATTCATGCGAGAAATGCTAATGAGGCGCCAGATGATAAGCCCTAAAAGGGTGATAAAAGTGACGGTGGAGATGAGGTTAATCATGACGACGGTTTTATCGGCTTTGGACTTGCCAGGTATGAGAAGTTCTCTTAGAGTTTGGGCGGAGAGGACATCGCCACTATCTGAATCGGAATCTTGGGGGGTTGAATCGGTGGAGAGAAGGCTAAATTGAAATGGAGTGGCGCTAGGGCGTCTTTCAAGATCGGGGGGGTTAGGAATAGTATCGTCTTCGTCTACTTGAGTGAGAGTGACGTTGTCAGAATCGGTAGTGGTTCCCCCACCCCCACCACCTCCCGAGATTTCAACGAATTCAAGATCGTCTTCGCTAACACTCTCGCTTGGCTGACTGGTGCCGCTAGAGGATGTGGGAGTGGATGAAGGATTGGGAGTTGGCGTGGGAGTGGCTTGAGCCGCTTGGGTGGAGACGTGAGTAGTGAGGTCGTAGTCAGGCGAGGCACCAGCAGAAACAGAATTGCCCGGACCTGAAAGGAAGGTTGGATTAGAGAAGGTAAGAGTGGTTGTGCCTACAAGTAAAGGCTTGAAAGTGAGCCGGGCAATGAGATCGCCGGTACTACTGCCGGAGAGGTAGCCCGGTGAACTGAAACCGCAAGAAAAGACAGCTTTATTGCCATCGGCAAAACCTGGAGTAGCAAAATTGTTGCCAAGGCCAAGGGACGGATCAGCCGGAGACCAGATGGAACATTTGGAACTTAGAGTACTCAAACTTACGGGGCTAAGATAGGTAGGATCAAAGTTGACCACAATTTGGGCAACGTTTAGAGTCGAGCCGTCGGTGTTGAGATAAAGGGAAATGGTTTTATTGACGTTTTGGACGGCAGAAGTGCTGGTATTGATGTAGAAATAGGGAGCAGCAAAAGTAGGCAGAGGAAATATGAGACAAAGTAGGAGTAAGAGGGCAGAAAAAAACTTCATGTTAAAGATGAGTGCGCACATTGATTGGTAGTTGAGGATGTTCTAAAAGAACATTGGTACCTTTGCCGTCACTTAATAAGATTTGGCTGCGAGGATCAAGAGTGAGAGTGATGGTACCGGAGGTTAAAGGTATGAGTTGGAGCTTGAGGATGGTACTGGTGCCGGTGACTCCGGGATGAGGGCTACCGCAAGCAAGGGAGATTGAACCGAGTTGGTTATCGTATTTTTTTTCCGGATAAAATTGGCAAAAGGATTGGCTGGTATCTAAATCCACGACTTGAAGTTTTTTGGGGTCGAAACGAAGATAGAGGCCGACGGCATTGGCGGCTTGTTTGTTGGTATTGATATTTATGGAAAGATTGAAAGGTTGGTTTTGAAAAACAGTCTCAGGAAGTTTGTAGGTGACTGTGCCAGGCCGGTTGCCAATGAGAAAATTGGCAATTTGAGGTGGATCATTGATCCAGGAAATAGCCAAAATTGAACCTAAAAAAACTAATAAGGAGCCGAGAATGAGGGCGTTTGAGCGAATCAGACGAACGAGTAGCATAAGGGTATTGTAGCGTAGAGAAGCCTAGTTGAGAAAGGCGATAGATTGGAGCATATAGTCGACACGCTGGAAATCGTCATGAGAGAATTTGTCGCTTTGGGTAGCATACCAGATGTCAAAGATCCCGTCAGAGGTTTTGACTAAATAACGATCGCCGGGGTATTCGGCAGAATCAGATAAAGTAAGTTTTAGAGCAGGAAGGTTTTTAAACTGGGTAGCTTCGGCTTCATAAGCCAGACCGGTGTCTTTTTGTTTTTCCCAAAACTCTTCAAGCTCTAGGTCGGTAGGGAAGAGTTGGAGTTTGAAGAGGTAACCATCAGAGCGGAGGAAAGTTATGCCTTGCTGGGAATGAAGTCTTTCGGTGAGTTCGACCGGGTATTGAAGTTGGACGCCCAAAAGAGAGTCTTTAAAGGTTTCCCATTTGGTCTGATCAAAGGGTTGCTGGGCGTTTTTGTCTGCTTGTTTGTTGGTGGGAGCGGATGGGCTGGCAGATGATTGGATGCCCTGGACTTGGCCTTGATTGATATAGTCATTAACCAGCTTCGGGTCTACAGAAGGGGTTGAGGTGAGTTTGTAGGAGAGGAAGCCGCCGAATGAAAGTAAGGCCAGGAGAGAGCCGCCGGTAATGAGTAACTTTTTTTCTTTAGTGACTTTTTTTTTGGGCGGGGTGGTCTCGGCAGGAGGAGAGTCGGCTTTAATTACTTGAGGAGAGGCTGGTTGGGGTGTCTCCTGGGTCAGTAGAGGGGAATTATTTGGGGTAGTGAGAGGCAGTTCAGCTTGGGGAGATAGCTCTTTGATGGCTTGAACGGCTTCAGAGAGTTCTTTACTGAGAGAGAAAAATTTGTTGTCTTGAATGGGGGTGGTGCGATGAAGGTCTGTTTTGAGTTTTTGGATAGTTTTTTCTAGAGACTTTTTTTCTTTTTCGAATTCTTCTTGGACTAATTCAAGTTGGGCTTTAAGTTTTTGATTTTGACGTTTTAGACTTTGAATACTCTCGTGAATAAGTTCGTGTTCTTCAGGTTCGGAACTGACTCCGTTGAATTCCTCCGGGTCGGTTTGGACCGGGGCGGGTTGATTGACAGGGGCCTGGGTTTGATTGACCTCTAGTTGTTGAAGTTTGAGGCTGGTTTGCTCGATAAGGTCTTTGAGTTGACTAATCTGGTCGGAGTCGGGCAGAGAGTCTGGGGGGAGGGTGGGGGGTTGAGGCTCTGGCTTTGGCTCTGGTTCGGGATCAGGGATAGACCAGTCAAGAGCTGATTTGGCAAAAGAAGAGGGAGCTTTTTCTTGAGGCAATTGGTCTGGTAGAGGCTGAGAAAAGAGAGGCTTGGGGGGGCGGCCAAGTCGAGAGCGGGATGGTTTGGTTGAACTTACAGAAGCAGACCGACGGCTCGGAGTTTTTTTGTCGGCTATTTTTTTGAAGAAGCGGCGGTTGGTGTCTGGTTTTTTAGCTGTAGGCATAGGCAGATGTACTTGACAGAGTCAAGTTGATTAAAGTATGACCAACTAGAAGAATTAGGAAGTGTTGGCTGATGACTAAGACTAACAATTTTTGAGGTTCAAATCAATCCTGACAAGATGAAAATTTAAGAAAGCTTGAGATGATAAATAAATGGGGTGTGATTTTAGTAAATCACAATCAAAGAAAACACACTGAATCGATCTTAAAGAGATTGGACAAGCTGGAACCGGGGAGGGTTGAGGTGTATTTGTTGGATAATGATTGTGTCAAAGGAGAAAGCTTGAGAGGGTTTTTAGGTAAATTGAAGTTGTCGGTTATTTATACTCAGAGCCAAGAATATTTGACTAAGGCCGCACAGATTAACTTATTGATGCAAAAAGCCAGGATGGGGAGTGTGGATTGGGTGTGGTGGGGTGAAATAGAAGATAGATTTGAAGAAAGATTGAATGAGACGAGCAAAGAAGCAGAGAAGAATGGCTGGAACGCAATTGCAACGCGTCAACAAAACAGATTTTCATGGGGGTGGACAAATTGGTGGCGTGGATTTGTAGAAGATGAGTTGAGGATTGTGGCAATGGAAATGAAAGTTTGGAAAAGAGTGGGACGGTTAAATTTGGGTTACTACAGAAGTTTTGAGGACATGGAGTGGCTTTTGAGGTCGGTTAAAGCTAAGACAAAAATTGGTTTTAAAGGAAAAATTAGGCCTCAGATAAAGCCAAGCTTAGTACCTGAAGATTATTGGAAAGGACGCAACCGGATAATGTTGGTGAGTCAAATTGAGAAAAAATGGCAAATGGGAGCGGCAATTTTTGGATTAGTAATCGGAGGAATATCCGGGTTAAAGTTACTTAGAAAACATCCACAAGAAGCTAAAAGAGTGTGGGAAGGAGTCAGAGAAGGGTGGTGGCTGTGGTGGCAAAGCTTTATGAACCCCAGTAATACATCATGATTGAAAAATCGACAAGATTGACAATGGTGTCTGAGTTGATATCGGCGGCAGAGTCTGAGGAGCCCCAATAGTACATGAGAATTGAAAAGTCGGTAAGGTTGACGATGTCATCACAGTTAAGGTCACCATTGGTTATATCACCGCAAGATGAGCCGCCGCCACCTGACGAGGTGGTGATGGTAAATAATTGAGAAGAACTGGTAATACTTTGGAGTCCGCCGGAAGTTTGAGCAAGAGAGTAAATACGATAGTCCCCTGGTGAATAATCACTAGTGTTAGCAATAGAGTAAGTCCAGGCGCCCGTGGCAGACGCAGAGGCAGTGTAGGTACGGGTAGGAGTATCGGTAAAGATGGTTACCGTAGTGCCCGGATAAGCTGAGCCCGTGGCGGTGAGGGGGTCGCCTTGAAGGATTTGGTTGCTATTAATTTCCATGGTGGGCGATAGAAGCAGATTACTGATGGTTACGGTTTGATATACCGGAGCGTAAATGCTGACAGAGTGAATGGAAGTGGAACGGTTGTCAAGATCGATACCATAAATACCAAGATTGTGATCCCCCACCGGGTAGGAGGGAAAAATTTTGGAAAAGTAACCTACTCCTGACGCAACATCTGTCCCACGAATAGCCTCACCTTCGGTAAAGATGACGTAGGTCCCCGGGGCAGTATAACCAGATATTTGGAGGCGGGATTGAGGCACGTCAATGGTGGCAGAGACATCGACGTTGCCGGATTGTTTGGTGACTGAGGCGGTGGCAGCATTTTTGATTTGGTCTCCAGCCGCATCTAAAGTAACGGTGACCCGGACTAAAAATTGAGACAGATTTTGGGGATTGTTGGCAGTAACTCCTTCGATAGTGATGCGTTTTCCCGGAAGGACGTTAATGCCAGTGACTTTAGCGGTTGTGTCTGATACAGAATAAACAGGAGTGCCCGTGTAGCTGCCGGCGGTTAGGGTCGGGGCAGTAACGTTGGTAAAGAACTCTAGATCAAGATTGATAAAGTCGGTGGAAGTGATTTGTTGGGCACTATCGGGAAGAGTGAAAGAGATAGAGTGCATAGCGTGGGCGCCAAGACCATCGTCGGAGACGATGTCTATAGTATCTTCAAGCCCGCCTGATTGAGCGAATGAAGTTTGGGCAGCAAACGAAAAAAAGAAAACCGGGATGAGTAGCAGTAGTAGTAGCAAGGGGCAGCGGGTCATCGAATATTATCCACAACTAGTTATACTAGGGTATTGTAGCAATGCCCCAAGGTAAGTCACAACGTTAATGGTGGATTTATTTACCGGTGGCGATAACTCGCAGAGCCCGGAGTACACGACTGCGTCCACTGATAAGAGAGATAAGGAAAAGTAGACCAGCGATGCCACCCACAATCAATAAAAGGGCAATGGTCGGAGAAATAACAGTATATTTAGTAGCGGCGGTGAGCGGCAAGTTTTGTTGGCCGTACGTGGCTACGAGAGTAGCGGTGTAGTGACCCATAGCGCCTTGTTTGTCCCAGGTGGTTTGCATACGGCGGATGGCTCCGGGAAAGACATTTAAGCCTTCAAGGGGAATTTCGTCAACTTTTTTACCGAAAAGATTAGTGATAATGATGGTGCCGCTAGGTCTGATGTGGGTAGTACCATTGTTTTTTATCCGAAGGTCAAAGACGACCGGGGTGGAGCGGGAGTAGGTAGGGGCTTGGAAGCTTTCAACTTGAGCGTCTTCGACGACATTACCTGAGACCCGAAGCAGAACTAGAGAGCCGACACGATGTTGAACGTTGGTGACTCCTTCTTGTGGTTCTCCACCGATTTGGAAGAGAACTGAAGCGTAGTGGCCTCCAGGTTCGGCATCGCGCGGAACGGTAATAGAAAAGGGGAAAGTGACTTCCTCACCCGGTTGAATGGTGAGGTTGCGGCTACCTGGCTCGATCCAACTTTTTAAGGAAAAGCTTAAGTCTGTTTCGCCTTCTTCTAGGACGACTTCGCCTTCTTCGCCAGCTGAGGAAAAATCTTCGACTAAGACACCAAAAGTTTGAGGTAATTCCGAATCATTTCTAACTCGAATGGTTTCGGAAATAACGTCGCCGGGGTTGGCAAAAAGTTCAAAACGAGGAGGAATGATGGTAATACCAACAGGTTGAGCAAATGCGGGACTAACTAATGAAAAAAGCAGGCCTAACCAGATGGTGAGGGGCAGTAAAAAGCGTGAAAGGGGTTTCATAACTTTGCCAGGTTTAGTATAGTGCTTATTATTCCAGACTTTGCTGGTTTGTCAATCAGACTGATTCTCAAGTGAAGTCCGAATGATGATTATTTTACGCTATTGATGTTGGTCGCTAACTTCATCTATTTTGGGTTTTTTGAAGATATAATTTGCTCAATCGATATTTAGGACTTAAAATTTGATAAACTAAAGCAACTTAATTTGAGGTAAATATGAAAAAGATTTTGATTTTGGTGGCGTTAATGTTTAGTGTGGCAGCTGCCAAAGTAGAAGCCTCCGAAGGGACAATTGAATTAAGAAATGTCGGGGTAAGTAATGCCAGATGTTTTGCGGCTTCGATTTTGATGAGAGACTTTAATTATAAGATTTTGTTGTCTTGCCGGGATTTAGTTTATCCTGCGCCAGCCGGTGATGATTTGTTTAATTACACTCTTTGGGCCAGGGAAAGTGGTGGAGATGGAGTGATGAAGTTGGGAACTGTGGGTGTGGGCAGGGGAGAATTTGAAAGCGACAAAGCGTTTTCGCAATTGTTTATAACCCAAGAGAGAAATGGAAACGCCAGAAGACCTTCTGATAGTGTGATTATGGTGGGAGGGGTGTCACCGATTGGCTTGTTGGAAAATCCAGCCACAACCCAGGTTCAGGCTCCAAGTGAGCCAATAGCCACACCGGAGTCCAGTCCGACGGCTCAAGAAGAGGATGAAAATGGAGGCGGATTCTCGATTATTAGATTGATTGGTGGAATTGTAATCGGGGTAATTGTGTTTGTAGTAATAGTCGCATTAATAAGTGCCAGCAGACGCAGACCAATAGAATAAAGGTTCAGCTAAGGTTTTGAAGAGAGAATTTGCGGGTCCACTTCCAATTGTTGAAAGTATCCCTGACGATAAAGTCGGGCAATGATGGCGTAGACGGCTATATCGATGAGAGTGTCGTCGATGGATTCGTTTTCTGGAGATGATGAAGTATTAGTAAGCAGATGTTTGAGACGTTCGACTTTTTCGGTGAGACGATAAGCGATGCCAAGTTCTTTTATACTTAAAATGTTGCCTTTGCCGTAGTCACGGTGTTTTTTTATAAAAGTGTCAAACAGTTTTTGGTTGGTTTGAAGGAAAGCTTCATCTAAAGTTTTGGGGGTGGACATAGAAAAAATTACTAATAATTAATTGGAGGGCGCTGACTATTCAGGATCCAGGCAGCGAATATTGGAGACGGTAACTCCGGTTTGTTCAAGCATAGAACAGTCGAAGGGTTGAGTTTGGCTGACAGGAGAGGGCTCGGGTGTAGGACCGGCTGGAGTGGGAGTGGGTAAGGGAGTAGAACCGGGGGGTGGGGTGGGGGTGGGGGCAGGCGGGGAAGGCGGGGGTGGAGTGGGGGTGGTGATTTCATCTTCTAAGTCGTTGGCGTCGTCAATGATATCAGAAATGGTGTCATCGAGGGGAGTCTCTCCCTGGTCGTTAACAATAATAGTTTTGGTTCCTTGTGTGGTTTCAATAATGATTTCCAAATCAAATTCTGATGAGAAGTAATGGTCAAGAAGGGCGTCTAGATCGGCCTGGTTTTCAAGACGGGAGAAGAATTCTAAAAGTTTTTGTCGAGAAAATAACTTACGGGCTTGAATGCGACCGGAGTCGTCGCAAATTTGGGCAACGTAGCCATTTTTGTAGATTTCGAGCCGGCAACCGGTTTTGTTATCTTTGAGAGTGACTTGCTTGACGGAAAAAGCTTGAGTTTGATCAACGATTTGTCTGACCGGAGTGTCAACATTTTTTGAAGAGGAATAATAGGCAGAAAAAGCACGAGCTAGAAAAAAAATGATCAAGCCAAAGGCAATGAAACCAGCAATACCTGAGATTATCAAAGTAGGTGAAAGCCTAGAAGAGTTGATGGGCATAATTTTAGAGTAGCCTAAAAGTGTGGGAACAAGCAAGCTCTTGGCACAAAAACCTCGACCTAAACAAATAAAAATGTTTCAAGCCGAGGTATTGTGCAGTTAACGAGTGATAGAGATGGTTTGTCCCGGATTTAGCTCGCTACTGGCTGATGCGACAACGCGACCATTGGGGTCGAGATAAATGTCATAGTTGGCATTTGAATCTGAACCGGTGGTGGGGTCATAAGGAATTGATGGAAGATAAGTGGGCACTAAGAATGTGCCTAAACTTGATCCAGCAATGAAGTCGCCGGGGGTGGTGGTAATGGTATCAGGAAGATTACCATTATTTTCCGCTGCGTATTGATAGATACCGTTGGTGACAGCATAAAGATCGGCTCGACGTTGGGTGTCTCTGGCTGAAGCAAACTGTCTTGAAGGATTGACAGCAACTAGCACCACGGCAGCAAGAATGCCGATAACACCAATGACGACCAAGAGTTCAATCAAGGTGAAGCCTCTCTGCAGGGCAGCGGTCTTTTTATTGGACCAGTGCATGAAGGATTCACCTCCTTTCTTAAAAGTCTAGCGGTTGAAATGATATTTTTTGGCTAGATAGTCTAACTCTAGCAGGAGTAAATTCATCTTGTCAATGAAGTGGTACAAGTTAGAAGTCCAGATTGGCTGAAGATGACGAGACAGAAGTCTGGTCCTCTGGAGTAAACTGAATGGTTTCTTCTTGGATGAGGGAAGTGGCTTTTTGAATATTCCTTTGATTGAGGAGTTGGCCAGGAGCAGGGGGCGGCAAGGGTTTGCCTAACTTAAGAAGCAGGTTGAGGCTAATGATGATGGCTGAGAGTAAAGTGCCTGCTGAGGCCAGGATGAGAAACACAGTGAGGAATTGGTCACGATTGAGCCGGTGAAGGGAAGGAAGCCGGAGTTCTTGATTGAGATTGATAGCCATATGAGTTAATTAAATACTAAATGGATCGGCAACGAAAACTCGGGCGTCGAGGGAAATATTCCAGAGTCCGTCTTGAAAGTTGGCGGTGAAAGCGTTGACGTGGAGGAGGTAGGGTAATTTTTCAATACGAGTGAGGTACTGATTGAAATTGGGTAAATCAGTTGAAAGATTTATTTTTAAAGGGACGTAACGCTCTGTGGAACCGGATAAATCGCGAATTTCCATGGAACTAACCAGAGAATTTTCGTCAGCAAGGGACTCGAGGGTTTTAATGAAGTCAATAATGGTGATTTCGTTGGGAAGGGCGTCGATGACGACTTCCATTTGTACCTGTCCCGTCTGAAGGAATTGATAGGTTTCTTCCAGGCTAACGTTGTTGGCTTTGGTGATGAGAATTTGTTCTCTGGTGGAAGTGAGTTGTTTGAGTTTAGTATTGGCAATGAAAAGAATAAGAAAATTGGCAGTGACCAAAAGGACAATAAGGATAATTCCTGCCTGAAAAAGCCGGGTAGTTTGGTGGTGAAGTTGGCGTGGGGAGGGAGGGGAATGTTTGGAAGATGCCGGAGGGACCGGAGAAGCGGGCGGGTTAGCTTGGGGGGTATTTTGGGAGGTGGCTGGAGGAGGTGAGTTTGGTGTGGGTGAGGAATGGGGATTATTGTCCATGGTTGAGGGGGGCTAATTGAAGGGTGAGATTGAAAGTTACATTAAATTGCTGGCCGAGGGAATCAAGGGGAACGTCGACTTGTGAAAATTGGGGGGCGCTGGCTAAATTGTCACGAAATGCTACCAAGGTAGCTCGGTCTTGCGCTTGTCCAGCAATCAACAGATTTTGATCGGTGGCTTGGTATTGGATGGAGGTAATCTTTAGTCCGGGCGGGATGAGAGATTCAAGGGCAGTGAGAGCTTCAACCGGAGTAGTTTTGGCAGGAAAATGTTTGACGATTAAATTGCTGGCGTTGTTGACAGATGATATTTGATTGGCGTTATATTTATAATTTTCTCCGGCGACGGCTAACTGAGAAAGTTCGTTGCCGGCTTGATAGAGAGAAAAGAAAATGGCGGTGAGAGAAAAGGCTGAAATTAAGATACTAATGGCCAAAAGACCGATTGCCAGACTAAGTTTAGAGGTAAGGGTGTGCTGGCGTCGTTGGGCTTCGAAAACGGTTTGAAGTTTTTCTGGTAGTAAATTTATCGTCCGACCGGAGTGAGGGGGTTCTACGACATAAGTGGCGGCAGCGTAGGCTTGATGAAAATAGGACGGAACGGAGGGGATATCAACTAACACAACGGTTTGATTGGTGTAGCTTGACAGCCACTGGGCTAATTGCTCAGAGGCACTGTCACCTGTGAGAAGAATTTGCGAAATGGTGGTGTCGGTGTCGTGATGAGTTTTGAAATGATTGAGAAGAGACTGAATGGACTGACTGGTGGCTTGGAGGGCGGCTTTGGTGTCGCTGGCTGCGCCAATGGCAAAACGGTTAGTTACGGTTAGATTGGAAAGGTTGTTGGAAACCAGGGAACTGGAGCTGCCAAAAGGGTTGATTTCAACTAAGATGGAAGCTTGATTGGCCTGGTGGGGAAGTATGCGGGTTAGGGCAGAGGCGGAGGGTTCGAAACTAATCGGTTTGATTTGGGCGGCTTCAAGGACGGTTAGCAAATCATCAAGAGTTCGACGGTGAACAGCGACAATAATAATTTCAAGCTGTTTGTTGGTTTGGGAAACAAGCTTCCAGTCAAAGTAAATTTGGTCTTTGGGTAGAGGAAAGATTTTTTCGATTTGCCAAGTTAACGCCTCAGAGACATCCTCAAGTTTTAGGTTGGGGAGAGTGTGAGAGCGTGAAAAAGAGTAATACTCGGGAATGGTTACGGCTGCGTAAGGAGAGGAAAGCTTGGACTGAGAAAGCAGGTTTTGAAGGCTGACGGCAAGTTTTGATTGATCTAGTTTGTCCGGAGCAAACACTCCCGGCTCGAGTGCTTCTTCGAGAGTGAGTTGAACTTGGGAGCGTGAATCAGTGATTACAGCACGAATGGCGGACTGAGTGAAAGATAAGCCAAAATGTGGCTTGGAAAAGATGGTAGTGGGCAGAAATCTGGTCATAGCCGATTACCCAGATACAAAGACTGGGTCAGGGTTAGTGTATCACCCTACGAGAAGTCCGCCAAGGCATTTAGTAAAGACTAGACAGGGGTACAAGAGGAAACGTATGATGAAGGAGATGAATCAAACTGCCCAAATAGAGATTGATAATGATCGAATAAATAAAGGTTTTACATTGATAGAGACGGTGGTGGCAATTGCCGTTTTGGGAATTATGTTTCTGATGCTAGTAGTAATCTTTTCGTCGGTGACTAATTTAGTTGGTGAGGCAAGAGCCAGAAGTGTGGCAGTGGTGCTGGCGAATGAAAAAATGGAAGTGGCAAGAAACTTGAGTTATAACAACCTGGGAACCGTGGGGGGGGTAGTAGCGGGAGTGTTACCTCAGGAAGAAGAGGTGGAATGGGGAGGCAATAGTTTTAGAGTAGAAACAAGCGTAATTTATGTAGATGATGACTATGATGGAGTGGTGCCTGATGATCCAATTGGAACAGATTATAAACGGGTGAGGATAAAAGTAACCTGGGGAGGAGCGTTTGCTTCGAAAACTCCAGTGCAATTGGTGTCTCACGTAGCTCCGATTGGTTTGGAATCAGGCAACGGAGGAGGAACGATGGTGATTAGTGTTATAAACGCTATGGGGGAAGGGGTAGAAGGGGCGCAAGTGAGGCTTGTAAATACGCAAGTAGACCCGGTTATCGATACGGAAATTGAGTCAGGGTCTGACGGCAAGATTATGATTCCGGGGGCACCTGCTTGTACTAATTGTTATGAACTGAATGTGACTAAGGATGGTTTCACCAGTGCCAGGACTTATTCGACGGAAGAATTGGCTAATCCTTTAAATCCACATTTGAGTGTTTTAGAAGGAGAAGTGGCGGCGATGACTTTGTCAATTGATAGAGTAAGTCAGATTACTGCCAGATTAACTAGATCGAGAGAAAACAATTACACACCATTTCAGGGGGTAGAGTTTATTTTAAGGGGAAGTAAACAATTGGGAACTAATGATTTGGATGAGCCGATTTATAAGTTTGAACAAAACTTTGTCTCTGGAACTTTGGGACTTGTGACGATAAGCAATCTTGAATGGGATACATATGAGATCATAATGCCAACCGGATCGAGTGTGGATTTTGCCGGGTCGTTGCCAATTAGCCCATTTTCACTTTCTCCCGGAGAGAATAAGAATATAGCGGTGGTGACAGCTGCGGCGACAAGTAATAGCCTGTTGGCGATTGTGCAAGATATTGGATCGGTTCCAGTGGCTTCGGCTTCGGTAAGCTTGGTGAGGAACAATGAATTCATCGCAACTAAATCGGCAGGTTTGGCTAGTTTTGGAGATATGGGGCAAGTGTTATTCCCGAATTTGATACCTGACGTTTATGGAATAGTAGTTAGTCAAATAGGTTTTCAAGAAGCCAGCTCGGCAGCAACCGTAGTGGGTGATATTAAAGAGTTTGTGGTATTAGAACATGAATAACCTAAAAACAAACAAGAGAACTGGTTTTACTTTGGTGGAACTGCTGGTGGGCATATTTGTGTTTGCGGTATTGATACTGGCTGTGAGTGGATTTTTTAGTTACTTTTTTGACAGTTATTATTTCGTATATGAAGAAAACAAATCCATTGACCAAGCCAAATTTGCATTGTTAAGACTAAGTAGCGAAATACGGGAGGTTCGAGTTTCTGAGACTGGGGCTTATCCAATTGAGGAAGCCGGCAATCAGCGGATTGTCTTTTTTAGTGATGTAGATACTGATGGCAGAGTGGAAAGAGTTAGATATGAACTGGCGGGAGATAGGATTACCAGAGGAGTTATTGAGCCGGCGGATAGCGGTACAATTTATGATGCAAGTAGTGAAAAAGAAACGATTTTTATGGAAAATGTGACTAATGCGAACGCGCCGATATTTTATTATTACAATGGGGATTGGCCGGGAGATAGTGTTAATAATCCGTTAATTGAAGGTAATCGACTTTTGAATACGCAAATGGTGGAGATGAGATTAAAGATTAATACTAGTCCAAACCAGATTGACGATGTGGAAGTAGCAACCAAAGTACAACTTAGAAATTTAAAGGCGAACTAAGTGCAAAAAACTAAAGGCAGTGTTTCCATCATGATACTTATATTGGGTACCACTTTTGCAGTAATGATTGGAGGTTTGGCCGTGTTTGCCTCCCTGGAATACTCAAACGTGAGAAGAAGCGAATCCCTGTACAATGCTCTGGCGGTGGCGGAGGCTGGAGTGGAATATTACCGATGGCTACTAGCCCACGATCCAGATGACTTTTGGGATGGCACCTGTGACCCAGGGCCGTGTGAAGCCGGACCATATGAACATGAGTTTATTGATGAATACACCGGGCTGGCAGGGACTTTCAGTTTGGAAGTAATACCTCCTGAAGAAGGTTCGCGCATAGTTACAATTAAATCAACTGGCTGGAGCAACGATCATCCGGGAGTAAAAAGGCAGGTTGCAGTTAGACTTGGTCCGGAACCTTTGACGCGATTTTCATTTCTTCATAATGCTAATGTTTGGTTTGGCCAGGGTATTATTGTTGACGGCGAAGTGTTTAGTAATGGGGGAATTAGAATGGATGGGGAAAACACTTCAAAAGTAAGGACCAGCAAAGAAACCTATGTGTGCGGTTCGGAAACTGGTTGCTGGCCAACTGAAACTAAACCGGGGATTTGGGGTAAGGGCGGACCGGAGGAATTATGGGAATTCCCGGCTAGCTTTTATGATTTTGAAAGTATCGTGACCGACTTTGCCCAAATGAAAGCTGCGGCTCAAAGTGAGGGTGTTTATTTACCGACAACGAGTGCTTATGGATATCATTTGGAGTTTGAAGAAGACGGAGAGGTGGCAATTTACCGTGTGACATCAGCCAGAAACCATAAAGGTTGGTCAGAAGAGGATGGTTGTGTAAATTTGTATCAAGAAATAAGGTCTGAGACGCTACTGGGGAGGTATAGCTTAGCGGAAAATCATATAATTTATTCTGAAGACACAGTGTGGGTGGATGGAGTAGTGAATGGAAAAGTGAGTGTGGTGGCGGCAAGACTGCCAGTTGAAAGTTATAGTACGGACATTTGGATCAATGGTAATTTGACATACCTGGAAAAGACGGAAGAACACTCTTTAGGATTGATTGCTCAACGGGATGTTATTATGGCCTTGGATGTGCCTAAGGAATTAGAAATTAATGCAGCGATGCTGGCACAAAACGGTAGGGTGATAAGACATCATTACAATTATTTTCAATGTAGTCATTCGAATATGGCGATTAGAAACGATTTGGTAATTTATGGTTCAGTAATTAGCAATAAAAAATCCTATTGGACCTTTTCGACACCACATGGACCTACATCGGGATTTGTTAAGCGGGAAATTATTTACAATCAGGATGCGGGAGTAATTCCCCCACCCTACTTTCCTTACACTGGTAAAGTGAGAGTTCTTTCATGGGACGAGGAGTAGTACTAGCGTGTGCCCCCGGCTTGAAGACTGTTGACCACGGAATAGATAGGCGTGATAACGGCTAGAACCATTAGGCCAACTCCGATGCCAACAACGAGCATGAGGATGGGTTCTAGAAGTTCGGTGGCTTTTTTGACAGCGGTTTCGACCTCTTCTTCATAGAATTCGCCCAAGTCTCGAAGGGCTTCGTCGAGGGAGCCGGTTTGTTCGCCAGAGGCGATCATTTGGGTTAAGAGAGCTGGGAAAATCTGGTTGGTTTTGAAGGCTGAAGCTAGAGTTTGGCCTTTGGAAACCTGTTCGATAATGGTGGGAGTTAATTGGCGGTATTTAGGAAAGGAGAGTGAGTTGAGGGAAATTTCCAAGGCTTGAGTGATAGGAACACCGCTTTTTAGGAGGGTGGAAAAGATGCGGCAAAAACGGGCGACGTCTATTTGTTTGATGAGATTTTTAATAATGGGCAAGGGAGCAAAAATCTTGGTTACCAAATTTTTACCAGCTCTGGTTTTTAGGAAAACTACCAAAAAGATGATAAACAAGACGACACCACCGATGAGGAAAAACTTATATTGGTTGAGATATAAAACGGCGGAGAAAAGAATTTTAACTGGAGGGGCAAGGGGTAAATTGAGACGCAAAAAGACTTGACCGATTTGAGGCAGAACAAAGAAGAACATGAGGAAGCCTATACCCAACATGGCCAGAAATACTACCGCAGGGTACATGAGGGCACTTTGGATTTTTTGACGTAACTGGTATTCAGAGCGAAGTTGATGCTCGATTTGGGCAAACGCCTCAGCTAGCGTACCGGAGACCTCACCTGCTTTTACGATAGTGAGAAAGAAATTGTCAAAGCTTCTGGGGTGGCGGGCCATAATTGAAGAAAGACTTTGGCCGTGTTGGGTGCCGAAATTAAGATCATCGAGAATTTTTTTTGTGACGGGGTGGGTCGCTTCTGAGGCAACGACGGAGATGCTTTCAGTCAGGGAAAGGCCCGATTTAAGCATGGTGGAAAGATAACGGCAAAGAGTGATTTTTTCGATAGTGGGGAGCGATTGTTTGGTGTTTAGACCTTGGTCAACTTGGCGAATTGAAAGCGGAATAAGCCCACGTTTTTCCAGATCTGCGGCTAACTCATCCTTTGAGAGAGCGGTGGTGGTGGATTCGATTGTGTGGTTTTGGGAGTCGATTGCTCGATATGAGTAAAGGGCCATATTTATTCGCGCATAACACGCAATACTTCCTCGATGGTGGTAGTACCGGCGGCGGCTTTGTTAATACCATCTTCAATGAGTCGGGTCATGCCTTCTTTTCGAGCAAGAGTTTCGATATCGATGGCGGAAGAACCTTTGGTGATGTGATTTTTAATGGTATCGGTGACTTGCATTATCTCGTAAATACCGACACGGCCTTTATAACCATTGCCGTTACATTCGTTGCAGCCTTGACCTTTATAAAAGTTTTCAACGGTGATGGGTTGACCGATGACTGCTTCCAGGGTTTCGAGAACTTGGGGCTCTGGATTGTATTTGGTAATACAAGAGGTGCAGATTCGTCTGACAAGGCGTTGAGCAATGACTACGTTTAGAGTGGAGGCGAGCAGGAAACCTTCGATGCCCATATCCAGAAAGCGAGGAATGGTGCCGGAGGCGTTGTTGGTGTGCAGGGTAGAAAGAACAAGGTGACCAGTAAGGGCGGAGTGAATGGCGATTTCTGCAGTTTCAGCGTCACGGATTTCACCGATCATGATGATGTTGGGGTCGTGGCGCAGGAGCGAGCGTAGGCCAGCGGCAAAAGTTAATCCAGTAGCGTTGTTGACCTGGACTTGGCTAACGCGGCGAATACCATATTCAACTGGGTCCTCGATGGTGCAAATGTTGACATCTGGCGTATTGAGCATATTAAGTATGCTATATAGAGTAGTAGTTTTACCCGACCCGGTTGGTCCGGTAACCAGAACCATGCCGTGGGGTTTTTTCATATTGGAGGTGAGGGAATGAAGCGACTTCCCGGTGAAACCTAACTCTTCAAGGCTGAGAGGCCGGGCGGATTCGGCCAACAATCTTAAAACAATGTTTTCGCCATAAAAAGCCGGCAAAATGGAAACACGAAGGGCCATGAAATTCTCGTCCATTTTGAATTTGAAACGCCCGTCTTGAGGGACACGGTGTTCATCAAGCTTAAGTTGGGAGAGGATTTTGATGCGAGCAACCAAAGAGGGGTGGATTTTTTTGGGCAATTCAATCATGTCGCGAAGGATACCGTCGATTCGAAACCGAACAACGACGTTATCCTCCAGAGCCTCTAAATGAATGTCTGAGGCGCCTTCGGCGTAGGCATACTCTAAAAGGGTGTCTAAAATTCGGGTGACGGGTAATTCGATAGCATTGGGGTCGGCATCTGGCTGAGAGGATTGAGCCTCGTCAACGTTATCTTTGATTATTTTTTTGAATTCGGCTTTGATATTTTGTTTGTATTGCCCTAACGCCTTGGTGATATCGGATAGTGTGGTGTAGTAAGGGGAAATGTCTAAATTAGCACTTCTTTTGGCAAACTCTAAAGCTTCAATATCGTGAGGGTTTTCCATGGCCAAGTAAAGTTGGCCATCTCGATGGGCAAAAGGAATCATATGAAAGGAGGCGGCGGTTTTTTCAGGAACAAGAGAAAGGACTTCGGGGGGAATGGTTTGGTTTTTGAGGGAAATGTAGGGGACCTGGTAGTATTCGGCGACCAATTTGCCAAGGGCTTCTTCGGTAATTAAACCTCGAAAAAGAAGGATGTCAGTTATTGACTGGCCTAGGTCTTGGGCGGTTTTAAGGGCAGCGTCATATTGTTCCTGGCTAATGTAACCAGAATTGGTGAGGATTTGGCGAAGGGCATCGGGCAGAGCCATATAGTTATATCCTACTGACCTAAGGCCAGGAGAGCAAGAGAAAGAGGAAAAAAGGCTAACCTAGATTGAGTATAATAACCAAACAATGAAAACGGATTTTAGGAAATTTTTGGCGCAAGAGAAAGCTATTACGGATAAAGAGTTGAAACTGCTTCTAAAAGAGAAAAGAACAGAGGCAATCGGCCTAAGTCATGAAATGCTACAAATGGCTGAAATGTCACTGGAACCGTTTCTTCGAGGAGGCAAAAGGATTCGGCCGATGTTAATGAGACTGTCGTATAGATTGGCTGGAGGAGAAGTTAATGGCGATTTGGTTAAAGCATCGCTATTTAGTGAATTGATGCACGACTTTATTTTGGTTCATGATGATATTGCAGATCGTGACTTTCAGCGTCATGGGGGAGCGAGTTTGGAGGCGGCGTTTAGAGAGGTTTTCAAAAAAAGATTTGGTAGAGAAAACAGACATTTTGCCACCGCTATGGCCATTGTGGGAGGAGATTATTTAAACGTAATTGCTCATCAAGTTTTGGCAGAGAGCCGGTTCCCCGCAAAGGCAAAGGAAAAATGCGAGCTGGTGATGGCCAAGACTATGCAGGAGGTTATGGCAGGGTGGTATGTGCATCAATTACAAAACCAACAGCAGATTGATGAAGTCCATGAAGCTGATTATTTAAAAGGCATGAAACTGGTGAGTGCGAGTTACACGATTGAGTCTCCCCTACTGCTGGGGTTAGCTCTGGCGGAGAGAAACTTGTATGAAAAGGAACTGAGAGAATACGCTTACCACACGGGCATGGCGTTTCAGATGCAAGATGATATTTTAGGAATTTATGGAGATAGCGAAATTACGGGTAAGCCGGTGGGGAATGATTTACGGGAAGGCAAGAAAACGGTACTAGTTCTGAGAGCTTTTAAGCAGGCAAGTGAGAAAGAGAAGAGATTTTGGAGAGAGCGACTCGGGGCTGATTTGAGTGACGGGGAAATTGAGAAGATGCAGAGGTTGATTAGAGAGAGTGGAGCGTTGGATTCGGCGGTGAAAGAGGCCAAAAGGCACGTAGCGGAGGCAGTGAAAGCAATTAATGACATTAAAGAATCGGAGGAAAAGGAGCGGCTGGAACAACTGGCACAGTTTGTGGTAGAGAGAAATCATTGAATTGGAACTGTAATCCTGGTAGAGAGAACGATTGAATTCAATGCTTTTTGATATGAAAATAATATAGACAAGATGAGTGGCAGACTTGCACAAGAAGACCTAAAAAGAGCAGAGTTTGTTTATCAACCAGCGTGAGAGCTAAGGCTAAAACACTTACTAAAGCAAAAAAAGGGGCTAAATAAACTGAAACAATAAAATGACTGACAAGGCAAGGGTGTAAAAACCAAAGAGGTAAAAGCGGGAAGAGGAAATTAAACGGTCGAGGATTTTAAGGGCAACTAATCCACTAGTGAGTGAGGCAGCAAAACCAACAGCCAGGGAAAAGGGAGGAGTGGTAACGGTTGAAAGGTCTGTTAGTTGAAGGATAAAGGCTCC
>CAYNMS010000013.1:0-38849 GCA_964398525.1 uncultured Pseudomonadales bacterium | reverse complement strand
AGAGAGTGTAGCTTTAAAAATAAAAAAAGACAACTATTAATTGGTTGGTGAACTAACAGATCTTTAGGGATTTAGAGTTTCAAGCAAGTAGGAATCGATAAAACCTTTTATGTCGCCGTCTAAAACGGCGTCTGTATTGGTGGACTCATGTTCGGTACGATTGTCTTTGACAAGGTGATAGGGGTGAAGAACGTAAGAGCGAATTTGATTCCCCCAGCCAGCTAATTTGTGATCGCCTTTGATTTCGTCCTGCTTTTTGAACAAAACGGCTTGTTCTTGTTGCCATAATTTTGAGGTAAGAATTTCCAAGGCAATTTTTCGATTTTGTTCCTGATGGCGTTGACTTTGAGAGGTAACGGTGATGCCTGAAGGTTTGTGAGTTAAGCGGACGGCAGTACTGACTTTATTGACGTTTTGGCCACCTTTACCACTACTTCTGAAGAACTGCCATTCGAGATCTTCATCTTTGACATCAACTTGTGTGGGGGTTGATTTGAGGGATGGCAACACCTCAACCAGAGCAAAAGAGGTTTGGCGAAGATTGTCAGCATTAAAAGGACTTTGACGAACTAACCGGTGGGTGCCGGCTTCGGATTTGAGAAAACCATAAGCATAATCACCAGTGACGAGAAATGTGACTGTTTTGATGCCTGCTTCTTCTCCTGGAAGTTCGTCGGTGATATCAAATTGCCAAGATTGACGCTCAAAAAAGCGCTGATACATGCGCATAAGCATTGCCGCCCAATCCATCGCCTCGGTGCCACCTTGACCAGAATGCACAGATAAAATGGCATCGCCATCATCGTAGGGACCTGAAAGGAGGGAGTGGAGCTTGAGTCGACGGAAGCGTTTGATCAGAGCTTTTGATTCTTTGGCAATTTCATTTGAAATAGTCTCGTCGGCAGAAAGGGATTCAAGTTCCTGAAGAGAGTTGATATCAGCGGATATTTGAGCAAAATTATTTACTTGCTCCTGGAGACGCGATAAGCGTTTCATGACTTCTTTGGCTTTTGAATCGTCGGACCAAAAATTTGGAACTTGGGTTTCGGCTTGAAGTTTGGCAATTTCAGTTTTTTTGCCGGATAAGTCAAGAGCTGCTTCTAGCTGGGTTAATTGCTCGCGGATTTGGGTGAGAGTGAGATCTTCGGCCATAGGGTATTATATAGGAATTAAGGTGTGGCAGAGGTTGAAGCTGTCAAAGCGGCCTCAACAACGTCAGCACAGAACTCTTGTTTGATACGCCAAGCCTGATTAGCCGGAAGAGACTGAAGCTGTTGACTGAGATGACTAAAGGTGTCCTCGACAGCAACCGGCTTGTCTTGACTGCCTAAAATTAAACCGCCTCCAATCTGATCTAGAGTTTCAGGTTTGAGAAGATTGGCCAGCGATTGATCGGAGGACTCAATTTTATTTTTTAATTGGTGGTTTAGAGAAGAAGCAAATGGTTGTATTTTTGAAGGCAGAAGGGAGGGAGCGGCAATCGAGACGATGGCGAGAATGATGACTGCCAAGATAATTATACGAAAAAGGGGCTTTAACATGGTTGATTTAATCTATCAAGGAAGCAGACTGATGGCAATTTTTAATCAGATTAGAGGCGGCGAATTTTTGCCCGAAAGATCTCAAAAACTTGAATCAAACGGTAATAGGGTGAGGTGGGTAAGTCATGGGCAGGCAGATAGGCGTGTTGAAAACCTCCAAAACCTTGTTTAAAAGTGTTAAGGGAAGCAAAGCGATGGTTGGGTTTGTTGTCGGGGGCGATCCCCCAGAAATTAAACCGTTGATGACCTCTTTTCTTGGCCTCGAGAATGGCGTGCCAAAGAGCTGCGTGTGAACCCGGGAAACGGCGATTGTCGGGTGAAGAAACAGCATAATGATATACAGCTTCAGGCCCAAAGAAAATTACGAAGGCACTAGCGAGAAAAGTGTCTTGATGATAGGCGTGATACAAGGCAGCCTGTTTGCTGGCAGCAAAAACTGAAAATTGCTGATAAAGAAAATTGTAAGAGAAAGGAACAAAGTTGTGGAGTTTGGCCAAATTTAATTGGTGAGCGTGAAATGCCTTGATGTCGGCAGGATCAGTTGACTCAATAACCCGAACTCCCAACTTTTTGGCTTTATTTATTTCGTATCGAGTGGATTTGCGCATTTGGGCTAATAGTTCGCTCTCATGCAGTTGAAGATTCAATTGCCAAGTGAGATCGGCAGTAAGGTGAATGGGGGCAAGATGAAAACCAAGAGAAGAGAATAAACGTCGATTGTTTGGGGAATCAGTTAATTGGGGACGGACTCGAACAAAATGGCAATTTTCTTTTTGGGCAAGCTTTTTAGCATAACTGGCAAATGCGCTGGCAAGTTCGGTTGATTGCCAGTCGAGGATAGGACCTCCTGCAACGGTTAAATAATTACCACGTTTGGCAAGCTCCTTGATAAACAAGGCTACCCCTACAAGTCGGTTGCCCCTATAAAAGCCTTGATAAAAAACCGGTTGTTCCAGACGTTGATGAAACTGGCCCCAGTTATGAGAGCTTAAGAAATTGGCATCAGAGTGGGAAAGGACAAAATCATCCCAGACTTTAGCCGAAGTGATGGATTTAATTTGAATTGATTGGTTGGGCATAACGGTTAATCAGCTCAGTTAATTGTAACGCAGTTTTTAAACTGACTTTTTTATGAGTGGGTAGATTGAATATGTGACTGGCGACAAATTCGGCATTTAGGCAGCTTTTGGGTTTATAAAGGGATTTGACCCGGAGAGAACCGGAGTCTACCGGGGACTTGTACCAGGTGTCGCTTAAATAAAAACCGTGATGAACTAGTTTTTCTATTAGAAAATTGCGGTCTTTGACTAAGATGGGGTAACGCAAGCAAGAGCTTTGGTTTAGTGGAAGCGGAGTAATGAGCAAGGAAGAGTTTATGTGCTTCTGATAGGTAGAAGCAAGGCTCCGGCGGTTTTTAAGTTCATTTGAAATTAGATTTAAGGAGAGTAAAGCGAGATGATGATAGGAAGGGGCAAGAGGGTGATAATCACCCGAGGGTGAATTTATTGGCGAGGTGAGAAATTTAGTTTTTTTAGCTAGAAAATGGAGGGCTTTGCCTAAAGAATAATTGTGATAGTGGTTTCGGATAGCGGTGGTGAGGCTGGGGTAGAGTAAATCTTTAGTGACAATACCTGAGGGTAGTGATTGATAATTTGGCGAGGTGGATTGGGGTAATAGGGCGACTCCGCCAGAGAGAGCGTCGATAATTTTATCGCGACCAAAGGAAAGAATTACGGCGTCGGCATTAAGACCGAGGAGTTGTTGGCGTGTATCTGTGGCTCCAAATGCATGAGCGAGATCGTGGATGATTAAAAGCTTGTGGGAACGGGCAAAATTTTGAATAGCCTCTAAATCGGCCGAAGGATAGCCTAATGTGTGCTGGAGAAGAAGGGCTTTTGGGCGAGAAGCTTGACTAAATGCCTGGGTGAGGGTGGTAAGAGAAAGGTTAATTTGATTTGGACCAAGATCGACAAAAACGGGCTTGAGACCTGAAGTGCGAATACCCTGCTCAACGGCCCAGCAGGTGAGGGCTTGAGTAAGGACTTCATCACCTGGAGAAAGATTAAAAGTCTTAAGAGCAAAACTTAAAGCTTGACGGCCTTGATGGAAATAGACGGGTTTGAAATGAGGATAAAACTTCTCTAATTTTGAAGTGAGGGAATCTAGGCTTGAAGCAGGACGGCGGAATAGGTAACGCTGAGAAGCTTTTAAAAACTCTTGGGAATAGTTGGAGCCGAGAGAATTAAAGATCATGAGTTTGAGAGGTGAATTGTTGCTGATAGATTTGAGGGATTCTACCCTCGATGACAATTAAGTGAGGTTTATTCTCAAAAGGTTTTAAAGCCTGTTTAAGCTCAGATAGTGAGTGAATGGCTTGATAACGAGAACCAAAAGCTTGGGAAAAACTGGTATTCCCTTCTGAACCAGTGTGGAAGAAAAAATCAAAAACATTAGCTGATTTTATAGCTAATTGCTGATGAACCTTTTGAGAGGCACTGCCCAGATCAACGATTCCAGAGGATATAAGAATTTTTGGTTTGGATTTTAGATGTTTGGCCAGGTCGATGACGGCAGCAAAGCCGGCTGGATTTGAAGTAATATCGTCAAGAAGAATTTGTCTATCACCTGTTGAGAAGCGGCGGATAAATCTTTGGTTTAACGTTAGATGAGTTAGAGCATTGGCAAGGTCAGCTTCTTTAACCCCAAGGTACCGGGCAACTTGGACTGCCAAAACCAAGTTAGTGGCATAATGTTGGCCTAAAATTGGAGTGGTTATCGTTTGAGAGGATAGTTTGATTTGAAGATAGCCTTCTTGGTTTAAGTTGATGGTCGAGAGCAAACTTTCGTCTAGGGTAATGAGTTTAAGACGACTGAGAGGTTGAATGAGTTTGTTTATATTGGCGTTTAGGTGGTTATAAAAAACCGGTGAATCTGGGGCAAGCGCTGTCGGAAGTTCCCGTTTGGCAGCAATGATGTCTTTGACAGAGCCAAAGGTAGCTTGATGTTGATGGGTGATACCGGTAAGAATTGCTATTGAAGGTGGAAAAAGTTTAGCAAGATCGGAAATTTCGTTTTTGGTATAGGCGGCATATTCCAAAATGACGTAAGGCTCAGATCGGTAGGAAGTCAAAATAGCTTTGGAAACAGACAGTCTGGTGTTAAAAGAAGAGGGCGGATGCCAGACTTTGAAGGTAGAGTTGAGAAGTTGGGCTAGTAAGAATTTGGTGGTTGTTTTGCCGAAACTACCCGTAATGCCGATAACGACTGGTTTGGCGGTTCGAAGTCTGTAACTGGCTAGTTGGCTCAGAAACAAAATAAAAATACTCTGGAAGAACTGAAATGGCAGGGTTACCAAAACGATGATTAGAGGCAAAAGTAGATAAAGGATAAGCCAGGCGAAAAAATTAGTTGTAGTGAGAAAAAGACCCAGAAGGAGGAAAAAGCTTAAGAAAAAAAGCAAAAAGGCTTTGGAAGTGAATCGAGGTCTGATTAGTTGGGAGGGAGAAATAGGAAAAGTGATAACTCTTTTAAGTTGATTTTTGCCCGCTGGAGTAGCAAGAAAGGCAATAAAACGATCGAGACGATATTCCTTTTGTTGCCAAAAAGATAGCCAGCGAAGCAGCTTAATAAAAGAAAAAAACAGTGCCACAACCAAGACTAAGGTCATGAGTTAATGTTTCAGAAACTGAGTGATGAATTTGGCGACAGGTTCGGGATGAGTATACTGAGGAGAATGGCCGGCGGAATCAACGATTTTCAAAGTGCTGCCAGTGATGGTTTTATTGATTATCCGACCGTCAGATAAGGGGGTGGTTTTGTCGTTGTCTCCCCAAATAATAAGAGTGTGGGCTTTGACGAAGGAAAGTTCTGAACGTTGATCTTCTTCAATAACGTTGGCCATAGTTTGGGCGAGAAATTTGTCTGCCTGGTAGTAATCGGCCTCGCCGGCTAATTTGTAAAGAAGCTCACGAGCAGAAGGGTTAGTAGTTATTTTTTTGCCTATTTTGGCGACCGCTTTGAAGGATACACGTTTGACCTTGGCACCAAAACTTGACGGTCGAATGCCAGCTGAATCGATGAGAACTAGTTTTTTGATGCGATTGGGATTTTTGCGATCAAAGCGAATGGCAATACGGCCACCAAAGGAATGAGCGATGAGATTGAAGTTGTCATTTTTAACTAGCTTTTGGTTGAGCCACTGTTCGTAGTCGTCAAGCCGCCAAGGTTTTGATAGAGGGGAGGAAAGTCCAGGAAGGGGCAAAAGTCTGATGTTATGACCGTCATCCTCTAAAAGCTTGATGAGTGGGCGCCATTTAGATGGATCTTTGGTCCAGCCGGGAAGGATGAAGGCGGGGAGTCGATTCATATCTGAAATTCATTATAGCAAGCAGAGAAATTAAGATTGGGGTTTGAGCGAGTTGATGGTATCCCCAACCTGTATTTGCCGTGCTATGTCAAGACCTTCCAGAACTTGACCAAAATTGGTGTATTGTCCGGTTAACCAGTTGCAATCCTCTACACAAATGAAAAATTGAGCGTCGTTACTAATCTCAATATTGGAACCGCGAGCAACTCCAAGACTGCCAACTTTAAAAGGAAGATCGTTTAACTCAGTAGACATTTGGCCACCACCACGACCGGTTCCTTGAGGATCGCCACCCTGAACCACCCAGGACTCGACTCGATGAAAGGTAAGGGACTCATAAAAACCTGAGTTGGCTTTATCGAGAAAGTTTTTGACAGTTAAGGGAGCTTGATCCGGGTAGAGTTCAAGCAAAATGTCTCCCTTGGAGGTAGATAAAAGGACGAGTTGTTTACCTTGAGGATGAGTAGTGTCTCCCTGAGAGGTCGGATTGGGTTGGGGCAGAGACTGGGGGGAGGAATTGATATCGTCGGCTAAACTTAGACCCGAAGAGGAAGGACTAGGAGAGGCTAAACTTGAGGATTGAAAAGACACATCAGACTCCACTTCCGGCAAAGGTTGTTGGGTACAACCAGATAGAATAATAATAAGAGTGAGGACGAACAGCGTGCTTAGGCTGGGAGTTGGGGGTAATGACATTTTTTAAATTTTTTACCGGAGCCGCACCAACAAGGATCGTTACGGCCTAACTTTTCTTTTTTAATGCCTGGGGCTTTGACAACGGGTTTTGAGGAGGTTCGGGCAAGAGCGGCAGCAAAAGGATTGGCTTCTTGATCCACTCCGGCGTCTGGTGGAGGGGTGGCTAATGTGTCATGTTTGGTTTTGGCTTGAGAAAGATCGACAGTTGGTTGTTGTGTTTTGATTACTTGAATGCGAAAGATTCGACGGGCAACTTGGGCATCTATGGTGGAGATAAGGGTTTCGAATAGATCAAAAGCTTCTCTTTTATATTCACTTAAAGCCTGTTCCTGAGAGCCACGAAGCCAAATACCTTGGCGAAGATCTTCGATGTTATCCAAGTGCTCAATCCAGAGATCGTCGATAGTTTTTAAGAGAGTAAATTTGGCTAAGTTGGCAAACTCGAAATCTGTATTATCGCGTTTTTTGGCAAGAAGATCGGCTGCAATTGATTGAAGGTTGGAGATGATGTCTTCGGGAGCCTGACTAGCCAGATCCTTGAGTTTTTGTTGTGACTGACTATCAAAGGGGATAAGGGTGTTGAATTCTTTGATAATGGCATCTACCTCAGCTTGGCTTAAACCTTCAAGAGTTCGAGCGGTAACTAGCAGATTAATTTCTGAATCCAGAATTTCTTGAAGTCGTTCAAATAGGCTATCGGCATCTGTTTGAGGGTCGAGTTCAAGAATTTTTTGGCGGCGTTTATAAATGATTTCTCTTTGTTTGTTGAGAACATCATCGTATTCAACCAAGTGCTTTCTTTGATCGAAATGGAAACCCTCGACCTTAGACTGGGCTTGAGCGATAGAGCGACTGACCATACCGGCTTCGATGGGTTGGTCTTCGGGGATTTTAAGAGCCGTCATGAGGCTGGCTACCTGTTGGCCGCCGAAAATACGCATGATCTCGTCGTCCAGGGCAACGTAAAACCTTGACGAACCGGGGTCGCCTTGGCGGCCGGAACGGCCACGAAGCTGATTGTCGATGCGGCGGGATTCGTGGCGCTCGGTACCGATAACATGAAGGCCACCAAGACTTTTGACTTTTTCATGGCTATCTCGCCACTTGGCTAGAGCTTTTTCGTCGGATTTGTCTTCCGGAGGAGAACCGCCCAAAACGATGTCGACTCCCCTACCGGCGATGTTGGTAGCCACAGTGACCGCGCCAGGTTTGCCGGCGTCGGCAATGATTTGAGCTTCACGCTCGTGGTTTTTGGCGTTTAAAAGTTGGAAGGGAATTTTTTTACGTTTGAGAAAACTGGCGATGATTTCATTGTGTTCAATGGAGCGAGTACCAAGAAGAACCGGTTGACCTTCAAGATGCTTTTCCCCAACTTCTTTGACGATGGCACCGTATTTTGCCCGAGTAGTTTTATAGACAACATCAGGGTGATCTAGGCGCTGAATCGGCTGGTTGGTGGGAACGACTAAAACCTCAACGTCGTAGATTTTACTGAATTCTTCGGCTTCGGTTTCGGCAGTACCAGTCATGCCGGCTAACTTTTGGTACATTCTAAAGTAGTTTTGAATGGAAATGGTGGCTAGGGTTTTTGATTCCTTTTGGATTTGGACACCCTCCTTGGCTTCAATGGCTTGGTGAAGGCCATCGGAGTAGCGCCTGCCATGCATAAGGCGACCAGTATGTTCGTCGACGATGATGATTTGATCGTCTTTGACGACATATTCTTTGTCGCGTTGAAAAAGGGTTTTGGCTTTGAGAGCTTGTTCGATGTGGTGGAGAGTGTCGTAATCTTTTTCGTAAAGGTTATCGATGCCGAGCCTGGATTCTAAGCGTTTTACACCATAATCAGTGAGGGTGGCGGATCTTAACTTTTCATCGACTTCGTAGTCGGTATCTTTAACAAGGGACTGAATTAAGCCCTCGAATTTTAGGTATTTGTCGGTTGGTTCTGTGTCTGGAGCGGAGATGATAAGGGGGGTGCGAGCCTCGTCGATGAGAATGGAATCGACTTCGTCAACGACGGCATAATGATGGCCTCTTTGAACCACTTGTTCGAGACTCTGAGCCATATTGTCTCTTAGGTAATCGAAACCAAATTCGCTACTGGTGCCGTAAGTAATGTCGGCGGCGTAGGCTTCTTTTCTGGGTACGGGGCGCAGGTGTTCGAGACGTTCATCGCCTTGGTGTTTGCCGGCGTATTCCTGATCGACGATAAAAGCTTCATGGGGAACGATGATACCCACAGTCAGGCCTAAAAGATTAAACAAGGGAGCGTTCCAACCGGCATCACGACGAGCAAGGTAGTCGTTGACAGTAACCAGATGAACACCTTGGCCCGAGAGAGCATTTAGATAAAGGGCAAGAGTGGCGGAGAGAGTTTTGCCTTCACCGGTTTTTTGCTCGGCCACCATACCACGGTGAAAAGCTATACCGGCAATCAACTGAACATCAAAATGGCGCATGCCTAAAGTTTTTTGACTGGCTGAGCGCACGAGGGCAAAAGCCTCGGGTAGAAGATCGTCTAGAGTTTCGCCTTTTTGGAGTCTTAATTTAAATTCGGCAGTTTTGGCGGCAAAATCTTTTTTCTTGAGCTTTTCCATTTCCGGCTCAAGAGAGTTGATTTGGTTAACTAGGGGCTGTATTTTTTTGAGTTCGCGCTGATTGGTGTCGAGAAGACTAGTGAGGGCTTTGAACATTTAAGGATATATTAATTAGAATGGTAATGTCTGGAGTGACTGTAGATAACTGCAGCCAAACCTGTAACCGCGAGTAAAGGATTAGATAGAATGGTTCCAAAAACAATGGCGACCAAACCGGTTTTTTCCAAAGAGTTGAAGTGATGATTTTCCTGAGTTTGAAATCTAGACTTTTCCACTGATAACCTCTTTACCCATGCGTGATTGGAGAACAGTAGGGATTTTAACAGAGCCATCGGCTTGTTGGTAGTTTTCTAGAATAGCAGCAAGCAGCCGGGGCGTGGCGGCAACGGTGTTGTTAAGAGTGTAGACGTGTTTAATAGCACCAGCTTGATCTTGGTAACGGATGTTTAAGCGGCGAGATTGAAAATCGTTAAAGTACGAGTCAGAGTGAGTCTCGCGGTATTTTTGCTGGCCGGGAAACCAAGTTTCAATGTCGTATTTTTTGCGCTGACCGGCACCGATATCACCAGTGCACATCAAAAGAACTTGATAGGGTAAATTTAGGTCCTGAAGCAGAGACTCTGAATGAGCGAGCATGGCTTCGTGCATTTGGCGGGTGACAGCTTCATCGGCTTGGGTATACACGACCATTTCGACTTTGGTAAATTGGTGAATTCTAAAAAAACCTTGAGTGTCTTTGCCGTAAGAGCCGACCTCACGACGAAAACAGGGAGAAATACCGACCATTTTGACGGGTAAATCTTTGTGGGAGAGCGTTGAATCTTTGTGGTAGGCGGTTAATGAAACCTCTGCGGTACCGATTAGGGCTTGGCCGTCTTGGGTTTGGTAATGATCTTCTTGACCCCAAGGATAATAACCGGTGCCAATTAAAGCTTCAGGGTTAACTAGCCAGGGAACAGTCATGGGAGTGAAGCCGGCTTGAATCATTTTGTCGAGAGCAAAATCAAGGACTGCCCGTTCCAAAAGGACCAAATCGTTTTTGAGGAAATAAGCTCTGGAGCCGGCAATGGCAACGGCACTTTTAGGGTCATAGAGATCCAGATCCAGGGCAAGTTGGTCGTGAGTTTTAGGTTGAAAAGCAAACTCAGGAATTTGGCCCCAAGACTTAATAACTTGATTGCCAGTTTCGTCCGCACCGATGGGAACATCAGAGGCAGGGGGGTTGGGAATGTTTAGGAGGGAAGCTTGAAGATCGGTTTCAACTTGGCGGAGCTGAGGCTCAAGGGTTTTTAGCTCTTGTTTAATTCGACGACCAGCATCAATTTGATCACGGGTGAGTTGGTTTTTTTGGGCTCTTAAGGCCTCGACTTGCTGAAGCAGATCGCGGCGACTTTGGTCGAGTTTTAAAACTTGATCAACAAATTGGGGATCAAGGTTTTTTTGTAAAGCTCCGGTTTTGACTTGATCAGGGTGATCGCGTATGAATTGAAGATCTAACATAACAGTGTATTTTACCCAAGTATGGAGGAATACTAAAGACCCAGGTCTGGGGCGATAGCCTGCATGGCTTTTAAGACAGTTTGAGTGTGTTCCCAAATGTCAACATCCAGTTCCTGGGCACCCTCGATAATGTCTTGGCGATTTGCCCCTTTGGCAAAGGACTTATCTTTGAATTTCTTTTTAATGGATTTGACTTCGACGTCGGCTAATTTCTTACTAGGTCGAACTAAGGCGGCGGCAGTAATAAGACCGGTGATTTCATCGCAGGCATAAAGGGCCTTTTTGATTAAAGTGTCTCGAGGGACTCCGGTGTGGTCGGCATGAGAAAGAATCACCTGAACTATTTCTTCATCGACTCCCCTACTTCTTAAAATATCGGCACCTTTTTGAGGATGCTCGTCAAGGGTGGGGTGGATTTCCCAATCAAAATCATGCAAAAGACCAACAACACGCCAAACCTCTTCATCTTCATTAAATATGTGAGCATAGGCGGCCATGGCTGCCTCAACGGCAAGCATGTGACGAACTAAGTTTTCGTTCTTAACATATTCATGAACTATATCTAAAGCTTGTTGACGGGTCATAATTTTAGAAATATATAATTTGCTTAGAAAATCTGACTGAATAGATGAGACAGATCGATAAGTAACATGGCAATGGCATAAGAAAATGTTACAAACAAAAGACTAATAATGGTTGGAGGCAAAATAGCTTGAGAAAGCTTAGGATTGGTGAGTTTGAGGATACCCACAATCACAAAAACAGCTATAAAAAACTTATAGAAAAAATCACGGTAGACCTTCCAGGATGTCATCAGTTGAGAGGGTGGCGTTTGATCTGAATAATTGAGAATCACAAAGCCGATTAAGAACAATCCGGGAAGGAAAGTTAACAGGCTAAATAAGGGGCGCAAGGGACTATCATGAAATAACGGTTTATATTGATTTGGAACAGTTGAAGGGTGATTGAGTTTAGTTTGCATAATTGAACTTGATTAAATAGGGTTGGGAATATCGACAAATTCAATTTTGACTTGATCCCCTACTCTCTTGGATAAGGCTTGAGCTAGAGCCTGAACCCCAAAAACTTCGGTGGCGTAATGCCCACAAAGAAAATAATTAATTCCCTCTTCCATCATAGTGTGAGGACGGGATTCAGACGTTTCTCCGGAAATATAGGCTTGAACCCCTAAGGCGTGCATTTGTTCAATGTGCTCGGGGTAAGGTTTGGCGGCTCCGGAACAGACAGCGAAGGATTTAATTGTATCTGGTCCTGAAATAAAAGCAGTGTAGTCCGTACCAAAGAGCGTTTGAAGTTTTGCTTCGAATTGGTCGAGAGAGAGGGCTTTTGAAAATTCTGCCGTAAAGCCCCAGTTTTCATAGATAGGGTCTTTGATGTTGGCCCCTAATTTTTTGATTATTTGAGCGTTATTGCCAAGAGTGGGGTGAATATCTAGGGCGGCGTGAAAGCCCATGACAGTGAATTGGTTTTGAAAAATCAGGCGCAAGCGCTTCTGGGAGCTTAGGGAGTAAAGAGATTTGAACGTTCTGGGATCAAAAGCATGATGGAAAATGGCGAAATTGCTTTGCCTTAGAATGGCTTCTTGTAAAAATGATTCGTTAAGGCTGACGCCCAAAGTGACAGTTTCAACTTGATCTGCGCCCAAAAATTGAACTCCGTTGGGAAGCTCGTCCATAGAAACGGCTTTGGTAACAACATTTGGACTAATGAGGCTACTAACATGATCGATGAGTTGGTCTCGTTTTAACATGGGTTTAGCTCTATTTTGCAGAAAGTTTTAATTGGTAAATTTCTTGAGTGATAGGATCTATTTTATGTCTTAAAGCCGGAAAGAGAGTGCCTTCACGAGCGGTTACGTCTTCTAGAAACCAGAAGAGGCGTTCTGAGTGGCCCCAACCAGAGGTGGGGGGCATGGCATATTCAAGCATTTCGACATAGTCGATATCCAACATTTGAGATTCTTCGTCACCTTGGTCACGAGAGGCTTGTTGCTCTTGGAAACGGGCTAGTTGATCCAGAGGGTCGTTGAGCTCGGAGTAACCATTGCCGACTTCGCTACCGGCCAAAATTACTTGGAAGCGCTCGGTAATGTCGGGCTGGTCGTCTTTGGATTTGGCCAAAGGCGAAATGAATTTAGGGACATTGACTAAAAAAGCAGGACCGGAAATGTCTTTTCTAATAATTTTCCAGAGATTGTCAATTAACCGGTTGCGATTAACTACCCCTTTTAAAGTAACGCCTTGATCTTTAATAACCGAGAGCATGTGGTTATCTGAATCTGAGAAAATGTCCAC
This sequence comes from uncultured Pseudomonadales bacterium, assembly GCA_964398525.1. Classification (GTDB taxonomy): domain Bacteria; phylum Patescibacteriota; class Microgenomatia; order UBA1400; family CAYNFZ01; genus CAYNMS01. The sequence continues at coordinate 25,831 of CAYNMS010000013.1, read as the reverse complement.
GCCGAGGTGGTCCTTGATAGTACTGGCATAATCAATTTCAGCCCAATCAGAATTTAAATCAAAAATATGGCCACGAGTAGTGAATTCTGTTTTTTTGTAAACGGATAGGGCTACATGGCGGTATAAGTCTCGAACTAGAGTCATGTTGTCGCGATAGTTGGCATAAGCCCAGTACCATTCGAGTTGATAATATTCAGGCAAATGTTCATCGCTTAAACCTTCATTTCTAAAGTTGGGACCAAGGGTGTAGATTTTTTCGTAACCGCCGCCGATAAGACGTTTTTGGTAGAGTTCGGTAGAAATTCTTAAATAAAAATCCTGGTCTAGAGCATTCATGTGGGTGGTAAAAGGCCGGGCGTCGGCACCACCAGTGACGTGTTCCAGAACCGGAACCTCGACCTGAATAAACCCCTGGTCTTCGAGGAAGCGACGCTGAACTTGCCAAAATTGGGATTTTCTTTCAAATCTGGCTTTGGTTTCTTGATTGACTATTAGATCAAGGTAGCGGCGCCTAAAAGTGGTTTCTGGGTCGGTAATGACGTCGTTGGTGGTGGGTAGAGGGCGAAGGGATTTGGTTAGGAGTTTAAGTCTTTTAACCAGAAGTGAGATTTGGCCGGTTTTGGTTTTAGTAACAGTGCCGGAGGCTTGGATAAAGTCCCCCGGATCGACGAGTTTGAGATGCTCAAAGCCAAGAGTTTGTTGACTGGTGTCGGTGTTTGCTAGCTGGTCGCTTTTGATAAACAGTTGAAGAGTGCCGGAACTGTCTGTGAGATCAGCAAAAATTAGTTTGCCATGCTCTCTGAGGCTGGTGAGACGACCGGCAAGGGTGATTTCTTGATTTTCAAATTGATCAAAATTTTTGATGATGGTTTGATTGGAATGGTCTTTTTGAGCTTTTGCCGGAAAAGGGTTGATACCAAGCTCTTTGAGAGCAGAAAGTTTGTTGAGACGTTCTTGTCTGATGTGATGAAGCCGGGTAGCCATGATGGTTTAACTTAATTCATAATTAGTTTAGCAAAATGAGGAAAAAAAATACCTCTTGGTTCATCCAGGAGGCGATTTTGGAAACCGCGGTACCACTCCATTTTTCTCAGTTGTTGCCAAATGAGACTTGGTGACTTTTTAATAAAGTCGATTGCGATAACGGGCAAAAACCGGCGCGGGTCTACTCCTAAATCAGTTTCTTCCGGCAACTCGGAGGTCTTTTGGTCTTAAATCTTGCCTGCGGAATTTTCAGCAGCTACCGCTCTCTGGTGAGGAAGGAATTTAAGATTACTTGTCCCCGTCTTAGCTTTGGGATATTTTATCACAAGAAACGGATCACATATCCGGTTTGTCTGAAGTGGCAACTAGATTGAAGGCCACCTGACCGTCAAGAAAAAAGATTTGATGAATAATGTGGGCAGAATCTGGAGTTTGATTGGGAGCGGCGGCGATTAGACGATTGGGAAGATCGTAATCTGAATCTTTGATGTCTCTAAAATGGATTTGGTTGATGTTTTGATGAGCAGTCTGGGCTAGGGGTTGATAAAGCTTTGGGGGTATAGGTTGGAAAAAGGCAAAGAAGATCTGGGGTTGATCGTAGCGAGTGGTGACAATAATTTCTTCATAACCCGATTGGTGAGTCGTGATGTAATCGACTAATTGAGAATAACCATATTGCCAACCCTGGGAATAGACAATTGGAGTAATTACATAGTAAAGATTGAAGTAGTAGACAAGATTAAAACCAAAAAGTAAGGCAAAGAAAATCAAGGAGAGTTTATATAGTTTCAGAGAAAGTTTTTGGCGAATTAGAGAGAACAGCTGATAGACCCCAAAAGCTTCTAAGAGGATGAGTCCGGGAAGCATGAGTAGTGAGCGAATGGAGTGAGGAGTGTCGGCGGTAAATGCCGAGGCTAAGGGTCCGACTAGAAGTATCCAAAAAACAAGCAAATTGGATTTAGGGTTTTTGGAAGCTAGTTGATAGGCACCAAAGACCAGGCAAGGTAAAAGTGCCAGATAAAGTAAGCCAAAACCAACAGCGTGATGGCGAGGGTTGCCGTCGGCTCTAAGGTATAAAAAATCAAAATTAAAGTGCTCGAAATAATTTCTGGAGACAATTTTGGCCACAGCAGATTTATTGGTATGAAGGTAAGAGAGAGGACCAGTGTGATCGGCTTTAAAACCTCTAATGCGTTCGAAAAGTTCGCGTTCCCGCGAAAATTCTCCTGGATTGCTGATGACGCTGACAGTTTGGAAGCGTTGTTGGGCGTCGCCTGTTACCAAAGATTTTGCCAGAGGCAATAGCAGGAGAAATGCCAAAGCTAGAGCCAGTAAGCTCTGGCGTGAATGGCGGATTAGATGACGATGGTAAATAAGAGCAAAACCCAAGAAAAAGATGGGAGTGACTAATCTAGCAGAGTGATAGGAGTAAAGAGAGCCGGCTGCAAAAACGGCCGAAAGAACAAGTAGCCAAGTTTGATGTTTTTTTAACCAAGTGAGAGCAAGAGTAATAGCGGTGAGGTGAAAAAATAGGGCTAAATTGGATTCAAAGGCTGCCCGGGAAAATTGAAGATGCCAGGGGGAAAGGGCAAAAAGTAATGAAGTAATAAGTGCCAAAAAGCGGTAGCGAGGCTCGGGCCAGAGGGCTCGAGAGAGAAAATATGAAACCAAAACGGTGGCTGTACCGGCCAAAGCTGAAAGTAGACGGACTGAAAAAGGATTTAATCCAAAGATCCAAATAAAGGGTATGCTTAGATAGGAGTAAGCCGGCGGCTTGTAATCGTTGAAAGAGCGGATAGAGAGAGGCAGAAAATTGCCATATTCATCCCGAGCGGTAGATAAGAGTGAATATGAGTTGTATCCAAGTGAGGCTTCGTCCCAATCCAGAGATGGAGGATTGTTGCCGAGGGCATATAACCTTAAAAAAGTTGAAAGTAGAATAATTAAAAGTAGACCTAAAAAGTGTCGTTTTGACTTAAGTAAGGAAAGTGACATAAAAAATCATTATTGAGGTAGAACTTGATAGAGTCTCATGTGACGGAGATTGTCAATTGGCCCCTTGGGAAACTCGTAGATTAGCTCGAGATTATTTTGAGGAGGAATCTCTTCAAGTTCGTTGTAGATAAAAAACGTGGTTTTGAGGCTGGAGGCGTCGATGACATCTTGAGGAATAGTGGTTACTGGCCAAAAGGAGTGGATTTCGACATTAGGGTGATCTTGAAGATAAATTTCTAAGGCATAGGGCATGAGGCCAAAAGTGCCTTGGGTGCCGATATATATAGGTTTGGTTTCGGCTTGAGACCGGAGATATTCAACCGTTTGGTCGATGCCATGGCCGGCGGGCCAAGAATCCCAATATTGATCTCGATCAGCTTGGGGAATAGCGGCTCGAGAAGGCTCGGTTAGGAGAAAGAAACTTATGGTTATTGGAGCAATTAAAACGATGGGTACAAGTAAAAGGTGTGACAGAGGGCGGGAAAGATGGCTGAGAAGTAAATTGAGGCCATAGGACGATAGGATAAGTAAAAAAGGTGTAGAAAACAAAAGAAATCGGGCGAAAATGATTTTGTTGAAACTGGCGATGATAATAAAGGGAATTAAGTTGTAAAAGAGTAACATTAGTTTGGAACGCAGATGGCGAGAAGTAGAAAATGCCAGAACTAGAGTGATAAATACAGGCAGAGTAAGATAGCCAAATTGCCAGGCAAAAAGACTTTTGGCATTACCCCAAGTCAGGGCAAAGGGGCTTTGGAAAAACTCGGAGAAGGAAAGAATAAACTCGTGATTTTTTTGGTCGATGCGGTAGAAAAACTGAGACAATCGGAGAATTGAATAAAACAATTGGGAGGAAATTGAAGCCAAAACGATGAGGGCAAGCCAGCGGAACAGTCGGGAAACCAAGCCATAGCGGTGCCAATCGAAAAGCAACAGGGTAAAAGGAGTAAACAGTAAAAAGAACAGGCCGGAGGATTTGGTTAATAGACCCAGGCCGATTGAGGCGCCTAAGAGGAGGGCTGTGTCTAAACGGAGGGTTTTAACAAGCAGAACGGCCAAGGTAAGGCTAGAGAGACTAAAGGTGGTCAGAAGAGAGTCAACTATGGCCAAACGGTCATAGACAAGCATGAAGGGGGAAGTGACATAAAGAAGGCCACTGAGGAAAGTGAGGCGAAAGTTTTTGAAAAGCAAGTGAGCAAGGGTTAGAGTCAATAAAAGGTTAGCAAAACCAGCGGCAACAGAGACAAGACGGCCGGCAATTAAAGGATCTGAGATTAGCTTTAGAGAAAGCATCATGATCCAGTGATATAACGGGGGTTTGCCGTCGGTTAAAGGAATAAATCGCCAGGCAGCGTCGCGGAGACCGATTTGACTCCAGCGAATATAGATAGCCTCATCAGTAAAGATAGGAAAGAGATCAAGTTGGTAGAGTCGGGTGAAAAAATAAGCAATTACAAGGAGAAAACAACCGAGAAAAAAGTAAGAATGGCGTTTGATATATGAGGTCATAATTTTAGAAATGAAGTCTTTAAGCGAGTATACCATCGCTCTGGCAGAAAGATGATAATTAAGGGCGGCAAAACCATGATGAGGTAGTTTAGCAGTTGCCAGATTGGGTGATGGTGGTTTAGGTAGAATGAGAGAAAAAAGACCGGATAATGAAACAAACCACTTAGGCAAAAAACCAGTCCGGCAATTGTTAACTTATGATTGGGGGCAAAAGGTAAAAGTGGCAAAAACCAAACCAAGTACCAAGGCTGAAGCATGGGGGCGGCGACAGTTAAGTAAATTAGCATGAGCCCAATAAATGCAATTTCTGGCAGACGGCGAACTTTTAGAAAAGCTAAAGTGGAAACTAGGGCAAATATGGGAAGAGTTATAAACCGCTGAAGCTTACCGGCTAAGTCTAAATCAAGATCAAAAAGACCGCGAATTAATAGGCGAAACAGATTAGGTAGCGAATGGTAAAAGATGTTGGTTTGAAGGTTCAAGTTATGGAGAAAAGCCGAAAGAAACGAAAAAAGAGGGAATAGTCCTAGCAAGATAAATAGGGCAAAGCTTAGGCTGAAGACCAATGAAAGTTTAAAATGTTTTTGGGCGAGATAATACAAAAATAAGGGCAAGTAAAGGATAAGCGTAATTTTAGTGAGAATACCGGCTGCCAAAAAAAGAGCTGAGCGGATCGGTTGGTAACGCTGGAGAAATAGATAAGAAAGCAAGAGAAAGAAGGCTAATAGCAAGTCGTTGTGAGCGTTGCCAAGAAACTCGATTAAAATGAGAGGATTGGCCAAAAACAGGAGTTGAGATTTGAGGGGAAGCTTGGGTTTGATAGATTTAAGTTGGTAATAAAAAGCCAGATAAAGGATTAGATTTAAAAGTTTGTAGCCGATGATTGAGCCAATTACAGAAGCACCAAAGACCAAGTAAATTAAGGCTGAACTTAGGTGGAACAGGGGAGGGTAAACGGAGGGGCGGTCAAGCCAACTGCCAAAATATATCCAGGGGTCATGAGGAAACGAAAGAGCTGATTGAAGCCAAGGATTGGCATGATAGACAAAGGCAATGCGGTTATAGTTTAAATAATCAAAAACGTCGGTAGAAAGTGATGGAAAGGATAAAAGAAAATTTAAGAGTGAAAGAATGAATAAAGGGTGGGTAAAGACTTTTTTTGGAGGATGACGAAGAATTAGGATAAAACCGGTAAAAAGCCCCAGAAGGGATAGAGCAAGAAAAACGATAGACACGGAATTGGCGTGAAGGATTTTGGCCAAAATTAGGCCTTGGGTTTCAATTCTTGGAAAATTGAACATGAGAGCAAATCGCTCCAGAAAAAAGGCGTTACGAAGAAGCAGATAGTAGGAACTGATCAAATAAAGCAGACTGGAGACATACCATATCGGTAGGGCTAGGGACATGAGCTTATTATGGCAAGGGAACCAGGCTCAAGCAAGTTAGTCTAGAGAGGTGATGGTATAGACCACTTTGCCAATGGGGGCTTCGTACTCGATGTTTTCGCCGATTCTACGACCCATGAGGGCTTGGCCTAAGGGAGATTCGTCAGAGATTTTTTTCTTAATGGGGTCGGCTTCGTATTTGCCGACGATGTGGTAAGTGTGAAGTTTGTCATCACTTTTGACTGTAACTTTACTGCCTAGGCCGACTTTGTGAGAGTTGGATTTCTTAACAACTTTGGCTTTGCCGATCAACTCCTCTAACTCTTCAATCCTACCCTCTAAAATAGTGAGGTCTTCACGGGCTGCGTGATATTCACTATTTTCTGAGAGATCACCGTATTCTCTGGCTTTTCTAACTCTTTCAATAGCTTCAGGAAGGCGGTTGTCCTTGAGTTGGGCAAGCTCTTGTTTAAGTTCGAGTAAACCATCTGGGGTGAGGTGAAAAACTTGACCTTTCATGTCAAAAACTCATGTTAGTTGATATTTAACACACGACTTCGCCCGGAGGCGAAGCGATGTTTTAACAAAGTAATATTAAAGATGAATGTTATTAGAGTAACTTAAAGTTTTCAATGTGTAGTAGATGAGGCATTGAATTTAAGTACTTTATCACAATTGAGCAATTGGCAACAGAGGGGAGGGTAAGAATTGAGTAAGAGTTAACGGCTGCTCTGACGCTTTTTGGCTATTTTTTGCTGTAGCAGGGCTTGTCTTAGTTCCATTTCAATTTTTAAAGATGTTTTTTGGTCAGGAGAAGCGGCAAGAGCTTTTTTGGCATTTTCGATAGCATCTTGAACTTTTTGTAGGTTGATTTCTTCCGATCTGACGGCAGAGTCAGCCAGGATGGTAGCAATATTATTGGGGCTAAAATCCAGAAAACCACCACTAACGGCAAATGAGTGAGGCTGGTCGAGTTTGGTGTAAGAGAGTTCTCCGGAGGTGAGACGTGTAAAAAGAGGAATGTGATCTGCCAAAAGAGTAATTTCACCGCTGGTGGTGGGAACAGTTAAGCTCGAAATGGTCTCGGTGAGTAAGTGTTTCTCTTGGGTGAGAATTTCCAGAGTAAATGATTTCATATAATGGCTTATAGCTGCTTGGCTCGCTCTACGGCTTCATCGATGGTACCGACCATATAAAAAGCTTGTTCTGGTAGAGAGTCATGCTTGCCGGCCAAGATTTCGTTAAAACCTCTGACAGTCTCGGTGATTGAGACATAGGTACCAGGAGTGCCGGTAAATTGTTCGGCTACAAAGAAGGGCTGGGTAAGGAATCTTTGAATTTTACGAGCCCGGCTGACGATTAATTTGTCCTCGTCAGAAAGTTCGTCAATACCCAGAATGGCAATGATGTCCTGAAGCTCTTTGTAGCGCTGAAGCACCCGCTTGACACCCATGGCAGCGTCAAAGTGGCTTTGGCCTAAAATGTCAGGGTTTAAGATGTTGGAATTGCTGGCCAGAGGGTCGACTGCCGGATAAAGACCTTGTTCGGTTAATGAACGGTCAAGAGAGATGGTGGAGTCTAGATGAGAGAAAGTGGTAACCGGGGCGGGATCGGTATAGTCATCGGCAGGCACGAAAACAGCCTGGAATGAAGTAATTGATCCGGTTTTAGTGGAAGTAATTCTTTCCTGGAGGGCAGCCATTTCTGAAGCTAAGTTGGGTTGATATCCAACCGCTGATGGAATACGACCCAGGAGGGCTGACACCTCTGAACCGGCTTGGGAAAAGCGAAAGATGTTATCGATAAACAACAGGACGTCTTCGCCACGTTGATCTCTAAAATACTCAGCAAAAGTTAGGCCGGTAAGGGCAACGCGAAGGCGGGAGCCAGGAGGCTCATTCATTTGGCCAAAAGCCATAACGGTGTTGGGCAAAACTCCGGCTGACTGCATTTCGCGGTAAAGGTCGTTACCCTCACGAGTACGCTCCCCGACTCCCACAAAAACAGCGTGACCTGAGTGTTCTTCAGCAATATTGCGGATTAGCTCTTGAATAATGACAGTTTTTCCGACTCCTGCACCACCAAAAGCGGCTACTTTACCGCCTTTGGCAAAAGGAGCGATGAGATCGATGACTTTGATACCGGTTTCTAGCATTTGTTGAGAAGTGTCTTGTTCTACCAGAGAGGGTGCAGGCTTGTGAATTGGACTAAAATCCTTTGAATCTACAGAACCCAGATCGTCAATTGCTTGGCCGGTAACGTTGAAGATACGCCCTAAGGTGGCATCACCAACGGGAACTGAAATAGGGGCTCCCGTGTTGGTAACCGGGGTACCGCGTTTGAGACCGTCAGTTGGCCCTAAGGCGATAGTTCGAACTCGACCTGAGCCAAGGTGCTGTTGAACCTCGAGAGTCAATTCCTGACCATTTGGCGTTTCTAATTTTAGAGCATGATAAATTTCGGGAAGATTTTTGGCAAAGTCGACGTCGATGACTGGACCGATGACTTGACTGATGTGACCTTGATTCATAGTTAACCTCCAATGGTCATTGTTGCGGTAACAATGTCACTGAGTTCGGATGTAATAATTGATTGACGGGAGCGGTTGTAATCGAGGGTGAGGGAGCCAACGACGTCTCTAGCGTTGTCAGAGGCACTCTTCATGGCAACCATGCGAGCGGAATGTTCTGAAGCTCGGGCTTCCAAGAGAGATTGGTAAATAGTTAACTCGATGAAATAGGGCAAGATGGAATCCAGTAATCCTTGGGGACTGGGCTCGAAAGTGTATTCTTTGGAAATTTTGAGTTGATCTGCACTTGGCTCAAATTCTTTTTGAATGGGTAGAATTTTTAAAAGACGAGGTTCTTGGTGGAGGGTGGTGATAAAGTCCATATAAGCTAAGTGGACTTGAGAGTATTTGCCAGAGAGAAACTGGGAAATAAGGTGTGAGGCAATTGGTTGAGCGGTGTCATAGGTGATGGTACTGGCAACATCGCCAAATTCCGCTTCCAGGTGTAGATCTGCCTTTAGAGCAAATTCTTTGGCTAGTCTTCCGACTGTAAAAAAGTGGATTTTCGGGTGATTTTGGGCAAAATCGGTAACAGCCTTGAACAAGTTGGTGTTAAGGCTGCCGGTGAGACCCCTGTCTGTGGAAATAACTAAAATGGCCTCTGTTTGAGATTGAGAATTGGAGTGGAGGAGAGGGTGGAGGTTGGGGTTGATCTGGGTGGCAATACGAGAAAGAACTTCATCGAGTTTTCTGGAATACTGACGGGAGGCGAGGGCTTGAAGTTGAGCTTGGCGCATTTTTGAGGCAGATACCATTTCCATTGCCTTGGTGATTTTGGCAATGTTGTTGACTGACTTAATGCGTCTGGTAAGTTGTCGGGTTGAGGCCAAAAAATTAAGAGTTAATTGGTAAGTTTTGGAAAAGTTTAAGCTTGTGTTTCAACCTGCCACTGAGGGTGACTTTGGTTAAAAGCTTTGGCTGCTTTTTTGAGCAGTTCAAGAGTATCAGAAGTAAGTTCTTTCTGAGTGTTGATGGCATCAATGATTTGGCTTTCTTCTTGGTTAATGTAAGCAATAAACTCAGCTTCCCAGTCTTTGATAAATTCCATCTTGATTTCATCCAGAAAACCGTTGGTGGCAGTCCAGATGACAATAACTTGATCGGCGACTTTGAGAGGATTTTCCCAGTGTTGGCGAAGAATTTGAGTCAGTCTTTGACCGCGATCGATTTGAGCTTTGGTTTTGGGGTCCAAGTCCGAGCTGAATTGAGTAAACGCCTCAAGAGCACGGAATTGAGCCAGATCCAGCCTCAGTTTGCCAGCGGCTTGTTTCATGGCTTTGATTTGGGCACTGCTACCGACACGAGAGACGGATAGACCAACGTTAATAGCAGGCCGCTGGCCCGCGTTGAATAGATCGGCTTCTAAATAAATTTGGCCATCAGTGATGGAAATAACGTTAGTGGGGATATAGGCGGAGACGTCGTTGGCCTGTGTTTCAATGATGGGCAAGGCGGTGATAGAGCCGCCGCCATGGTCAGAGTTTAGGCGAACGGACCGCTCCAGCAGGCGGGAGTGAAGATAAAATACATCACCGGGGTAGGCTTCTCGGCCTGAGGGACGACGAAGTAAAAGTGAAATTTCTCGGTAAGCCCAAGCGTGTTTACTCAAATCATCAAAAACGATGAGAACGTCTTTACCTTGATCAAGAAAGTGTTCGGCTAAAGTCACTCCAGCATAAGGAGCGATATATTGCTGAGCGGCTGGATCTGAAGCCGTGGCGGAAACAATAATGGTATTTTTTAGGGCGTCGTATTGGTTAAGGGTAGCTACAATTTGGGAGACTTGAGCGCGTTTTTGGCCGATGGCGACATAGATGCTGATAACATCCTGGTCTGACTGGTTGATAATGGTGGTTAAGGCGATGGCGGTTTTTCCAGTGCTTCGGTCACCAATAATGAGTTCACGCTGGCCTCGGCCGATGGGAATCATGGCGTCGATGGCCTTGATACCGGTTTGGAGCGGTGTATCAACAGGTTGGCGGGCAATGACACCAGAGGCAACCTTTTCCAATGGGGAAAGTTTGTCTGAGGGAATCTCACCCTTGCCGTCTATGGGCTGACCCAAGACGTTGACAACACGGCCTAAAAAAGCATTGGAAACAGGGATGAAAAGAAGTTGGCCGGTAGATTTGACTAGATCACCCTGTTTGACGTTGGTTGCCTCATCCAGAAGAATACATCCTACTTGACTTTCATTTAAATTAAGCGCCAAACCCTTGGCGTTGCCGGCGAATTGAACGATTTCGCCCATGCCGACGTTGGAAAGGCCATCAACCAGGGCAACCCCATCACCAATTGAGACAACTTTACCGTCAGGGGATGAGGAGGTGTCAAAGTCAAGAGATTTGAGTTGATTTTGTAGCAGGGTAAAAACTTGATTTTGATCAAACTGGGGCGTTTTAGTGTTTTTAGGCATACTAGGAAAGGGATAATTGGCTTTTTAACTGGTTGAGGCGGGCTTTGAGGCTTAGATCGACGACTTTGGTTGGAGTCACAAAGCGTAAGCCTGAGATTAAAGAAGGATCGATTTGATTGTCTAGTTCCACATCGGCAACTTTAGCTTTAAATTTTTCTTTTAAAGTATTTAATTGGTCTTTGGAAAGGGGCTGGACGGAATAGACGGTAATTTTCATTTTAGATAAGGTGTTTGAGATCTAATTTGTCGATTTGCTTGTCGACGATGGTTTTGTCTACTTTGAGAGAGACCAGATCTTGAAGGACGGTTTCAACAGACGAGGTGACCACATCGGTTAGATTCTTTTGAAACTGTTTTGACTGCTGAGTCATCTGGTTTTGCCAAGCTTGACGTTCTGATTGAAGAACTTGTTTGACTTCCGATTTGGCTTTTTCTTGAGCCTGACGGACAATTTGGTCGGCTTCAGTTTTGGCTTTTTGAACTAAAGCATCGGCTTCTACCTGAGCTTTTTTGAGGATTTTGTCCTGTTTGGCGTCCAGATCTTGTTGAAGCTTGATGTTCTTTTCAGCGGCCTCAAGTCCATCTTTGATGCGATTGGCTCGATCATCTAAAACCTTAAGTACAGGCTTGTAGAGGAATTTTTTTAGAACAAAAAGGATGATGGCAAAGTTTAGGACTTGGAAGAGAATTTGTCCGATTCGAATCTCCATTTTTGGGCTCCTTTAAACAAATTTAAGGATTAAAGCGACAACTAAGGCATAAATGGCGATAGCTTCGGCGAAAGCCATACCAAGAATCATGTTAGTCTGAATTTTAGGGGCGGCTTCGGGGTTTCTACCGATAGCCTCTAGACCTTTAGCAACCAACATGCCGATGCCGAGAGCAGGTCCAATGGCACCCAAACCAATAGCGATAGCAACGGGTAAGTCTTCCATAATATTCCTCCTAATGATCTTCATGGCCAACAGTGGCCATATTGATAAATACTAATGTAAGCATGGCAAAAACCAATGCTTGGATAAAGCCGACAAAGATTTCTAAACCTAAAAAGGGTACCGGGGCAATAAGGGGCAAAAGATAGGCGATGACAGCAAGTAAGACCTCACCGGCAAAAATGTTACCGAATAAACGAAAAGCAAAAGAGATGACTTTGGCAAGCTCGGAAATGATTTCCAAAAGGCCGACGAAAGTGAAGATGGGGCCTTGTTTGAAATTTAAAAACTTGGTGAAGTAGGATAAGCCTAAGTAGGCCACGCCGTAATATTGGGTCATGCCAACTGAAATTAAAGCCAATGCAATGGTGGTGTTAAGATCGGCAGTTGAAGCCCGAAACAGAGGAACAAAAACTGAGGCGTGCTCATCCTGAGAAGACTCGTGTTGACTGTCTGGAACGACTTCATCAGGGACTTGAGGGTGTTGATTTTCATCTGAGGTTTGGTCAGCTTCTTCAACTACCAAGGGGGCAACATCTTGGGGAAACTCCTGGAAGGCTGCCGGGGTGGCAGGATCTTGGGCATAAACGGACGGAATGCCAGCATGCAAACTGGCCGGCTCTGGTTCATAATTTAAACCAACCGTGCCAACTCCAGGCAATAGACCGATCCAATTATTAAAGAGAATGAAGATAATGGCGGTAGCGATTAAGGGAAAGAAAACGCGGGCCTTGGTTTCGCCCGCGATGTCCTTGGTGAGGTTAAAAATGCCTTCGATTATAAGCTCGATAAGGCTTTGGAGTCGGGAAATTTGCTTAGGGTGGGTGGGTTTAGCAGAATAATAGAGGGCGAAAAGGATTAATAGCAGACTAACGATGGATCCGGTGAGCATGGAGTTGGTGATTGCAAAGTCACCAAGATAGGCAATGGGTTCGGCAGAAATGGAAACGTGAAGAGAAGCCATAAGTTATGCGTATTAAATATGCGAGCGGATTATAAACCAGATTTTTGCCTGTGACAATGATTTGCTTGAATTTCAGAATTCAGTAGCTTAAGCATATGATTTATCTGAAAATGATTCAATAATATTATTTGTCAAACAAGTGAGCCAATTGTATCAAAACTGGAACTCTTTAGTAAACTATTTTGAGCGGGTGTATCGGACACTTCAGAGATTTGATATTCAGCCCTTACCTGCTTATGCAATGGGTCATTAATTTTATATTGTTTTTGTTATACCCGCTTCTTCATTGCTTTCGCAATAACATTGACCTTTATTATTTGCTAGTGGAATGTTGTTGTCTTTGTGCCATTTGATATGGCGTGCTTTTGCCCGTCTGTACTTAATATAAATGGGGAATATTATTATTAAACCAAATAGAGTCATCCCGAATAAATGTTTAACCAACTCACCTACTGTCATATCCCAAATATCAGGTGAGATACTCTGAAGAATAGACGCAATAAAAATAACTGCCATAATGACCAGAGGTATCGCGCCGGCAAGCAACTTAACGTTTTCCAGAACTCTGTTAGTCAATCCTTGAATATTTTTACTCATATCTATCGGCAGTTCTCTTGATACCAAGTGGGTATAAACCTGCCATCTTTGAATTCGTAATATGTACGCCGTGTCTGATTTTTGTTCCAATCAATAGTTTCTCCCAATATAAATCCATTATTATCATTTACCGCTTCCGCATACACTCCAGCTCCTTCGTACTTAAAGACAACGAAGTCATCTTTAACAATTCGCAAAACATGAGGGGTGTGATTCATTGAAACATTCGCTGTTAATATATCTTCTGGCTTTCCGTCTCCATCTACATCAAAGTTAATTGAATCCCAAGGTGTTGATTCAGTAGAAAGAATATAAAACTCCTCACCTTCTGGAGGAATTAAGGGTTCAAACACCTCTTTAATTGGTTGAACTTCATAATCAATTGTTACTGGAATTCTTTTGCATTCGCTAATTGTTTGGTCTGATCCAGGAGAAGTTTTCCTTGTCATTAGAAACGCAAAAACAAATAAAACTCCTATGATAATAACTAATAAACCAATCTTCTTCATAAAAAAATAAAGGCAACCGTTAATTCGGTCGCCTGCGTTTGCGCTCAGCTAGTTATAGTAATTGTAACACAAGAAGACCCCACCCACCCTCTTTTTTAGCAACCCCGAACCCATTAAACGCTGAGCAAGTCAGCGATATAAAAATAAATCCCGTAGTCGTTCAAGTCGTACAAGGGCTAATATAATCAACAGTTAGGTTGCACTGGCCAACTAAATGGCGACGTAAAGGTACGGATTATCATTATATGATTTATATATAGATAAACATACGTGTCGCTTTTTGGTATTAAAGGTATGGATACTTCTAACGGCTGGTGTATGCGCTTTGTCTGAGATATTATCCTTTCAGATTCTGAAACTAATTACACAATATATCCCGTCACATCGGGCTATTCTTGACATCTGACAATATTTTTTATATAGTGGTTTTGGTGGTACACAGCTGGAAACCGCTGAACACCGCATTCCAAAAATTGGTTTGCGGAGGAATAAACAGACATGTTTATTCGAGTTCAGCAATATGCAACAAGCAAACGAAAACCACCACTTCAAATCTTCTGACCTTTCCCTGGTATCTGCAATCCTATCGACACAAAAAGCCGAAATCGTATCGGTAAGACCCCTTACACCCTACAAGTTTGAATTCTTCCTGCAACCTGCTGAGGTTTGTCATGAATTGGAACGGCTTTACATTAACGGCAAATTAATGGTGTCTGCAAAAGCAATAGCTGATAACGTACGCCAATTGAAAAGCCTTATAAAGCAAAGTTCAAATGCAACAAGCAAATAACCAATCATGAAGAAACTAAACGGTTACAGAGTAACTCATAGGAATAAATGGCTGTTAATAAGACAAGGGATTCTGTCTGTCCAGGAACTGGCATTGCTGGAGTTTTACGCAGATATCTTTGATTTTGATAAAAACCACCAAACATACGGCACATTTAGCACCGACTTTAAGGAATTGGCCGAGTATTTTAATTGTAAATCTCAAAATACGGTACGGAACTGGCACAATAAACTTCATAGATTAGGCTTTATTAAAGCTACTGATAAGCGCGGAGTCTTCCAACTCACATGTTTTGAGAGATATGTAAATCCTGGTAAATGGGAAGGCAGAGCGAGTGAATATGCAAAACAAGAGAAAGACCAACCAATTGGAATAATTTTGCAAAGTTTTGGAATAAATCTTCAAACTATTAAAAGTTCTTCACAACCAATTGCACAAAAACAGGACAAAATAGCCTTGGAAAGTAACTCTATAGCTATAGGTTCTTATAAGGATGAATCTAATGTTTATCAAAGTAATACGTCAGTAAAGAAACATGCTATAGCAAGCAAAGAAGAATACCAGCAGGTTACTTCAAGGGTAGATGAACTCGGCACAAGGATTGGTGATAACTGGGCTTGCAATGACCCTCAGATACAAATTCTCGTTAAGGAGCATCAAGAACTTGCAAACCAAATGCTCGTTTACGAGCTTGAGCATGACTTATTACCCATATGAGCTTATCGTATGGGTTCTTTTGTTTCTAACATGGAACACCAAAATCATGGTTACAGATAAAACATATATAAAGCAGATTGAAGATAAGTTATCAAGTAATAAAGTAACTCTTAGCCTTGATGAGCGCATGCGTTTGTTAGCAAACCTAATGATTGACAAGATTATTGATGATTATCAAAAGGGGCAATTGAAGTTTTGCTCTGATAATGATATTCTTATTATGGAACACAGCAAAAAGCAAATTAAATGAAAACTGAATACGGGATTATCTTCAGAAGAATATCATCAAACAAGCAAGGCTTGATGGGTGACAGCCCAGAAGACCAAGAACAACAGATATCCAGGCGTGTTTCCCAATTCTCCGCATCTATAAGTACTAAAATTATAATTAAGGCCAATTTTGACCTCGTTGAATCTGCGTCTGGTGAGATTGATACCCAACCAATCTTGAAAGCACTCGAATTTTGCAGGAATCCTAACAATAAGATTAGTTATGCCTTCATTAAGAGCATAGACAGAGGGACAAGAGGAGGAGCTACCATCTACGGTCAATTAAAGTCTCAATTTGCAAAATATGGCGTACAGTTTATTGATGTTTACGGAGTAATCAGCACCCAAAAAGTTAATACACTTGACCATCTTGGTCTAAGTTACAATTGGTCGGAATTCAGCCCTTCTTATATTACCGAATTACTTGAAGCGGAACGGGCTAAAGGTGAAGTACGGGATATTCTGACAAGGATGATTGGCGCTGAAGTACGTTATGTACGTATGGGCTACCGAGTAAGACCAGCACCAATGGGATTTCAAAATAAAAAGATAGAAACAACACACGGTCTGAGAGTCATACTTTCACCACACCCCACAGAAGCATCGTGGTTTATAAAAATGTTTGAACTGCGGGTACAAGGGATTCTCACTGATATCAAGATTGTTGAACAGTTAAATGCTCTTGGATACAAATCACGAATCAGAAAGATACACGATAAAAATGATAAACAGAAGATAATTGGCCATAGCGGAGGTAAGCCTTTAACTGTAAAACAGCTTCAGCGGTATATTCAAAATCCGATTTATGCAGGTATTAATGATGAGAAGTGGTCAAACGGTAACCCTATTAAATGTAAATTTGACGGTTTGGTTTCTATTGATACTTTCAACAAAGCTAACCGCGGAAAGATTACGATTATTGAAGATGGTGAGGACGTGAAGATTTACAAGGGTAAAGTTCCTCTGTGGAGATTAAGGAAACAAAAGGAAAACCCGCTTTATCCGTATAAACAATACATACTTTGCCCAAAGTGTAAACAGCCCTTGCTTGCAAGTGGTTCGAGAGGAAAGGCTGGCAAGCATTATCCTGCGTACCATTGCAGTCGAAAGCACAAGTACTACAGAGTTCCTAGAAAGGACTTAGAAGCCACTGTGGAGTCGTACACAGAGCATGTAGAGTTTGATGATGGTTTTGTTGGCGATTTCAAAAAGATATTCTTAGAAGAATGGGATAAACGTGAACGTCAGGTGTCCAATGACACAATAAAACTTAATCAAAGGCTTATCGAACTAGAACATGAGATAAACGAAATCAAAGACAAGATTAAAATTCTTTCCTCAATAACCACAATAAAACTAATGGAAGCAGACATAGATAGATTAGAAAGTGAGAAAGCTAACTTGATGGGTATACGTGAGAGGAAGGATAAAGAACAAATTAATATCAAAATATTAATAAACTACACTCAATACTTTATGGAACACCTTAAAGATTTGTTGTTTGGAAGCCCAAATCCATTCCAAAATGCTGCCATGTTCGGGCTATTGTTTGAAGACTTGCCAACGTATGAAGAATTAGAGAATGGAACACCGCAATTAGCCCCTATATTCAAGCTAAATGAAGCATACAAGACTTCAAAATCACAATCTGTGAGCCCGGAAGGATTCGAACCTTCGACACAGAGCTTAAAAGGCTCCTGCTCTGCCACTGAGCTACGGGCCCAAAATCAGTAAAACAATAAAAAGGACAAAAAGTATAATGTTCTCCTGGGCAATAAGGAGGTTTTAATTATAAGATGGGGTTAGTAAGATTGCAATGAAACTGACAAAGTTATTGACGAGTAAAAAGCTTACTTGGCCAAATTGGTTAATACTGATGTTGATAACCATAATTTTGGCAAGTGTTTACATGCGGTGGGTGAATTTATCTAATATCCCTGGTATTAACGGAGATGAGGCTGAATATGGCGTGAGAATGCTCTGGCTTTTGGAAAGAGGTGAAATGGATTGGTTTACTTATATGGGGAATGTGATAAATCCTTTTTATTATGGGTTAGTACTTCTGAGTGTGGCAGTTTTGGGAAATCAGGCGTTGGCTTTGAGACTGCCGGCGGCTTTAGTGGGAACGGCTTTAATTGGATTGACTTACTGGTTGGTGGGGAAAATGTGGGGGAAAAGAGTTGGGGTGATAGCAAGTTTAATTGTGGCAGTCATGCCGATTAATATTGCGTACTCTAGGTTTGGGTGGGACACATCCCAAACGACTACGGCGTGTTTAATATTACTTTGGGTAGGTTATCAGCGAAGATGGTGGTGGCTTTTGATAGCAACAGCCGGGGCACTTCTGGTACATCCGACTAATATTTTTATTTTGCCGACGGTAATGGGGGTGTGGCTGTCTAGCCTCAAAGGTTCGATTACATCAGTTAGATGGAAAGCCGAGTTAATAAAATTAGCGATAATGACATTTATCTTGGCGGTTTTGGTGGCGCAACTGCCGGGAGTAGGACAAGAAGGTTTTAAAGAAGCTTTGTCCAGTTTGAAACCGCAAAGTCTGGCGGCTTTTTGGCATGGAGGAGCTAGGTTTATTACCGGAGCGGCGGTTTACCGGTTTATTTCCGGATCCGTTCCGGGTGAGGGTGGAGCCGGATACGAACTGGCTGGAATGGTTTGGATAGGGGCAATTATCTTTAGCATAAGAAAATTTAGAAAACGCTTTAGCCGATCGGAAAAGGGATTACTTTTGGGGTTTGGTGCCTCGGTGGCAAGTTACATGGTGATGGTGGGAGAATACGGATTTATTCCGGGTTACGAGCGTTACGGGTTGTGGGTGGTGGTGCCACTGGTGATTGTCACGAGCGTGCTTTTGAATTATTGGATAGATGAGAGTAAAACTCCTACCAGATGGCTAATGGGACTGCTTTTAGTGTCGGTGGTGAGTTTGGTTAATTTTAAGACTAATTATTTTGATTATATAAAGGCGACAGGCGGAACGGCTCTGGACGCGTTTGTAACGGCAGAGGCTGAGCCAAAACTTTTGGCCGTGGAATTGATTGAAAGAGAAAGTAAAGGGGAAGCTTTAGTGTTTACTGAAGACTGGTGGGTTTATTGGCCAATTCAATATTTTTCATTGGATAAAAACATTCAGGTTGAGCATATGGATTTTAAAATAGCAATACATGCCAGAGTTAGAGAAGAGTTTGATAAGGGCAAATTTTTGGTTGGGTTTGATGGGGAAATGTTTGAGGAACAGCTGGCTGACGTGCCGACTGAGAGTTTCGACTACTGGGAAATAGATGATTATTCCGGTCGAGAGATAATTAAAATTTGGAAGAAAAAAACTAACGAAAACTAGTCCGACTCAACAGATTGAGTCAACTGCTGATATTCAAAAGTGTGATAACTATTTGTTTTTGGTTTTGGTGGTGCGTTTGGTGGTTTTAGATTTGGTGGAAGAAGCGGTTTTTGGTTGGTAGTAAGGGGCAAATTGATTTACTAAATAAAGACCAATGGCAGCGCCCAGGAGTAAACCGATGACTGAAGCGGGAGTATAGAAAATTGAGACAAAATTATGGATGATTCCAACAACAGTTGCCCAGAAAAAGAGCATCCAACCGGTGTGGTGGCGATTTTTTAAGGGCTTGTAGGCCATCAAAAGTAGAACACCCATAATTAACATGAGAATGCCGGAGATGACAAAATAATTTGAGTCGACTTGAATTAGTTCCTCAAGTAGCTGCAAATTCTCGGTAGGGTTGGTGAGATTTCTAATACCAGAATATATCTGAAGAATACCGCCGATGAGTGCAAGCCAAGGGGCGATACCAACCAAAAAATCCATAAAGTTTTTGGGGAGAGAGGGAAGTGAAGCAAAAGGTTGGGTAAGTTGGTTGGCGAAATCGATGGCTTTTTTGTTGGTTAGATATTGATAAATTTGATCCATAAAACCTCGGCTTAATTGGTGCTAGTTGAATTATAGATAAAAGTATAGGTAATTTACAATTAAATAATGTTGGAAGTAAGTTATAGATATGAGTATTTGCTTGAATAAAGCTAGAAATTGAGATATTAGTTGACTAGGAGTTGATGATATAATTCGGGATTGGAAATGTTTAGCTGAAAAGCAAGTTTACCCTGCCTTAATATTATTTGTTGGTTAACCCATAAGAGCTTATGGTAATTGTTGAGTGGTGGAATAATTTAAACATTGAAAAAGTTGAGGCTAGGGCTGAATTAATTGTTGTAGGTTTGGTTGTGTTGGCTTTTGGAGTGAGAGGCTTGAAATTGGACTATAATGCCCCATTCGCTGATGAAGCAATTTATGTGGTGATGGGAAGGTTGGGGTTGTTTCAGTGGGATTGGACATCCTTTGCAGCTGGGGACTGGATGGCTGGTAGTCTGTTTGCCTATCCCCCACTGACTGCGTTGGCCTACACTATGGGTGGAATTATTGGATCAAGATTTTTAAATGTAATCTTGGGAACTCTGACAGTTGTGTCTGTGGGAAAAATTGCCCAAAAACTAGCACCTAAGGCTTACTCACAACTAGCACTAGTTACTACCGTGGCAGTAATGACACTCTCAGGTATTCCGGTAGCGGTGAGTAGGTTGGCGACATATGACATGCCGGCGTTTTTTTTGTTTTTTTTGAGCTTAAATTATTTGCTTGAGGCGTTTGAAACAAAAAGAAGATCTGGCAGACTATATTTTTTATCGGCTACAAGTTTAATTTTGGGAATTTTTACAAAAATTACGATTATTTTTTATACACCATTAGTGTTACTGGTTGCTTTATTGCAAACCAGAAAAAATGGTAAGAAACGAAACTTTTTGTTTCGAAGATATTATTTAGGAACTTTGCTGGTTTTAGGAGGTATTTATTTATTGACTCATTACCAAGGGTTATTGAGTTATGTGCATACTCATGGAGCGGTAGAAAATGAGAAGTTGATTACAATTTTTGAAGGGATTAAAGATTACATAGTTTTACTACTGCCTCTATGGTCGTTGGCAACATTTGAGTTGATCAGCCAAAAGCAAGCCAAACTCTGGTTGGGGCTGAATTTGGGAGCCGGCTGGATAATAGTGATTCACATGTTAACGCATCGATTATCAACTCTGGATAAACATTTATTTTTTACTTATGCCTTTGTGGCGATCATGGCCGGTGTGGGCTTGGCTTTTAGTCTGCAAACAAAGAAAAGATGGTGGCAAAAAGTTCAGCTGATACAGACATGGATAATCGTATTGATGGTGGGATTTGCCTCTTTGGTCCAAGGATATGAGTATGGTTTTGGCTGGACAGACAATGGGCAAGTGATTGAATTTATCACTTCCAATGTAGACCAGGACGATTTGGTTTTAAGTGTTGAGGGTCCGGTGACCATGTTGTCAATTTATGACCAGAATCATCCCTTACATGTAACGACATATGATTGGCTGAATTACCGGCAATCTGAGGGTTTGAAGGCATATGCACAAGCGATGGGTGATGCATATTTCAATTATGTATTGATTTATCAGGATTCGGCTTTAATAAGTAATAATTTTCAAGAGGTGCAAGACGCAATTAAGTCAAACAAGGACGATAGTTATCAACTTGTTTATCAAGATAAGTTTTATCAGCTCTATCAAAGGAGGTATTAGGTGTAAAAGAAAGTGGCAAATTTTAAAGGAGAAATGATGGGTTGGTTAACTTTGCCAGTTTTGGCTATTTGGTTTAGTGCCAGTTATTTACTTGGGGTTTCACGTCAACCGGTGTGGCAGGAACAAAACCAAAGAACACCTCAAGTACTGGCCGCGATAGATGAACCCATCGACGCAATAGGAACACAAGAGTTTGTCTGGGCTGAGACCGGACTGGTGACTCTGTGGTTTGACGATGCGTGGTTAAGCCAATACCAGGTAGCCGCCCCCTTACTCAAGCAAAACGGATTAACCGGGGCGGTGGCGGTACCGACCAAATTAATGGGATATGAAGCCTATATGACCTGGGGGCAATTAAAGAGACTTAGACACTTCTTTAACTGGGAAGTGACGGCTCACAGTCGAACTCACAATTGTGACAGCCAGAATTTTTCACCAGAAACACTTCAAAGCGAAGTGGTTGGATCTAACAATGATTTATTGGCTCAAGGTTACCTGGTCAATACATATGTAGTACCTTGTGGAAAAATGACCGAAGAGATGGCGAAGTTGGTTAAGGATAATTTCGCTGCAATGAGATTGGCTGACAATGGTTTGAACCCCATACCCCTGACTGACTCATATCAGATTTTGGCAAACACTGTTCATGATGGAATTGAAGTGGAGGAAATTAAAACTTGGTTGAACCAAGCTGAAGCAGAAAAAAAATGGTTAGTGCTGATGTTTCATCAAATTGATGAAAGTGGCGATGAATATAGCTTAAGTCCTCAAAAGTTTAAGACTATTGTTGAAATGGTGGTTGAAAGCCAATTACCAGTAGTGTTGCCTTCTCAAGTATTAGAAATAGGGACTTTTTAATTATGGCTAAGATCAAAAAACAAGTTGCGATCGTGGTTCCGGCACACAATGAACAGGCCTTGCTGGCAACGTCATTGGCAAAATTAAAAAAGCTAGTGCCGGCAAGGAATTTGTTTGTGGTGGATGATGGATCTAGGGATAAAACCAGCCAAATTGCGGCAAAATATACGACCAACGTGTTGAGTTTGAGTAAAAATAAGGGTAAGGGAGCGGCAATTAATTCGGCCTTGGATAAATGGAAACTGACTGAAAAATATGAGTATATTATGCCTCTGGATGCAGATACTGAAATTACAAAAGATTTTTTTTCAGCCGTTTTAAATCGATTTGAAGAAGATAAGTCAAAAAAAATTGCTTGTGTGATTGGGAGAGTTGAGTCCAGGTTTGCAAACTGGTTGACGATTTTTAGAGTTTGGGAGTATGAGATTGGTCAAACCATTCACAAACAAGCCCAATCGATACTAGGTGGAATTGTGGTGGGTCCGGGTTGTGCAACCGTTTATAGATCAAAAGTACTAAAGAGGATAAAATTTCCGACAAAATCATTGGCTGAGGACATGGCTTTATCGTTTGAGATTCACAGAAAACGGTTGGGAAAAATTGTCTATGAACCCAAGGCTGTAGTTGTGACTCAAGATCCACTAACACTGACCGACTACTTGAAACAAATTGACAGATGGTACACCGGTCTGTGGCAAAACGTTTTTAAATACAACCTTCCGTGGGAAGGACAAATGTTGGATTTTGAGGTGGCTTTAACGGTGTCTGAGGGCTTGTTTAGTGGTCTAATGTATTTGAGTTTATTAATGTTGCTGCCACTGTCGATCATGTCCGATCCTACACTATTTATTGTCCTTTTTTTAATTGATGTATTACTTTTTTTCATGCCATCGCTGGTTTATGTAGCATGGAAAAAAAGAACCTTGAGAGTGTTTGAGTATATGGGCCAGTTTTATATTTTAAGGATTGTCAGTAGCTTGTTTTTTTTGAAAAGCTTTTTGAAAGTTATGTGGGCAAGAGATGGTTTGATGAAATGGTACTCGCCTAAGAGATATAAATTTAGAATGATAAGGAGCTGATATGGCGCCACCAATGATGGCATTTGCTAGTATTTCGCTAATCTTTCATTTGTTGGTAATTCTAATGTTTAAAGTTTGGCAGATTGGGGTTGGGTTGTGGGAATATTTAGGTTTTATCAAAGACAAAATGAGAGTAAATTTTTAATTACTTAATAGTCAGTGATGTTTACCAGGGAAGTAAAGTTTGTTATCGCGGGGGTTTTCGCTGGATTGATTTCTGGTTTTATTTTAGGTTTGGGAACCGGAATGAGCTATATGAGTTATTTTAGTGAAAAAACAAGCCTGAGTAGAAATTTGGTGCATCTGGTGGAACCAAATGATGATGTAAAGAATGAATTGATTGAGGTTGAGGAAGTCGAATATATGGCTTGGTTGCCGTATTGGGATTACGAAGAAGGGATCGAATCACTCATGGATGCAAAAGAATTTCTATCTGTGGTATCTCCTGCCTGGTATCGTTTGAACGAAAATGTAACTTTAGAGCGTATTGATAGCCCCCCACAAGAGGAAGTGACTAGAATTGCCAGTGAAAGTGGGATGTTATTAATGCCATTAGTTGGTAACGATTTAGACGGAGAGAGGGCAATCAGGTTTTTTGGTGACATTGGGTTTCAGGAGGAGGCCATTGAATTTTTGATGGCTGAGGCAGTTGAAAACGGGTATGAAGGTTATGATTTAGACTTTGAGTCTTTTCCTCAAGATTATGCTCAAGAATATGTCAGTTTTTTGAGAAATTTGAAAAACAAAATGCACGAACATGACTTGAAATTGAGTGTGGCCGTACACGCACGAACTGGAAGAGTAACAGATTGGGAAATGGCCAAGGGGCATGATTATCAAGGAATAGCCGAAGTTGCGGATCAGGTAAGAATAATGGCTTATGATTTTCACCATATTGAAAGCGAGCCAGGGCCAACAACACCTGAGAGTAAGCTAATTGAAGTAATTGAGTATGCCCAAACTACAATTCCTGATGACAAATTGGTGCTGGGATTGCCCACATATGGTTATGATTGGTGGGAAGAGGAAGGAGAGGGTATCACTTATACCCAAGCGGAAGAGAGATTAGAAAGCTTTAACGGAAACAGACAAAGAAGTAGTGATTTGGATACTCTAACCGGTGAATATTTATCCCAAGGGGTGAGTCATGTTTTGTGGTACGAGGACACTGAAAGTATTTTGAGAAAAGTAGAACTGGCAAAGAGCCTAGGTGTAAAAAAGTTTGTGTTTTGGAAGTTGGGAGGCGAAGATTTAAGAATTTGGGAAATTTTGAGTGAATTGAGTAGGTGAGAGAAAGCACAAAGTTTAATTAATTATCACTAGACCTAGTCTTTTTTAGATGTCGTCCGCCGCTTTCACCAAATACAAAGCCTTTAGAAGTCATAAAATCCGCATATTGCTTTTGAGTGAGCTTGCCAACTGTTCGAAGAGCTTGGGCGCTTAAGGCGGTAGTACTTAAAACAAAGTGCTCGTTAGATAGGAGATCGTGTTGAGTTAAATTGTCACTAATTCCGACTCGGTCAATAAATAGATCGAAAATTCTATTGAGTTCATTAATTTGTTTGTCTATTTGGACGGGGTCGAGATCATTGTTATCTGGCATAAGTACGTCATGGATGATTTGCTGATATTGAGTTTTGACTGACTCATTATTTGGATTCAATTTGAGAGCACCACGATATGCATCTACCTGGCCAATAAAAATTAAGCGGATCCTTTCAACTTGTTGTTCTAGTGGTGAGTTTTCAAATTCAGGGGTAAATAACATTTCTATGTTTGCAGTAAATAATTTTCCAATACTTCAGACTTATTATTGTATATTTAAACACTAATTAAGTTTGAATTCTTTATTAATGTCAAAGGCTGTTTTTTAAATTAATTTTCTAAGTGTAAACGACACCAGGTGTTTACACCTCTAAACGCCTATTAATTTATACAAATCCTTGGGGTTGTATACCATCAGTTTGAAAAACCAATACAAAAACACTTAAAAAACAAAGAATTAGATTTTAAATTTCTAAATCAGCTTTATTATTTTGAATATAGAGCTTATACATAGTTCCATTATCGTCATTATATGTACCAAGTGGAAATAGTTTTTGTCTAAAAGTCCTGCCAATATCTTCTGGTATATCGGATTCAGTATAACTGTATTGGTGTTCGATTATGCCTGATTCATCGCAATTGATAATTTCAGCATCTCCCGTACCTCTTACTAGAAGAATTTTTGATTCCAGTGGTTTGTCGTTATTTATAAAGAAGATTTCAAGAGATGGATTACTACAAAGATACTGATTTCCAGCTACATACCCATAGTAGGCTATCTTTGAAACTGTATTTGATTCCAAATCAATAAAAACGCTTACTCCTACTGTCAACTTTTCATGTATTTCTGTAGGATTTATATGTTCCCAAGAATTCACTTCCCCATACGGTTTTGGTTCCGGTGGTTGACCCCATCTGTTTCCATTAAAAGTATAACTGTGCTGAGCAATCAAGAAATCTCGATAATCCCACTTAAAGTTTGAACTTTTATTCCATTAATTTCAGGATTTTCCTCAATTTGGCCGGAATCGAGCATCAATCCAATTTATCCAAGATGATCGACTAA